>JBPCIX010000078.1:0-25543 GCA_051005875.1 Actinomycetota bacterium | reverse complement strand
AGTCCCCCTACCTCAGAAGCAATACCAATGCTCACCCTTGCTACTTCCTCGAAACTGGGAACGGCCCTTAAGATCACCTCGATATCTACGTCGTCGTCTACGGGGATGACGCCGGCGGCCAGATGCCCCTGATTTGAAAATGTGCCCCACACCACCCCAATGGGCCGGCTGGTACCGGCACGAGCGTCAAGCGCGACGACTTTGTCGAAAATGCCTTCAAAACTGGTGATGCCGTGCAGCACCGTCTGCCCGTCTGGAGCTACGCTCGGAGCCCCGTCCGGCGCATTTAATGTTCCTTCGCTCAGCCGGACTGTGTTTCCGTGTGTGGTGATAGCCCAAACAGCTCCCTCCGAACGGTAGGCGAGAAGGATCTCAGCTGACCCGATCGTTGACTTCGGAGCACGAGCCGGGCCTCCCCGGTCAAAACTTGCTTCAGCCAGAATTCGCCCTGCATCGTCTATGGCTTTGATTTTTCCCGAGGCGTTCGGTTTGTCCGCTACCAGGAGAAAAGCGGCTCCTTGGGCTAACGGAACCTGCTGTAGTTCCGGCGTTGGAGCTTCCTCTACCTCCGGCAACAAACGGACTGGCTGCGAGGAAAGTCCGTAAACAAGCGTTTTGCCCCCTCGGATCGTCGCTCCAATAGCAAGGGGCTTACCCTTCAAGCAGGCAGGAGGGTGGAAGCCTGTATCGGACTGAAAGTCCAAGCCGACACAAACGCTGCCGGCATCTGTTATCAGCCTTAGCCGGACTGTTTCATTTGATACTTTTGTTTCGACGAGGGCTTCCGGGGTGACCGGTTTCTCTTTCTCTTGTGAGCACCCCGATGAGAACAAAAGTAAGGCGACGATTCCAGCGCTGCACGCAAAGTTCCGCTTTCGCTCTAGATTCATCGATCTTCTTGATTGGCGTTCAATTTGCGCCAGAAGAGCTTTTTTCACATCCTCATTTCAGCGGGGGGCCGGAACAAGACCGATAAGGAACACAAACCTTCTTGTCCGCGCCATACGCTCGCTTCCCCTCAACGAATGCCAAGGTATCGAACGCTAATACTTCCGCCGTCCAGGGTCAAGAAGAAATCAGAAAAGGGGATGCGTTCCCAGCACCGCAGTTCTAAGCTCAAATGTCGCCGCCGGTCCAAAACTGACCCTACCACCGCCAAGATCACCTCTCTTCACGGAACCCTTTATCAGCAGCTGAGCGCCAGTTTGGGGGACGAAACGGCGCGGATCTACGGAGAAGCCAACCAGGCCGCCATCGCACGAGTTGCCCAATTTGTCGAGGAGCTGACGATCGACTGTGACTTCCACCGGATGGATTCCTTTACCTATGCCGCCGATCTTAAGGATCTGGAGACGGTCGAAAAGGAAGCCTCGGTTGCCCAGAGCCTTGGCTTGCCGGCGTCGTTCGTAACCCAGACCGACCTGCCTTTCGAGGTCCGTGGGGCCGTCCGGTTCCAGGATCAAGCCTTGTTTCACCCCCGAAAGCAAAAGGAAGTCCTGCCTAAGTTCAGGTAACCGCGCACTTTTGCATTGTTCCCGGCTTGGGGGGCGAGAAGAATTGTGGCATATTCTTAGTAGGAAGGTATGATTATCCTATGAAAGGCAAGGGGCGACTGTCGGCGTCGGTGGATGCCGAGGTTCTTGAAGCAGCCCAAGCATCAGTGGAAGCGGGCCGGGCCGAGACCGTTAGCGGCTGGGTTAACGAGGCTCTGCATCGACAGATGAATCATGATCGACGCATGGCTGCGCTGGCCGAATTCATCGCCGCGCATGAAGCCGAGTTCGGCGTAATCAGCGAACAAGAAATACGGGACGCGAGGCGCCAAATGCGCGCTAGGGCGATCCCCGTGCGTGGAAGCAAATCAAAAAATGCCGGCGGAACGCACAAACGCAAATCAGCTTGAGTTTGGTCTTGGATGCGGGGGGGCTGCTCCTGCTCGAAAAAAATGATAGGCAGGCAGTGGCCTCAGTGAAGGCGGAATATCTGGCCGGCAGAACCCCAAGAAGCCACGGTGGAATCGTAGGTCAGGTCTGGCGAGGGGGCAGCGGCCGGCAGGTTAACTTGGCGAGGCTGATTGGATCGGTGGACATCGAGCCGCTCGATGAACCGCTCGGACGGCGGGCGGGCGTACTTCTTGGGAAGGCCGGACAAAAAGATGTTATCGACGCCGCCCTTGTGCTCCTTGCCGAAGACGGCGATGAAATTTGGACCTCCGATACAGAGGACCTTCGGCCCCTGGCCGAGGCCAGTAGCATTCACGTCGACATCATTCCTGTATAGAGGCTTGGTCCCCTAGACCAAAGTAGGTTCGTGTACTTGTACGATTCTTAATCGCAATGGGAATGGAATAAGAGGGCCGTTAGTCCGCGACGACGCCCGGCAAGCGCTTGTCTAGTGTGACAACGAGTTCTTTCGCATCGTAGACGCGGAGTACTTCGTCGCCGTAGTGGTTAATGACCTTTATCACGATCTTGCCAGTTGCGGGCGGATCGAAAGGGCGGCTCTCCGTCGAGTAGAGGGATGACCATGCCGCCTCGTCTATCTCAGCCTTCAAGAAGCCGACCTCATGGAGGAGGCAGTGTCAAGCATCAGCCGAAGCCAGTGTCAAGGATCACCCGAAGCCAGTGTCAAGGGTCAGGTGAAACTGCGTAAAGGATCAGCTGACGTCGGAACGTCAAGTATCAGCCGAAGTACGACAACGCATCGTGGGCGCTGCTGGGATCGAACCAGCGACTTCTGCCTTGTAAGGGAGTTAAATTCGTGACTCAAAGCCTTTGCTTTGCGCCTGATTTACGTCGAAATCCCTGATCAGAGGCCGTTTTGTGCATCCTCATCTTGATCGCTGAACCTCGCGTTTAATCGTAATTTATCGCTCTCATGTGTACTGATTGTGTACTGACTCGTCGATTGACCGCGTCGATGCTTCTTTGACTCAGACCTGACCCTTTGTTCGGCGGGACCAAAACCGAGACTCTTTGGTCGACCGTCCTGTGGAGAGTTCCTGATGACAGAAGCGCTTGGCGCATTCTCTTGCTCATCCTACGGCTCAAACACATCCTCGCGAAATCACGATAGCAGTGAAAGTAACCCCAGTGGTAAAAGTTGGCAGGATGAAAGCTTTTCCATGTGGGCAGGTTTCTGCTCGTACGAGGAAAGAGACATGAGATATAGCTGAACGCGAGAAACCCGCCTCGGAGGGCGGGCTCTCGGCAGGAGGAGCTAGGCGGCTTTCGAAGCCACACGAGCGCCGGTTACGCGACGGTGTCAGGGGTGAAATCCCGAAGGGACGTGAGCGTAGCGAGCGCCCTTGACACCGTCGCGCCGGTGCTATGAGAAGAAAGAGCCGCCGCCGAGCGAAGGAGTTACGCGATCAGACCGAGCGACTCGCGAATCTCTTGAGCGGGTCCTCTGCTCCCTCGCATCCAAAGAGCAGGCACGTCAGAAACAAATCTGCAGCGGATCTGCAGAAAATGGAGTTGGTTGTATGAGGCCGTGTGTGTAAGACTGCCCCGATGCCAGCCGCCGATCCGAGCCAGCGTCCTCGCCCATTGATGCTGGCCGCGGCGCTCATCGCAGTCGGATCCGTGTGCTTTGGAGTGAAGGCTAGCGCGATCTTGCTCACGGGCGATCAGCCTCCCATTCTGTTCGGGATTGCCGGCCTGCCGATTGGTCTGGGCCTGCTGCTGCTCGCTCGATGGTCAATCACCCGACATGGACCCGCCAGACGTGTCACCGCAGCGGCTGCTCTGTCGTTCGTCGCCGTACTAGCAGCGGCTTACGGAGCCTCGATGGAGATTCTTTCGCAGACGATTGCCGAGCCGTTCGAGTCGATGCTTGCGGTCGGCAGCGGATTTGGACCGATGATCGCAGCACTGTTGATTGGACTGCGGCTGCGAGCATTCCCCGGCAACACACGAAGGATTGGTCGTCGTGCCCTGCTGATTGCCATCGCGTTCATCCCGCTCATGGTTCTCGGTGGCATTGCTGCGGACCTGGTCGGCGAGCGATACCTGGAGATTGGACTTCTGGTGGTAGCAGGGCTCTGGCTGTCGCTCGCGCAATCAATGTGGACCGTGAACGAGCGCGTGTGAGACAGCGGGCGATGGGACAGATACTCGGCCACGATGGCCACTGCCCTCTGCTTCATGTGCACCTCCTAGCTCGGCGGCTTTCCGAGCCGGAGGCACAAGCGCCGTCTAACGCGAAGGCGTCAAGGGAAGCCCGCGCAGCGGGCCGGGGGGTATGAGGCTTCAAGCGCGCCTGGGCGGCGGTGTAGCGAGGCCTTGAGACAAGAAACCGGAAGCTGCCAATGATTTTGAGACACCCACGTTCACTTATTAGTGAGTATCACCTCCTTCCCGGTCCGTTGATCCACGCTTCCTTCGGTAGCTCCTGGGACTTGGGCGGTCCCTTCACGAAACGCTCAGGGTTCTTTAGATACGCACCGAACAGGACCTGCTGACGCGCTGCCTTTCCCGGGAGCTTCTTTCGTTTCTTTCGTTTGTAGTAAAATGAGGCCATGTCCGTTGCTTTACGGCGTGAACCTACTTCTGATCCAGCAGCTTTTGTGGCTGCGGCCCGAGATGCAGTCGCCGCGGGCACTTCCATCCACCTGCGGATCAAGCAGGCTGAATGCGAAGTCAGTGGCGACCTTGCCGCCGCGGTAATGGCTGTTCTCGAGGCGGTCAGCGCCGGAGGCAATGTTGATATCACGGGCCTTCCGGCCGAGTTGACGACAGGACAGGCTGCGGATCTCCTGGGGGTCTCGCGCCCTACTGTGGTCGATCTGATTGATAAGGGGGTTCTTCCTGCAACGCGGATCGGGACCCATAGGCGCCTCAAGCTCGAAGATGTGCTTTCCCATCTCGACAAGGCACGCCAAGATCGACACGCCGCCCTAGAGGAGCTAGTCGAGATTTCTGACGAGCTAGGTCTGTACAACTAAAACCCTGATTGCGCCGTCCCCGGATCTTTCTAGATGCCAATGTGTTGGTCGACGCCCAGATCCGTGATTTTTTCTGCCGGCTTGCCGAAGCTGAAGTGATTGATCTCCACTGGAGTTCCCGCGTGCTCGACGAACTCACACGAACTTTGACGGAGAAGCTCGGATTAGGTCCTCAGAAAGTTGCCAGACTCGTCGCCGCGCTAAAACACGCCTTCCCCGGGGCCTCGGTGGGCGGCTTTACAAGTGGGCCGATCAGTTACGCGGTGATTTCGAAACGGTTGGGGGTGATGTTGATGTGGAACTCGATGCCGAGCGTGCGTGAGAGTCGAGCCAAGGTCGTCAACGACGGCTCGTGATCACCCGCCTCAAGACGCGCGACGTGCGGTTGTCGGAGGCCGACTCGGCGCCCTAGCTCCGCCTGGCTGATGGCGTGCTCGATCCTGTACGCGATGACGCGCATCGCCACCTCGTGGGCAAACTGCGTCCGCTCAGCTTCCGCGCGGTACTCCGCGTCCTTCATGCTCTCCGCGACGACCCGCTTGTGCGTCTTGAGGTTTTGCGCGCTCTTCTTCATCGTCATTCAGTCACCTCACGTCGCGTACTTGTCGAGTCTCGTCACGGCGGCCCGGACCGCCCGCCTGAAGCCCTGCGGATTCGCCTGCGCCTCCGGTCCAATCGCTGCGATAACGAACACGTCCCCGGTTCTTCGGTACAACGCTCTCCACGGACTCCGGCCCGCACGCGGCCGCAACTCCCGCAGATCGACAGATCCGCGCACATCGCTCTGGTGCGGAAAAGGCAACCGCGGACCGAAGGCCTCGAGCTTGTCCACCGCCCGGTCCATGGCGTTCATCTCCTGCACCGGGAGTCGTTTCCGCTCGGCCACCACCTCGTCGAGATATCGGACCACCCACACCAATCAACGATACCACACGTGGTATCACGTGGAGTGCGGAGCTACCGCAGGCCGACTGCAGGGTGTCGGAGGGCGACTCGAACCACAACCCCACCGTCAGTCCGAGGCGTCCTCACCTGCGGCGGCTAGCGCGACCGCCCGCATGACCCGCGGCTATGACGCGCGGTCGTCGTTGATTGGATCACCCACCGGCCGGTGGGGGATGTATCCCGGCCTTCTCCGCCTCCGTCTTGAGCCAACCCTCGGCAGCGCTCTTGGAGCCGAAGGACTTGCTGATCTCTGGCTTACCGGGCACGCGACAACTGTGCGACCCAGTTCGCGCCGTCCTGCCTGACGTTCGCCTTGACTTCGCTCATCTCGCTCCTCCGTTCTTGGGCTTGGTCCCAAACTCTGAAACGAGACTATCGCTCAAGGAGGTGCTCTGCTTCTCGAGTCGTCGGCGATCCCTCGTGTGGCGTAGGGGCGGGTACCGTCCGGTGCGTTCCCGGCCTCGGCATCAGCGCATCTTCGCCCTCATTCGGAGGCTGATCGCGGGCGCCTAGGGCGCCTCGTCTGGCGGGCGGTATCCGACCTTCTCTGCCTCCGTCTTGAGCCAATCCTCCGCAGGATGCTGCGATGAGGACTCAGCGAAAAGGCTCGAACCACTCTTCAAAACCTAAATTCGCGAAGCCAAGCTGCTCCGCCAGTCGCGAGTCGTCTGTTATCCCGTCGTGACTGAGGTCGTATAGCCACTCGAAGTCTCGGTCTTCGAAGCCCACGTCATCCAGCATCCTCAGTTCTGTTGCAACCACAAGAGAGGCTGCATTCTCAACCGCCAGAGCAATGATGCGGGCCATCAGCATCTCTTCCACTACGCTGTTAAGGAAAGTCTCGTATGGGTAGGCCCAGCCCTCATTCCGCCTCTGTTGCATTCCGTTGTTCAAGTCTGTTGCCGTCCGCCCCAGCCGCTCGGCAAACTCACCGTCGTACCTCAGCAAAAACCGACGGGGCATAAAGGCGACCAGTGCCGTCGAGGAAGCGGGCTCACCCGCACGCAGAATTTCTTTGTCTCCTTTCAGCAATTCTTCGACCTCGGAAGCCGCGCCCAGCAGGGCGTTCCAGGCCGCATCGCTCAGAGCAAAGCTGGATTCTTCGGGTTCAACCTCGTCCACAATTACCACCTCCTGCTGCTAGTCGGAGGGCCCGCGTCGGCCGAATGCTTGGGATGTTCGGTAAGCCGCCGGGCTGATTTTCTGAGCAAGAAAGGTCGATACCAAGCGCAATTTCGCGATGGTTATCGCGGTTGTTGTGTACTAAATGTGTACTGGTGGAAGTTTTATGGAGGTCAGCCCGCAAGCGCGAGCCATTGAATTGTGCCTCTGACCAGGTAAAACGCATCGTGGGCGCTGCTGGGATCGAACCAGCGACTTCTGCCTTGTAAGGGCAGCGCTCTCCCGCTGAGCTAAGCGCCCGCTCTCCCTGCAGTATGCCTGCTCGCAGGCATACTCGTATGCGGGGCGTAGTGTACACTTTCCAGAGGCTATAATGGCTACTTGGGAGAGAAATATGCAAGAGACACTCGAAATTGGCGTCAAAGAACTGCGGGACAACTTGAGCCGTTGGTTGGCTGCCGTCCGCGATGGAGGGCAGGTGCTTATAACCGACCGAGGCAAGCCGGTGGCCCGGCTGAGCGGAGTTTCGTATACGCCCGCCATGGACCGATTAATTGCTGAAGGCGCGATCACACCTGCACGGAGTGCGAAGACTCCTGCCCGGCGAGGTGTGAAATCCAAGGGAAGCGTTTCCGGCCTGGTATCCGAGCAAAGGGATCGTTGAGCTTTATTTACCTGGACACCTCGGGCCTGGTGAAGCTCCTTGTTGCAGAAGAAGGGTCGGATTCAATGCGCGTCTGGTGGAATGAATCAGAGGCAACGACATGCCGAACGACCTACCCCGAAGCTAGGGCAGCGTTGGCCGCCGCACTCCGCGACGGACGTCTTTCGTCAGTGGGATTGCGGGATGCCAAAGCCGACCTCGAAGTGAGATGGGACCAAATGGATATCGTTGAGGTAACGGATACCCTGACGCGGCAAGCAGGCGTCCTGGCTGAAAAGCACTCGCTCAGAGCCTATGACAGCGTCCATTTGGGGGCAGCCCTCAGTCTGGAAGATGAAGACTTGGTCGTGGTCACCTGGGATAAACGTCTCGGCCGAGCAGCCCAGGACGCGGGCCTGGCGGTCGCGCCTCCAGTGGTCGCCTATGCTGATTGAAGATGTACCGCTTCTTGCTTCGGCCCCGCTGGATCGCCGCGCACCTGATGATTATCGCTATCGCCGCCCTTTTTATATCTCTCGGATTTTGGCAGGTCGAGCGCCTGGGTCAGCGACGGGTTGAAATCGCAGTCATCGAAAGTCAAAGCCGTAAGATGCCTGCGCCTCTCGAACAACTCCTGCCTTCCGCAGCGGATTCACCTAAGGGTCGGGCACAGCATGCCTTCCGCCGGGCCACCGTTGAGGGCGTTTTTGACCCCGAACGGGAAGTGCTTCTAGAAGGCCGCTCAGATCTCGGCAGGCCGGGAAGCCATCTGCTGACTCCCCTTATGATCAAACCCGGCCTTGCGGTCGTTGTCGACCGGGGCTGGGTTCCCATGGATCTTAGTGAGCCCCCCATCGTTCAGGCAGGACCGCCGACTGGACGCGTTGCGTTGACCGGGGTTCTACTCCCGCCGCAGCCTCGGACAGGCTTGGGACCGAAGGATCCGCCGACCGGGCCGGTGAAGCGCGTGCAGAGGGTAGATCTAGCACGCTTGGACCAACAGCTTCCGTACCGGGTTCTCCCCCTGGTTCTGCGGCTGGAGGAACAAGTTCCCCGCAATCCCGGGCCGTTGCCCAAGGTTTCCGCTTCTCCAAAACCCGGCGAGGGGTCGCACTTATCCTACGCAGTCCAGTGGTTCAGTTTTGCAGCCATTGTGGCTGCCACTTACCTTTTCTTCATTCGCAGACACGCATCCGACCGGACCAAGCAGACGGATTGAATATACTCAGAGGTGGGCAGGATCATCTGAGATCCCGAATTTTTATACCGATACCAACCCAAGGAGGTTCCACCGTGAACAAGTACAGCCTTCCAGCTCTTCCCTACGCTTACGACGCACTCGAGCCCCACATCGATGCCAAGACGATGGAAATCCACCACACCAAGCACCACCAGACGTACGTGGACAAGCTGAACGCCGCCGTCGATGGCAAGGACGATCTTTACTACGACAACGTCGACGACCTTATGCGCAATTTTTCGAAAGTTCCGGCCGACGTGCAGGGCCCGGTTAAAAACCACGGCGGCGGACATTCGAACCATTCTTTGTTCTGGACGATTCTCGGCCCAGGCGGAGGAGGCGAGCCCTCTGGGGCAATTTCGGAAGCAATTACCTCGACTTTCGGCTCTTTCAAAGACTTCAAGGAAAAGTTCACGGCGGCCGCCGCCAATCACTTTGGAAGTGGATGGGCCTGGCTGGTAGTCGACGGAGGAAAACTCGATTGCATCAGCCTTCCCAACCAGGATTCTCCCCTGATGACCGGCAAGACTCCGGTGATGGGCCTTGATGTGTGGGAGCACGCTTATTACCTCAAGTACCAAAACCGCCGCCCCGAGTACATCGAGGCATTTTGGAATGCCATAAACTGGGATGAGGTCACCAACCGGTATCAGTCGGCTCTATAAGGGGGGCTCCGAAGCGCCCTAGGCGCTAAGACCTGAAAATATTCCTTCGGGGAGAGTTTAGCTTGCTCACCTAGGGAACAATTCCTAGACAGATTCAGGCCGAATCGTCGTTTTCCGTGTACAAAGACCATTTTTTGGCAAACTGACCTACGTTGGGCTATAATAATTTTTGGAAAGACACTCCTTTTGCGGGAATATTTGTCCGAGTTCAGCGTTACTTGACAATGTAACGTGAAAAAACTTCTCGGGTCGATCTTGTCAAGTTGTCAAGAATGGCGTATCATTCCGCCCCCGGCAACTTTTCGCCCAACGAGGCGCCGGCCGTGTCAAATATCACGCATTAGGCGTGCCTAGCATAGTGGAAGGACTCCGCAGTTGAAACGAGAGCAGGACTATATGGAATACGAACCCGCCCTGGCAGTCAGGGAAGAGGCTCCGCACGAGGATCTGGTGCGGCAGTACTTGCGCGAAATTGGCCAGTACCCCCTTCTTACCGACGTTGACGAAGTTGAGCTGGCTAAGGCCTATGAAGCCGGGCAGGAGTCCGCAGCCACCCTGCTGGCGCCCAAGCGCAAGCTTTCGGAGAAGAAAAAGGGTGAGCTGCAAAAGACCGAGCAATCTGGCCTTGCCGCCAAGCGCCGGTTCATTCAGTCGAACCTTCGGCTGGTCGTTTCTATTGCGAAAAAGTACTCCGCTGCCGGCTTGCCGTTATTAGACCTGATCCAAGAAGGCAACCTTGGCCTCATGAGGGCCGTTGAGAAGTTCGACTACCGCCGCGGTTTCAAGTTCTCAACCTACGCCACCTGGTGGATTCGCCAGGCCATTACCCGCGCAATCGCCGACAAGGCGCGCACCATCAGGATCCCGGTCCACATGGTCGAAACTCTGTACCGAGTTCGCAAGGTTCAGTCGGAACTGTTGGAGCAGCTGGGTCGCGAGGCTACCATCGACGAAATCGCATCGGCTGCTGAAATGACGGCCGACAAGGTTCGCGAGGCATTCCGGGTCCTTCCTGAGCCGGTCTCGATCCACGAGCCGGTGGGCGATGAAGATGCCGAGCTTGGCGACTTCATTCAAGACGAAGACGCAGAGGGTCCTTTTGAGGCAGCCGCTTTGGCGCTACGCCAAGAGGACCTCTGGAGCATGCTGGGAACGCTTTCTGACCGCGAGAAAAAGGTCCTGGCCCTCAGGTTCGGCCTGGTAACCGGCGAGCCCAGAACTCTCGAAGAAGTCGGCCGTGAGTTTGATCTAACCCGAGAGCGCATTCGCCAGATTGAAGCAAAGGCTCTTTCGAAGCTGCGTCACCCGTCAAGCCCCGGCAAACTGCGGGACATGGTCACGCTCTAGTGGGTCGCTCCACCTAAGAGGCGGTGCAGGGTGGCGAAAGCCTTCGACCTCGTCGTCGCCCACTATCGTGAGGTTGGCCTAAAAGGAAAGAATCGCTCGTACTTCGAGCGAACTCTTGCGAACAACGTCAAGACCACCTTGACCGGCATTCCCGGAGCAGGGGTGATGCCCTTTTCTGGCCGGATCCTGGTGCAGACCGGCTCGCCCGAGGCCATGGACGAAGTTGTGTCGCGCCTGGGGCGCGTTTTCGGGATTTCGGGCTTCTCGCCCGCGGTTGAAATCATGAAGCCATCGATGGAGAAACTGGCTGCCGCAGCTATCGATCTTGCGGGAAACAGCCGGTTTGAATCCTTTCGAGTGCGAGCAAGGCGCGGCAACACTTCCTTTCAGCAGAACTCAGGCGAAATCAACATAGCGGTGGGGCAAGCATTAAAAGACCACACCGGCGCCCGGGTCGATCTGTCCGAGGCCGAGTGGACTTGCCACATCGAAATGGCCGGAGACAAGGCCTATCTGTACTCCGAAAAATGGCCCGGCCCGGGCGGGCTCCCGCTCGGCTGCTCCGGCAAAGTCGTCTGCCTGCTTTCCGGAGGAATCGACTCGCCGGTCGCTGCATGGCAAATTGCCAAACGCGGCGCCGCCACGGATTTTGTTCACTTCTCCGGGCAGCCGTATTCGGATTTATCAAGCACCCAACAAGCGATGCGTCTTGCCCGCCACTTAATGCCATGGATGCTGCGGAGCCAGTATTGGTTGATCCCCTTCGGCGACATTCAGTCGGAGATCGTGACCGTTTCTCCTGAGAGATTAAGAATCGTGCTTTACCGCAGGATGATGATGCGCATAGCGCAGGCCGTCGCACTTAAAAGGGGCGCCGAGGCCCTGGTCACCGGCGAGTCTTTGGGGCAGGTTGCATCACAAACTCTTACCAACATGGCTGCAATCGATTCGGTTGTGCATCTGCCTGTGCTTCGCCCCCTGGCGGGCCACGACAAGCTAGAAATCGAGCAGATCGCCCGCCGCATAGGAACCTACGAAATCTCTATCGAGCCTCACCAGGATTGTTGTGTGCTGTTTGTTCCAAGGCAAGTAACTACGGCGGCCCGGCAGCAAGACCTTGAAAAAGCCGAAGAATCGCTGGACATTCAAGCTCTCATCGAAAAGGCCCTCGCCAACGCCGAGGTGACCGACCTGCGTTACGCGAATTAAACGCGAAATAGCGAACTAGGGGAGCCGCGGCGGGTCCGGCGGCGGACTGTCCCCGGCCAGCGAGGCTCGAGCATCGCTTAGGAAGCTACGAACCTTTTCGAGGTCCACACCTTCATATTCAGCCGGATAATTTGCCAGGCGCGTAAGCGCCTTGCCGAATTGAAGCTCCGCCCCGGTTGAGTTTTGCCGCTCCCGATGAAGACATCCGACTGCCAGGTGAATCAGCCCCTGAAGAAAATTGCGATCCTGCTTGGGGGCTTCTACCCAGTACTCCTCGAGAGTTTCATGGGCAAGAAAGTAATCGCCCGCGTTGAACGCTCGGATGCCTTCATCGATGTAAGGAGAGGCTATTTTTCGATTGGAACGTTGACCAACGAGCCGTACTCGGTCCAGGAACCGTCGTAGTTCTTGGCGTTATTGAAGCCGAGCAACTCGCGCAGCACAAACCATGTGTGCGATGACCGCTCGCCGATGCGACAGTACGCAATCACTTCTTTGTCGTCGCTCACGCCTGCTTCGCCGTACAGCTCTTTCAGCTCGTCGGCCGATTTGAATGTTCCGTCTTCGTTGGCAGCCTTGCTCCACGGAACATTCGCCGCACCAGGAATGTGCCCCGGAACCTGAGCCTGCTCCTGAGGCAAATGCGGCGGCGCCAAAAGTTCGCCCTTGTACTCCTCGGGCGAGCGGACATCGACGAAGCTGCCTCCTGCGCCAACCACTGAAAGGATCTGATCGCGCATTGCTCTTAGTTCTGGGCGAGTACCGCTGATCTTGGCCGGGCTTGCGGCAGGCTTGACGTCGGCGGGCTCCGTAGTCAGCTCCTTAGATTCAAGCTCCCACTTCTTGCGGCCGCCGTTGAGAATTTTTACATTGTCAAAGCCCCGGTACTTCAAGACCCAGTAGGCGTAAGCGGCAAACCAGTTGTTGTTGCCCGCATACAGGACTGCGGTTTGATCCGCGCCGATGCCTGAGCGCTCCAGAAGAGCGGCGATCTGCTTCTCGTCGGCGAACTCCCGGCGCAGTGAGTCGTGTAGATCTTTTGACCAATCCCATGAAACGGCGCCCGGGATGTGCCCTTTCTGGTAAAGAGTTGTGTCCTCATCAATTTCAACTATTACGAGGTTGGGGTCCCCCAACTTTGATTCAAGGTCGTCAACTTCGACCAAAACATCGTTTGCGTATTCTGCCATTTCAACTTCTCCTTTTCTTGCTCGGTTGGGTGCCTAATTTCTTACGGACTAGCTCTCGGCAAACAGGGTCGCCCCTTGCGACTGAGGCTTGGATCTCGACTTCACTGGGGTGCCCCAAGGCCTCCATGGCGCCTTCTTTCAGAGCGGGATCAATAACCGCAACCAGGTCGGCGTGCTCCAAAGCTATCGCGTGAAACGCACAATCCGGCGTTTCAATCTCGGCGTAATCGTGGTCAAGCCTAACTACGTTCGCCTGTGGAGAAAAACGCCGAAGCTCTTCGACCATTGCCCTGACCGCAGCGGCAAAGTCGAGCCCCCCGGCGCGGTACTCAAGCATGAGCTTTCGGCCTTCCTCTCTTGCCACTTGTTCGGCCAGGGCGTAAACATCTTCAGCATCCAAACGTTCCACCAACCGGACAAAAATTTGGGCGATCAGCCGATAGGGGTTTGGCGCCGCCGTGGCCAACTCGGGCTGCTGCGCCACAGGCAAAAGCTCGACGGCGGGGACCATACCGATTCGCGGGCTGACCTCCCAATCTTCCAGGGAACCCATCTCGCCTTCCCATGTGAAGTAAACCTTCGACGGGCGGCCCTTGCCCTGTCTGCGAATTCCGGTAGCCAAAAAGCCAGCTTCAACCAAAAGGTCGAGGTGAGCCCGGGCAACGTTTGGGTGGAGAGAAAATTCGTCGGCAATCTCCTTTGCGGTGAGTGAGCCCGACTTCAGCAGGTGCCCCAGAATGGCGGAGCGGGTAGGCAGGGCAAGGGCCCTGGCTGCTTTTACAGACTGGTCGTCACCTACCGGCATATGCCCCTCTCAATTTTCCAGCTCGCGGTTTTCCAGGTACGTTACCCCACCGGCCTCGCCAGGCCCGGCCGAGGAGGTGGCGCCGGGCCGGAAAAGGCCTGGATGAGGATCGTCATGGTCACTTTAAACCGATTTAATCCTTTTTGCAAGGGGAGTACAGTGTTAAGTCCCTAGGCCCACTTATTGACCGTGTTTTTCCTTGTAAATCTTCAGCCCATCCAACAAGGTGTTCCAGCCCAACAGCGCGCACTTAATGCGGACCGGATACTTCTGCACCCCTTGCAGGGCAACCAGGTCGCCGAGAGCCACCAGGTCTTCCGGAGTCTCCCCTTGCATCATTTGTTTGAATGTATTCGCCAATCCTTCAGCGTCGGCGATTGGCTTGCCCTTCAGCTTTTCGGTCATCATCGAAATTGAGGCCTGTGAAATTGAGCAACCCTTGCCTTCGAAACCCAGGCCGGTCACGATACCGTCTTCGACGCTTAGATACAGATCAATTTCATCGCCGCACAACGGGTTGTCGCGGTGCAAGTGAGTGTCCGCGCCTTCGAGCTTGCCCCGGTTGCGGGGCTCACGATAGTGATCCAAGATTACTTCCTTGTATAGGTCGTCCATCTCACTCAAGAGGCAATTCCCATTACTTTCTGGCACCCTGTCAGCGCCTCGGCCAAGATGTCAACGTCCTGGGTGGTGTTGTAGATATAGAAAGAGGCCCGCGTTGTTGCGGGAACCCCAAGTTTACGCATTAAGGGTTTGGCGCAGTGGTGCCCGGCCCGGACCGCAACCCCATAGCTGTCGAGAATTGTTCCAACATCATGAGCGTGGATTTCATCCAGAGTGAAAGAAACCAGTCCGCCCTTTTTCTCGGGATCGCAAGGCCCGAATATTTTCATTCCGGGCAGGTTGTTCAAGGTCTTGAGCGCATATTCCGTTAGCTCGATTTCATGCTCACGAACTGCCTTCATTCCTAGGTCGTTTAGATAGTCGATCGCAGCCCCGAGGCCAATTGCAGCAGCTATCGGCGGAGTCCCTGCTTCAAACTTATAGGGAATTTCGTTCCAGGTGGAGTGATCAAGCCATACATCGAGGATCATCTCGCCGCCACCGTGAAACGGCTCCATCGCCTCGAGGATCTCGGATTTGCCCCACACAAAGCCGATACCCGTGGGGGCGCACATCTTGTGGCCGGTACCAACGTAAAAGTCACAGCCGAGCGCCTTTACGTCGACCGGCATGTGGGGCACCGCCTGGGCGCCGTCGCAGACCACAACTGCCCCAACTTCGTGCGCTTTCGCGGCTATTTCAGCGATCGGGTTGATGGTTCCCAATACATTCGAGACATGAGTTATTGCGAGAATCTTGGTGCGGTTGGTAATTAGCTGGTCCAGCTGGGAAAGATCCAAGTTTTCTTCGTCGTTGACCGGGATGGCCTTGATCGTCGCCCCGGTGTCGCGACAAGCAAGTTGCCAGGAGACCAAGTTCGAGTGATGTTCCATCTCGGTAACCAACACCTCGTCCCCCTCGGCCAGATGATGGCGTCCCCAAGCGTACGCAAGAAGGTTGAGGCCCTCAGTAGCCGACTTGGTAAAGATGATCTCGCGCGCCGCGGGGGCGCCGAGCAGCTTTGCTACCTTTTCACGGGCACCTTCGTACAAGACGGTCGCGCGCTGGCCGAGAGTGTGAACCGACCGGTGCACGTTGGAGTTGTCCTCCTCGTAAAAGCGGCGAACAGCCTCGATGACTTGCCTGGGTCGCTGAGAAGTAGCGCCGTTATCCAAATAAACCAAAGGATGTCCATTAACTTCCTGATCCAAAACAGGAAAATCCTTACGAATCTCCAGGGCATCCATAACTAAAGTTTACTGCCTAAGCATTTGTTCAGGTTTTTGATCTAGTTCGGACCCAGAGCGTCACTGCGCTCCAAGGGCAAGGCGCGGGATTGCGCCGCGTGCTGTGCACGCAAGCGAGCCCGGAACGCAGCCATTGGAGATGCAGGGGCGTTCTGGTGCACGCAAGCGAGCCCGGAACGCAGCATTGGAGATGCAGGGGCGTTCTGGACCTTAAGCTGAATCCGTCAGCTCTTCAGGCTCGGGGATTCCCAGTTCGGTTCTGAATTGTTCGTATCCCTTTGCTTCAAGTTCGAGAGCTATGTCCTTGCCGCCTGAACGGACTATCCGGCCGGCGATCAGTACGTGAACGAATCCCGGCTCGATGTAGTTGAGCAGCCTCTGGTAGTGGGTGATGACGAGCATTCCTCGGGTGTCGTTGTGGATCTTGTTCACGCCCGCTGAGACTTCTTTCAGTGCATCAATATCGAGGCCGGTGTCGGTTTCGTCGAGGATTGCCAGCTCCGGATCGAGGACGGCCATCTGCAACACCTCGGCCCGTTTGCGCTCGCCGCCGGAAAAGCCTGCGTTTACGTAGCGCTTAATCATGTCGTCGCCCACGTCGAGCAAGTCCATCTGGGTTTGCAGATACGTTCTGAACTCAAGTGGGCCGAGCTTTTTATCCGAGTGGACTGCGTTGTATGCGGTTCTCAAGAAATTGACCACCGACACGCCGGGAATTTCGGTCGGATATTGGAAAGCCAGGAACATCCCCAGGCGGGCCCTTGCGTCGGGAGTAAGACCTGTAACATCCTCGCCCTTGTAAACGATCCGGCCCCCGGTGACCGTATAGCCGGGCTTGCCCATCAGGCTGTTGGCCAGGGTCGATTTGCCCGATCCGTTCGGCCCCATAATGGCGTGGATTTCACCGGGTCCAATCTTCAGGTCAATGCCCTTCAAAATCTGCTTGCCCTCGACCTCGACTTGCAGATTGTCGATCAGAAGTATCGGTTCAGCCATTTCTCATTCCTTTGCTTATTTATCTAGAGGGGCGGGAGTCGGACGTACGAAAACCTCGTCGCCGTCGACTTTCATTTCAAATACCGCGATTGGCTGCGTGGCCGGTAAATTGATTACGTCGCCGGTACGCAAGTTGAACTTTGATCCATGCTGAGGGCATTCCACCTCGTCTTCTTCGAGGTAGCCGCCCGAGAGCATCACGTACTCGTGAGAGCACACATCGTCAACAGCAAGCAATTCACCGTCGATATTGGCGAGGCAGACCGGCTCGCCATCGACAAACACCTGCTTCAGGTTGCCCGGCTTAACATCATCGACCTTCGCTACCCTGGTCCAATCACTCATGGTTCAGGGCGCTAGCTTTCGCTCGATGGCGCCGGCAAGGACTTCCCGAATTTCCTTTTGTTTCACCCGGTCAACCACTGCCTCGAAGAAACCGTTGACTATCAACCGCTCGGCCTGGCTGCGCTCGATGCCCCTGCTCTCAAGATAGAAAATCTCCTCCTCGTTCATCTGCCCAACCGAAGCCGCGTGGCTGCAGCGAACGTCGTTGTTTTCAATTTCAAGCTCGGGCTTCGAGTCGGCTTTTGCATGGTCGGAAAGCACCAGGTTGCGGTTTGTCTGGTAGGCATCGGTTTCGGCGCCGTCGGGCCTGACGTGGATAAGGCCCGTGTAAACCGTGTGCGCATCGTCACGCAGGGCGCCCTTGTACAAAAGGTCCGATGTGCAGTGGTCCGAGGCATGATCTTGCAGGGTCCGAAAGTCGAAGTGTTGCCCTGCCGAGGCGAAGTAGAGCCCCAGCATGCTGACGTCTGCCCCAGGCCCCATCATGGTGGCGCTCACTTCCTGTCGCGAGAACCTTCCCCCAAGAGTCACCGTCAAATTGCCAAAGCTGACATCACGTTGCAGCGCGGCGCCTTGAGCCTGAAAGTGCCAAACGTCGTGACTTTGTTCCTGGAGGGTAACGGTATTAACTCGGGCAGCTTTTCCTACGAAAACCTCGGTGCCGGCGCTGGATAAGCTTGGGGAACCCAACTCTTCTGAGCGAAAACGCTCGAAGTAGGTAACCTCGGCCCCCTCATCGGCCAGCACCAATGTGTGAGGAAAAGCGGCGCTGCCCGGCTTGTCGATCCACCGCTGGCTCTCGATCGGAAGTGCAACCGTCACACCTTTGGGGACATATAGATAAGTGCCGCCGCAAAATAAAGCCGCGTGCAGGGCGCTGAAAATGTGCTGGTGGGGGTTGGTCTGCGTAAACAGGTGGCGCCGCACCAGGTCGCCATGCTCGGCAATCGCCGTGTGGATGTCGGTTAGGACGACTCCTTTAGAAGCCAGATCGGGCTCAATCTCAGCAACAACAGAATCAGCGCCACGCTGCACGATGTAGCCATCGCGGTCACCTTCACGCTGAATGAGGTTCTTTTGAGCGTCGCCCGGCACAGCAACCTGCCCGGGCAACTCAGGAGTAAAAGCATCGAGCTTGAACTTAAGCTGGGCTAAATTCGTGTAGCGCCAGGGCTCTTCCTTCTCGCCCGGCAGCTCCATCTTCTCGAACCAACCCCAAGCCTCAAGCCGCCGTTCAAGCACCCACCCAGGCTCGCCCAAAGCAGCACTGAGCTTCTCAACATCTTCTTTACAAAAACCCATTTTTCTCCTGTTTAACGCCCAATTGTTGCAACCGCTACGGCTTAGACTTCAACTCTTCAAATCCTAAATCTATCTGCCGCAAAATTGCTCTAAGTAATCCTTTTCCAAGAGACCGTCCACCATGAACAGGGATCGTCGTAGCTCTACCATCTGGATGCCGCAGGCGAACATGACTTCCGCTCTGCCGGACTTGCTGAAATCCTTTTGCTTCCAGGATCTTGATTAGCTGAACACCCGAAAGGGCCGGAAGAGGCGGCACCCTAGACCGCTATCTGGACCGACTCCGTTTGCGGTATTGGCTGACCGAGCTCCCGTAAGTCCGCTAGACATAGCCTGATTACATCTTTTATGTTTTCAATCGCCTCAGCCCGAGTCGCGCCGTCGGCAACGCAGCCAGGCAATGGCGGGCAGTTGGCGACGTACCTGCCATCCTCGTCCTTCTCGATCAGCACGTTGAAAGTACTGGATTCTTCCGTCAGGCTATCCCACCGACCCTTCCATTTGGAGTTGGATTAGGCGGTTTAGTTCTACTGAGTACTCGAGCGGGAGTTCTTTTGTTATTGGCTCGATGAAACCACGAACGATCAGGCTCATTGCTTCGGCCTCGTCGATTCCTCGGCTTTGCAGGTAGAACAATTGCTCGTCACCGATCTTCGAAACCGTGGCCTCGTGACCGACCGAGCCGGTTTCCTCTTCAATCTCGTTGTACGGATAGGTATCCGAGCGTGAATCCTTATCAAGAATCAAAGCATCGCAACGCACATTGCTCTTTGCGTGGGTAGCTCCGTCGTCCATACGCACCAGCCCCCGGTATCCCGCCCTGCCGCCATCTTTCGAAATCGACTTTGAAATGATGGTCGACTGAGTGTTGGGGGCAACGTGAGTCACCTTCGCTCCGGCGTCAAGGTGCATCCCTTCGCCGGCATACGCCACCGACAGGATCTCGCCCTTGGCGCCCTCACCCTTCAAGATCACCGCAGGGTATTTCATGGTGACCTTCGAGCCAAGGTTGCCGTCGATCCATTCCATGGTTGCGTTCTTATGGGCCACCGCTCGCTTGGTTACCAGGTTGTATACATTGTTCGACCAGTTCTGAATGGTGGTGTACCGGCAGCGGGCGCCTTCTTTAACCACTATTTCGACAACGGCTGAATGCAGCGAATCGCTGGAATAGGTAGGGGCCGAGCAGCCCTCGACGTAGTGAACCCAGCTGTCGTCCTCGCAGATAATCAGCGTGCGTTCGAACTGACCCATGTTTTCCTGGTTGATCCGGAAGTAGGCCTGCAACGGCACTTCAACAGAAACGCCTTTGGGGACCCAGATGAAAGACCCGCCGGACCAAACCGCTGTGTTCAAGGCAGCGAACTTGTTGTCGTTCGGGGGAATGATCGTGCCGAAATACTGCTTGACGATCTCCGGGTGCTCGCGAAGAGCTGAGTCCATGTCCATGAACAGCACGCCGAGGTCTTCAAGTTCCTTTTTAGTCGAGTGGTAAACGCTCTCGGATTCGTATTGGGCGCTTACTCCGCCGAGGAAGTTCTTTTCGGCCTCGGGGATGCCCAGCTTGTCCCAGGTGTCGCGGATGGCCTCGGGCATGTCTTCCCACTTCTTGACTTGTTGGGTGGGCTTGATGAAGTAATAAATGTTGTCGAAATCGATCTCGGAAAGATCGGCGCCCCAAGTGGGCATGGGGCGACGGTAGAAGTAGTCGAGCGCCTTATGGCGTATCAAGCGCATCCATTCAGGCTCGTTTTTGCGATTCGAGATCATCTCGACAACCTGGTGCGACAGGCCTCTTGTGGGGGCCTCGTCGTATGAAGTAGCGTCGTGCCAGCCGTATTTATAGCCCTGCTTTAGCTGGCGAACCTCTTCGTTTTCCAGTAAAGCGGGATCAAATTCTTCGATTGCCATGGTTGTCCACCTTTGGATTACGGCATCCGAACGCCTGGTTGGCATCTGTGCCTGTTGACATGCGATTCCTAGCTAAGTTTAGCAGGTTAGGCTAACCTAATCTACCCCAACTTAGGCTTGCCTAACCTTGCCCGGATGGCGGCTAAGAAACGCTAGCCACCGATCATCGACATTGAACGGGCGGGGCGCACAAAATCTGCTTGGTTGATTCGATGTCCGGCCTGCTTGGTCCAGATCGCTCCCCCGAGCGCCTCCGTCAGTTCAACATCGCTTGCCCCCCCACGAAGCAACCTCTTGAGATCTGTTTCGGCCAACGAGAACAGGCAGGTTCGAAGCTGCCCATCGGCGGTAATTCGGATTCGGTTGCACGTTTCGCAAAACGGCTGACTCACGCTTGGAATTACCCCAATTTTGCCCGGCGACCCATCTGCGAAATGCCAGGTTGAAGCCGGCTCCGGTCTGCCCTCGGTTGAGTCGGCTACCAGCGGGAAATTTCTATTTATCGAGTCTGTTATTTCGGCGGCACTGACTACCATCGAACTGTCCCACAACTTTTCAGCGTCGAGGGGCATGAATTCGATGAAGCGAATCTCCCACCCCGTGTCTCGAGCAAGCCTGGCAAAGTCCACTACCTCGTCGTCGTTGGTACCGCGCACCACCACGCAGTTCAGCTTGATCGGCCCCAGGCCAGCGGCCTCTGCCGACTTGATGCCTTCCATCACGGCCGACAAAGCATCACGCCTTGTTATCTCGGCAAAGCGATGTTTCATCAAGGAATCGACCGAGACGTTCACGCGTTTTAGGCCGGCCTCCGCCAGGGGCCCGGCCAGGTCCTTCAACAAAAAGCCGTTAGTTGTCATCGCAAGGTCCAGGTCCGGATGCAGACCGGCGAGCATCGACACAAGCCTGGACAGCTCCCTGCGAAGGGTCGGCTCGCCGCCGGTCAACCGGATTGTCCTAACTCCGAGATCCACAAGAACACCTGCTACGCGAGTGATCTCTTCGAAAGAAAGCAATTTGGATTTTGGAACCCACTGCAGGCCTTCGGCAGGCATGCAGTAAACGCACCTGAAGTTACAGCGGTCGGTAACTGAAATCCGAAGATCATCGGCGATCCGACCGAATTGATCGGTTAACGGACTTTGAGTCGAAGCGGGAGAATTCATATATAAGTCCAGGTTAAACCCCCGGCACGAGATTTATCTCCACGACTTTCGAGTCCGACGACAAGGCCTTGTTAGCAAGGGCTACCAACCGGCTGCGAATCCTGCCTCGCACCGCCGCGGGGATCTGGTTTTCGGCGATAAGGACCCCGGCCTCGTAGGCCACCCCGTCGATCCAAATGTCAACGGTTCCTGCCGCCAGGGCGTTTCTTACCCAGTCCGCCCGGGCGCCATGTTCAGCAACCACCAGCAGCTTGTCTTGGCCCTCCCTCACGTATCCCATTGGCGTCATTCGCTTTTGCCCGGTCTTTCTCCCAACGGTCGCAAGAACAAGGACCGCTCCCGTGATTCCCGGCACCCTAGCGCCCTTGGTCACCATCGCGATAGTGATCTTGTTGACAGTTAGCCTGCCGATTCTTTGGACAGCCCTTTGTATACTGCGCCGGAGATTCAAGCGGGGGGTTCGTGGCGACCCAAAGAAACAGAAGCCTCGGCTTGTCGAACGGCCTGCAAGAAAGCTCTTACTTGTCCCGAATTCTTCTTTCCCGGCGATTCTTCGACACCGCTCGAAACATCCACCCCCCAAGGGCGGCACCCGCTTACAAGCGTCCCCACATTTTCCGGATTTAGCCCCCCTGCAAGTATCATGCGCTCGATTCGCAGGTCTTCGAGCCATTCGAGCGGCACCGGCTGGACGCCGCGACCCAGCTGATTGACGTCCTTGCGGTCGATCATCACTGCGTCCGTGCTTCCTTCAGCGTAACGCTCCGCTTCAACCAAGCCATCACGCTCCTCAATCTTGACCGCCTTGTAGACAAACAGACCGGGGTTGGCCGCCTTAACAGCCTCGGCGAACTCCACCGATTCCGAGCCATGTAGTTGGGCCCCGGTCATCCCCGCTGCCTCAACTGTGGCCAATACGTCGCTCAAGGAAGGGTCAACGAAAACCCCTATCTTGCGAATTGAGGGGTGAATGCCCTTAACGATCTCGGCCGCTTGAGCGGCACTTACTCGCCGCGGGCTGGGGGCGAATATGAAGCCGATTGCGTTGGCCCCGGCGGCGACTGCAACTTCGGCATCCGCCCGCCGGGTAATCCCGCAGATCTTCACGAACATGGAATTTTCATGAGCCGGAGGGATCAAAAAGAGGTGCCCAACTTCAATCGGCGAGGTCGTTCAGCTTGTCCACAAGCTGACGCAGCCTGCCGGCGTGCATACGGTCAAAGTCAAGGGATATTCGCGGAAGGTCCACAAAGTCTCGGTCGCGAATCTCGCCCGCCGAGGGCTCGGCCCGCTCAATAGGGCCCTTTAGAATGTCGCTGAACTCATTTGAAAGTCTTTCGAGATCATCGTCACCGGGGGCGAGCTTAAGCCTGAAGACAAGGCGATCCTTGACGTAGCGTTGGGAATGGTAGACGCGGTAAAAGCGTTCGATCTCGGCGACGGCTTTGCCGACATCATCGGTGTACATAAACAGGTTAAGGTCGCTGCCGTTTATGAAGCCCCTGGCGACCAACTCTTCGCGCAGATATCTATCGAAAAAGCGCCAGTACGTTCCCCCAGGAACATCGAGCATGACGATCGGATGAAGGTCGCTCTTGCCAGTCTGTATCAAGGTCAACAACTCAAAGGCTTCATCGAGCGTCCCAAAGCCGCCGGGCATCAGCACGAAGGCGTCTGATTCCTTAATGAACATGAGCTTGCGAGTGAAGAAGTACTTGAAGTTCATCAACTTGGGATCACCGGCAATGAAAGGATTTGCGGTGGCTTCGAAAGGGAGAACGATGTTGACGCCGAAAGAATGGGCGCCGCCTGCGCCCTCGTTGCCAGCCTCCATGATGCCCGGACCGGCCCCCGTAATCACCATCCATCCGCGCTCGGCAATCGCGCGCCCGAGGTCGCGCGTTAGGCCGTAGCTGGGATCGCCCTTCGCCGTGCGTGAAGAGCCGAAGATCGTGACCTTCATCCGGTCCTTGTATGCAGCGAATACGCTGAAGGCATATCGCATTTCTTTTAGGGCAGTGTTAGCAATCTTTCGATCAAGCCTGCCGATTGGATCCTTGGCAAGCCGCATGGCGGTGGCCATCATCTCGAAAACAAGTTCCGCATCGACGGCGTCGAGGCCCGCAACAAGTTCTCGCAGTCTGGCGTCGATCGCGGGATCGCCGCTTGAATACGGATGCCGGGGACCTTTAGGATGCTGCGCCGCGGTCAAAGTCTACGATTCACTAACGGCCACTACGGATAGAAGGGGTGCACCATCCTTCGATTCCCCACCCTTGCGACCCCAAGGTTCCTTACAGCATTCTCCTGCGCCTTGGAGTCATTCCACCTTTTCGGCCCCGCCTGCTGGTGAAGGCGATTGAGGTCGGGCGGATCTTCATTCCATGCTCCTCGAACTCTTCGTTCAATTTTAGCCTGGCCGCCATTCGACTTACATCAGGCTCTTGTTCGGGAAGGACGAAGGTGACTCCGGTACCGGTCTTGCCGGCTCGGGCCGTCCGGCCGACGCGGTGGATGTAGTCCTTGTGATCGCTCGGAGGATCGAAGTTTATGACATGGGTTATGCCGTTCACGTCGATGCCCCGTGCAGCAACATCGGTTGCGACAAGGGTTCGTGCGCTTCCCGATTCAAAGCGTGCCAACGATCGCTCACGGGCGGACTGGCTCATATCCCCGTGCATCGCTAAAGCCCCAATTCCACTGCCCTTGAGTTTTGTCGCCAGCCTGTCGGCGCCCCTTTTTGTCCGGACAAATACAAGAGACCGGCCCTTTTCTTTACCGAGAAGGTCAAGCAGGGCCTGGATCTTGTCGCCACTGGTGACGGGCAAGAACCTGTGCAGCACGTCAACGACGGTCTCTTTCAGCGACGCAACTTCGTGACGAGTAGCGTCTGTTGTGTATGCCTTGGCAAGACGGCCCACTTCTCCATCGAGGGTTGCTGAGAAGAACATGGTCTGCCTGGCAGAGGGCAGCCTCCGAACAATTTTGGCCACTTGCGGCTGGAAGCCCATATCGAGCATGCGGTCGGCCTCGTCGAGCACCAGAAAACGAACCTTGTCAATTGAAAGCATCCTGCGTGTAAGCAGATCCTCAAGGCGGCCGGGCGTCGCCACGATAATTTGAGCGCCGGAAGCACGCTTTGCCTGGTCGTTAAGGCCAACTCCGCCGTAAACGGTCGCCACCTTGAATCCTTTCGCCTTAGCGATTTCACGGAGTTCGCCGGTTACCTGCGAGGCCAGCTCACGGGTGGGGACCAACACGAGGGCCGAAGGGCCGCGCGAGTCACTTTTCATCAATTCCACCAAAGGTATTGAAAAGGCAAGGGTTTTGCCTGACCCGGTAGGGCTGCGGCCGAGAATGTCCTTGCCGGCAAGCGCATCTGCCATTACAAGGGCCTGGATCGGGAAAGGGGCCATTATCTTGCGCGCCGCCAGGGCAGCGATTACCTGGGGGGACACTCCGATTTCAATAAATGATCTTTGTTCCGGCACAGGCGAATGGGAATCGGGTGTGGATGCAGCGGTAGCGCCGGTCAAAGGCTCTACGGCGTTGTCCACCAAAGTTGATTGAGACATGGGTGTTGCTCCTTCCTGGCGACATAGGCCGGCCAGCTATCTGGGGTTGAGAATTCGGCGCCCGAGACAGCCCAAGGAAAGTGCCAAGCGAGAAAACTCGCGGCTGCGAAGTTCGCTGCCGTGGTTCAAGAGTAGCACGCCAATACCGAATGGGAGGTAATAAGGACCAAAGAACTGTTACACTGGCCACCGATGCAATTCAAGTAAATACTTGTTTGCCGGCCACGAGCCTGGCAAAAAGGAAAGCATCAAGCCTGGCTGGGATGAGAAGCGGCCAAACCTCATGG
>JBPCIX010000077.1:0-114169 GCA_051005875.1 Actinomycetota bacterium | reverse complement strand
ATCCTGTCGAAGCGCGCCGTGTCTGACCCCGAACCTCCCGGTCTGCCACCAAACCCCCGCCGTACTGTCGAAGGGTAGGATTGTTTGTCTACTTACAAGCCCTGCATATTGCAACGATCACTGGAATTCGCCCGATCATTCTTCGCTCCAGGGGGGGCCAAATCAAGCTAGCATTCCTAGAGGAGACTCCCCGGCCTACTCAAGACCCACAGGAGGCGGCGCCGTCACCACCTATGTAGAAGGCCCCTCAGGCCTTTTGGTGATCGACGTCGCGGGAACGGCCACCTACCCGATATCAAATGCCCACGGCGACCTCGCCGGAACAACCGACGCCAACGGAACCTTCACCGCCAATCCGGATTCAGATGAATTCGGTGCAGGATCCCAGCCGGCGAACCGCCTGGGGTGGCTGGGAGGAAAAGAAAGGTTCTCAACCGGAGGAGACCTGAAACTAATCCGCATGGGAGTCCGTCTCTACGACCCAGCTCTAGGCAGATTCTTGGAAGTGGACCCCGTGGAGGGGGGCAACGCCAACGACTATGATTACGTAAGCCAGGACCCAATCAACAATCTGGACCTCGACGGCCAGGTTTGTTGGTCTTGCGCTCGAAGATGGGCCCACAAGCACAGACGACTAATCCATCGGGTAGTAAACATCGGCGTGGGTATCGCCGCGGGAACCGTTGCCGCCTCTGCTTGCGTAGGAACAGCAGGTATGGGATGCGCCGTTCTGGTGGGCGCAGTTTATGGCGCCGGGATCGGATTAGGTGCCCATGTGGGAACTGGGGCCCTTATTGGTGAGCGTGTAACGGGGCGCAAGGTGGCTCGGTGGACCGCTTCCGGAGCATTTGCCGGCGCCCTTGGAGGGGCCTGGCGTGGCGCTTGGGAACGTGGTGCCTTCATGCGCGGACTTCGTGGATCTAAACCGGGTTATCCGGGATTAAGGACTTACGGTCGCGGTCCTTGGTGGCATTGATGAGGCAAGTGATCGCCGGTTCGCTGATTTCGGGGTTGGGAGCAGCCTTTATATTCACTGAGGCGTTGGTTCGAAGTTTGGACAGTGAGGCGCTTTTTTGGATCGGCTTCAGTCTTTTGGCCACTGGGCTGCTCTTCACCCTGACAACTGTTCGCAAGACTGAAGGGAAGATGCCATTTGCCCTGCATTGGCTGATCAGTTGCTTCGTCCTTCTCGCCATCATGCTCGTCCTAGGTCGTCCTGACCCTGGCGAACTTCCGGTAATAGCTGGCATATCGATCGGTGGTGGACTCATTGCGGTCCGTGCCACACGACGCTGGGAGAGCGGAAGGGGGGACTGACGGGGACGTGTACCCGCCTGCGGCCCAACGCCTCGCTTCGTGTTTGAGAACGATCCCCTCGATCACTTACGATGGGTTGGGTAAGTTCACCAAGGTGTCCGCTCCGGTCCCCGACGCTTCGCGATCGGCCCGCCCCTAGCACTCTTACGGCTACCAGCCGCCCAAGGCGACCGTACGTACAGGTGGCAGGGCTCAGCCCGGCCCCAGGATATGCTCGCCAGGTCCACCATGGAATCAAACCGGTTGATCGAGGACAAAGACTCCGCAGGAAAGCTGACGACCCACGCCTGGGGTGCGCAGGACCACCCTACATCCTCCACCGACCCCACCGGCCTCAAGTCAACGACGATTTACGACCCCGCTGGCAGACCGGCGGACGGCTACGGCCCCGGGCAAGCCGCCGAGTTCGGCGCGGACAACCGCTCGGCCACAACTCCGCACTCTTCAACCGCTTACGACCAGGCAATCAACGGTTTGGCGGCGGCGTGGTGGAACAACACATCCATCGCGGGGCCGCCCAAGATCCACACGACCTTGTCCGACTGGGCCGATTGGGGAACTGGCGCACCCCATTCGGTCTTGCTCACAGACAACTTCTCAGGCCCGCCTTGCCTACGACATCAACGCTATCGGTGGAGGAAGCGGTAATGGCTCACATCAATGAATTTGGTGAGATCGAACTCGACCCCGATCCTTACAAGAACATCCCGAAACAGTTAGCTGAAACGTTGGAAGCCTTCGTCTTGGTGAACGAACATGACCTTGCCCTTAGCCGAATCGACGCCATTGAGTACTTGCTTGCTGAATGGGACGAGGTTGGCGAGAAATCGATCAAGAATTGGATCCAGCGTCATGGAGATGTCGACTACATTTTGCAAACGAGTACCCACGGCTCATTACGGAGGGCCAAACCCGGGGAACACTCTGGAGCCGCCCCAGGTGCCAGCCTCAGACTACCGAAACAACTACTCTCTCTCTTGATCTCGGAAATACTCAAACAATGCGAGATAGAGCGCATTGCCCGGATCCAAAGCATTCAGGATCTCGTCGCCGAATGGCTAACGCTTTATGTAGACGAAGAAAAATTAGTCGGTCATCTCGTTAGAACACACGGCGTCCTTTCTAAGGTAGCCATTGATGGTGATGAGGATTCCCTGATCGCAATGCACACGAAACTCCACCAAACCAAAAATAACGGAACCTCAACGCCCTGAGCGACTTGAATACCGCAGATGTGCTGCGGCGGCTCGGCTCACAAAAACCGTAAACGCAGCCGCTTGCACATCCCCAAGTAGGTGTTATAATCGAACATATGTTCGGTTCTCAGGGCTTCGCAGGCGTAGATCAGTCCGTTGTGGATGCCGTTGCGGCTTCTCAACCCGTATATGTAAACGGCGTTTACAAGCCTGTACCTACCAGCAGGCAGGTGGAAGTCGATGCTCTGGATGGTGAGATCCGTGAAGCCACCGCCAATATCGACGCTGCCATGTATCAGCGCCTTATGAAGATCGCTCGTATGGAAAGCGAAATGCTCTGGGCCGACTGGGGTTGTCGCTCCTGTGCCCATTACCTCAACTGGCGCTCAGGCATCGATCTTTGGGATGCAGGGGAACAAGTTCGAGTCGCAAAGGCCCTTTCATCGTTTCCTTTGGTTTCTGAAGCCTTCTCTAAGGGCCAGCTGAGCTACTCGAAGGTACGGGCTATTACCTTAGTGGCAACATCTGAAACCGAAGCCGATCTTGTGTCTTTGGCCACCTATTCCACTGCCTCGCAACTCTCGAAAATTGTTCGTGGTTATCGCAAGGTTCAAAGAACCGAAGATCTCACCCTGCAAAACAAAGCATTTGAGGACAGGTCCTTCAAGTGGTACTCAGACGACGATGGCTCGGTTGTATTCAAAGGGCGGCTCCCCGCCGTTGAAGGCGCCATTGTCGTCAAAGCCCTGGAAGTAGCCTCTGAGGACCTTCGTCAAAAAAGCCGCCGCGAGCTTGTGGAACAGATGCTGAGCGAACAAGCCGAGCAAGCCGCCCAGCAGCAAGATCCCTCTTACGATCCCCAGGCTGCCGAGGCCGCCAGGAGTGAGGGCCGCAACAACGACTCCGCCGAGCAGGCCCCAGGGCGGACCTCAGACAAGCAGTCGGCCGTTAGGGCCGACGCCCTGGTGAAGATGGCCGAGACCCTCATGTCCTCGGGTCTTGCGCCAATGTCCGGCGGCGACCGCCACCAGGTGGTAATCCATATTGACGCCTCCACCCTGACTGAAGACGATGGGGGGCGCTGCAACCTTGAAGACGGCGCAGCCCTTAGCCCCGATACCGTTAGAAGAGTGTGCTGCGATTCCAGCATTGTTTCGATGCTTGAGGGGCCAAACGGCGAAGCGTTGAACATCGGGCGGAAATCCAGGTCCATTCCCCCCGCAATAAGGCGTGCCCTTAGGTCCAGAGACGCAGGCTGCCGGTTCCCGGGGTGCCCTCAAACCAAATTTGTTGACGGCCATCACATCCAGCATTGGTCAAGGGGGGGCGAAACGGGCCTGACCAACCTTTTGGAATTATGCCGGTTCCATCACCGATTAGTGCATGAGGGCGGTTACTCCGTCGAGCGGGAAAGCCGGGATGTCGCCGAATTCAAGTTCCGGCGTCCCGATGGAACCTATCTGGATCCGGCGCCGCCCAAAATCGAGGCGCCGCCGGGTGAACTTTCTGAAGAAAATCGAAAACTCGGCTTAAATATCGGCCCCTACGTTCCCTTATGGCAGGGCGACAGACTGAATCTAAATATGGCCATCGGAGGCCTTCTCGCCAAAGACGCCGTTCAAAGTTAGTCAGATCGAAGTTCGATTCTGTCAGGACCATACGGATAAACCATTGGAGAAATGCTGTTGACCAAAAGGTACGACGAGCCTATCGAGGTTGAGGTGGGGGGGCGGCTTGGGGCCGAGCCGGTTGCCTTTTGTTGGCGGGGCCGGCGGTACTCAGTCAACCGGCTGATCAAATACTGGCGAGAAGCCGGCCAAAACTGGGACCCCGAAAAATCCAAGGACCACGAATGCTTTCGGGTTGAAGCTGAAGGTGGCACCTACGACCTGCGCTTTGACCGCTCGGGCAGGGGAGCAGCGTCGCCGGTCCGGTGGCGGCTTTCAAGAATTTGGGATTAGTGGCGCCACTATCTCGTCTGGATTTGTCCATTTGCATACGCATTCCAATTACTCTCTTCGCGAGGGAGCGGCTCGCGTTTCGGACCTCGCGGGCACGGCTGCTGAAATGGGAATGGAAGCCCTTGCTTTAACCGATCACGATGGCATGTATGGCGCCGTGCGGTTCACGCTTGCCTGTAAGAAGGTTGGCATTAGGCCCATTTTGGGGGCCGAGCTTGAATGGGGCGATGGGTACCACGTAACCCTGTTGGCTCAAAACGTCAAGGGTTGGTCGAACTTGTGCTATCTGGTTACCAATATGCACTTAGCCTGCGGGGGAGGCGCTAACTTTCGACTACCCCCCGGCATAAGACCCCGGACCAGTTTTGCAGACATCGCCGAGCATTCAGAAGGATTGTTTTGTCTGAGTGGATGCGCCAGAGGGGAAGTTCCCTGGCTGGTGGGGCTTGGACAAATGGACCCGGCCGGGCAAGCGATTGCTAGATGGCTCGATGTTTTTGGAACCGATCGATTCGCAATTGAAATCCATAACCACTTGTTGGAACAAGACCCCTTGCGCATGCAGCGATTGACGGGCCTTGCGAAGTCTTTCGGGCTGAGAACAGCCGCCGCCAATAATGTTCATTACGTCCGTCCGCACGACGCAGCGCTGCATGACGTTCTGGATTGCATTAGGCGGATTGTGGCTCTTACTCCGCAAACATCGCCGAGGCAAAACCGGGAGTACTGGTTAAAACCTCCCAAGTTGATGGCCGAGCTGCATGATCCCGAAGCTATCGCCGGCGCCGAGTGGATTGCCGGTCAATGCTCTTATGAACTTCCTTTGGGCAAGTTCCATTTTCCTGATCCGGGTGTCGAAAGCGGGCGCTCATCTACGGAACTGCTTGCCAAACGATGCTGGAGCGGACTAAAACGCCGCTACCTACCGGTGACCCGGGAAATAGAAGACCGCCTGCAAATGGAATTGAGGATGATTCGGCGAGGCGGCTTTTGCGGCTACTTCCTTTTGGTCGCCGACATAGTCGATCACTGCAAACATAAACTTGGAATTCGGTGTGCTTGCAGAGGCAGCGCCGCCGGGTCATTGGCGGCGTATGCCTTGGGTATCTCGGACGTTGATCCGGTCCGCCACGATCTTGTTTTCGAGCGGTTCATGAATGAGCACCGGCGCGAGATTCCAGATATAGACATCGATATCGAGTCCGCACGGCGCGAGGAAGTGAACGAATACATCCTTGCTACTTACGGAAAACGCACCGCCATGGTGGCCATGATGGAAACCTTCCAGGCGAAAGCGGCTTTGCGCGAGACGGGCAAAGCGCTTGGAATCGCCGAGAGCGAGATAGATACGATTTCGAAATCGCTTCCCCATATTGCAGCCCGCAATATTTCCGGCGCTATCGAGAGTCTGCCCGAAGTGGCCGGATTAAATCTAAAGGCTTCAAAGCTCGAAACCCTTTTCGAGCTTGCCGGTCGGCTGGATTCATTTCCACGCCACCTGGCAATGCACCCCTCGGGGGTCATTCTTTCCGACGAGACCTTGGGTGACATCATGCCGATGCAGCGCTCGTTTAAAGGCTTTTTGATGAGCCAGTTCGACAAGAATGATGTCGAAGCCCTGGGCATCGCCAAGCTCGATGTTCTGGGTGTCAGGATGTTTTCGTCGATTGCCTACACCTTGAACGAAATCGAACGAACCAAGGGTTACCGCCCCGATTTGTCGATCACTTCCCGCAAGGGCTCGCCCCGCCGGTTGTCATCTAAGGATCCCGCCACTTTTCAGCTGATTCGTGAGTCCAGGACTTTAGGTTGTTTTCAGATCGAGTCACCCGGCCAGCGCGAGCTGCTCGGCAAGTTTCAGCCAGACAAGTTCGAAGAATTGATCATCGACATTTCATTGTTTCGGCCCGGCCCCATGAAGGCGGATATGGTCAAGCCGTTCCTCAGCCGCCGGATGGCTTTGGCGCCAACGATCTACGGCCATCCCAAGCTTGCACCGATCCTGAAAGAGACCAACGGGGTTGTCGTTTATCACGAGCAGGTGATGAGAGTTCTCTCGGCGCTTACCGGTTGCTCTTTGGGCGAAGCCGACAAGATTCGCCGCTGCCTTAATGACTTGAGCGACCATGAATCTATAAAGCAAAACTTGGTCGCCCGGGCGGTCGAGCTGGGTTGGGACAAAGTCGCAGCCACCAAAGTCTGCGATGACGTTCTTGCGTTTGCGTCGTTCGGATTTTGTAAGGCTCATGCCGCTGCATTTGCTGTACCCACTTATCAGTCGGCCTGGTTGAAGGCCCATCACCCGGTCGAGTTCTATTGCGGAATATTGACTCACGATCCAGGAATGTATCCCCGCCGCGCCATTCTTTCCGATGCCAGAGCATGGGGGGTTCCAATCTTGCCGCTGGATGTCAATGCCTCGTGGACCGATTACCGATCCGAGGAAGGGGGGATCAGAATTGGTTTACAGGACGTGAAAGGGATCACGGGGGCTGAGATTGAGGTGATCATTTCAGGCAGACCCTGGCGAAGCCCTGAGGCCTTTTGCCGGGAGGCTGCGGTGTCGCGCCCGGTCATAGAGTCGTTGATCCATTGCGGTGCATTTGATTCCATTAAGGGCAAACGCAGCCGACGGCAATTGTTTTGGATGAGCACCTTAGAGAAGCGGGAGCCTCAAACAGGCGAACAAATGGCTTTCCAGGAAGAGATTTTGAGTCCTGAACAAATAGTCCTGCCTGGAATAGAAGAGTATTCGGATCGCGATCGAGTAAGCGCAGAGCTGGAAGTTACCGGCCTGGATTCCACGCGGCATGTGATTTCTTTTTACATCGAAAGGCTGAACAAACTCGGATGGACGCCTGCATCTGAACTTTTGACAAAGCGCGGCGGGGCAACCGTTGTCGTCGCCGGAGTCAAAGTCGCCACTCAAACTCCACCGATACGCTCAGGCAAAAGAGTGATTTTTTTGACCCTGGACGACGGAACTGGCCAGCCCAATATTGCTTTATTCGATGAAGCCCAGGCTAAATTCGCAAGAGTGGTCTTCGATGGCTGGATACTGGCCGTTAAAGGCAAAGTAAGGCGCACCGGCGCCAAAGGAATATCGATTTTAGGAGAGGAAGTTATCGATCTGGCTACTTCGATAAATTGAGGGCTAAATGGACCAGCCCCATCTTGCATGCAGATCTTGATGCTTTCTACGCATCAGTCGAAATTCTCAAAGATTCGAGCTTGGCCGGCAAGCCGGTAATTGTTGGCGGGACATCTTCCAGGGGAGTGGTCACTTCAGCTTCTTACGAGGCCAGGCGCTTTGGGGTTCGCTCGGCTATGCCCACCGCAAGAGCAAGGCGGATATGCCCTGGGGCTGTTTTTATTCAGCCGGATTTTGACGCTTATATTGAAAAATCCAATCAAGTTCGCAAGGTCTTCGATTCCTTTTCTCATATCGTCGAGCCCTTATCGTTAGACGAGGCATTCTTGGATGTTCGAAGGGCCGAGCGTATGTGGCCCGACCCTGGGACTCTTGCCGAGGCGCTAAAGGATCGCGTTCTAAGAGCCACCGGTCTGGTTATCTCAGTTGGTGTGGCCCCAAATAAATTGTTGGCCAAACTGGCTTCTCGAAAAGCCAAGCCCGACGGAATAATGATCGTGGACGCCGGCCGCGTTTTCGAATTCTTGCATCCACTCCCGGTGAGTGAGCTTTGGGGAGTGGGCGAGCAGACGGCCGGCGTTCTTTCGAGATTAGGCTTAAAAACCGTTGGCGATATTGCGCGAGTACCCAAAACCACTCTTGAGAAAGTGCTGGGACCTCAGGGGGCAGCCCTCTCCGCCCTCGCCAACGGGCATGATGACCGGCAGGTGGTTGTCGATTCTCCCCGAAAATCTGCGGGTGCTGAAGAAACTTTCGAGCACGACCTTGTGGACCCCGAGCAGATCCTCCAGGCTATTTTGAAGCTCTCCGACAGGGTTGCTTCGCGTCTTAGGAGCGAGGGGATAAGCGGCAGAACCGTTACCGTGAAAATTCGACTTTCGAACTTCACTACTACCACAAGGTCGAAAACCGTGCCCCATGAGATGGATACTGCCACCGAGATCTTTGGACTGGCGAAGGCCTTGTTAGCCGGTCTTGCTGGAGGGGATGATCAGCCGAATAGAAAAGGAATCAGGCTGTTGGGAGTTTCGATTTCCAGTCTTTCGGAATGGCCGGCTTCAGAGCAGTTGTGCCTGCAGCGCCAAGCGGAATGGTTCAAGGCCGACAGGGCGCTCGATGGAGTTCGGTTTCGCTTCGGCGATGAAGCTTTGGGCTTCGGTGCGCTACTTTCGCCGGATCCTTATAATTGACTCATCGGGAGCGGAAGGAACCTGTAACAAGTGACTTTGTCAGACCGAGAGAACCAGATACTTCAAGACATCGAGGCCCGGCTCTACGAGCAGGATCCGAAGTTTGCCCAGGAAGTGGCTTCTACCACGCTGCAATCTCACCTCGTTCGCAACATCAGGCGGGGGATAGCAATGTTCCTGGCCGGTTTGGCCGTGCTTTTTGCATTCTTTTTGTGGCCTACTCCGCTGATTGGGGTCGTAGCTTTCCTATTGATGCTGATGGCGGCTACATACACATATCAAAACCTTCGCAAAGCCGGCTCGGAGCAAATGAAAACTCTTCGGCAACAAGCGCCTTTGACGAATTTGGTTGGGCGGCTAGAAGAGCGCCTGCGAGAACTTCGTCACCGCCGCGACTCTTAGTGCCCTGGCGCTAGGCATAGCTCGAGCCGAACTCCCTGGATTTTCCTGAAGAACGCGAAACTTTCTTCGGGTTATTCGAAAAACAACTCTGTTAGGTCTTGCGCCTATAGGGCGGGGTTTGTTAGAACAGTAGAGTTCCAAGAAACAACGCAACTCTTCTTAAGTTTTTGCACAAGCCGCCTGCATTTCAGGGAAAGGACAACATGGAAGGTTTCAGCGTCCTTCAAGCACGCCGCTTCACCAATTGCACGACGCATCAACTGCGCTACTGGGATCAAATTGGGCTTGTTCGCCCAAGTGTTCAATCCACCGGTGGTCGCCCCGGAGTTAAAAGGCTTTACTCATTCCGGGATCTGGTGGCTTTGAAAGTCGTCAAAGCCTTGCTCGACGGGGGAATGTCGCTCCAGCGAGTCCGCCGGGCCTATCAATATCTAAGAAAAAAGGCAGGTCTCGATGAGCACCTGGCTGAGGTCAAGCTAATTACCGACGGCCAGAGCATCTTTCGGGTAGCGAGGGGTGATGGCGAAGTGCTCGACGCGTTGCGTCAGGGCCAAATGTCATTCTTTTTAGCTATCGATGAAATCACCCGCAATCTTGACCAGGGAGTGGCTGCATACCTTCATGATCGCGAGGAGTTTGTTGAAACTCTTCGTCATGCAGAAAACGATTTGATCCAAGAAAGAGCCAAAGCCAGCCGCTAAGCCTCGCGAAGAAACATTTATACTGGATTTTCCAAAACTCCAGGAGATGAGGCTTGGGGAGATCGCTGGTTCTAAATGCGTCCTTTCAGCCACTGTGTGTGGTTTCCGACAAGCGCGCGGTTGTGTTGGTTCTAAAATCAAAGGCAACGATCGAGCATGTTGCCGACGGAGCGGCGTTCCATTCGGAAAAGATGACCATTCCGGCGCCATCGGTCATCCGGCTGAAATATTTCGTAAAGGTACCGTATAGGGCCAGAGCGACTCTTTCGCGCCGGGCGATCTTCATAAGAGACAGCTTCGAATGTCAGTACTGCGGCGCCGCCGCCGAAAATGTGGACCACATCCAACCCCGCTCAAAAGGTGGCACCCACACCTGGGACAACGTGGTGGCCTCGTGCCGTCCATGTAACTCCCGAAAAGAAAACAGGCTGCCCTTAGAAGCGGGTATGAAGTTGCGCAGCGCCCCCGCCGCTCCCAAAGGCCACATGTTCCTAATGGTGGCTGTAGGCAAGCTGCACCCAACCTGGGAGCCGTACATAGAGGTAGCCGGCTAAACCTGGTTCTCTGCACGTTTTTGGGTCTCATTCCTGTATTAGCCCTAATTACATCCTTGTAATTCATCATTTCGGGGGATTTTTGCCCAAAACACCTTGACGGTGGCGCGCTAGGGGAGTAATGTGGCGCAAAGTGGGGCTAAAGAGAGCCTACGAATTTTGGCCAGAATTTTGGAAGGGTGGAGCGCAGGCTTGCTGACAGGAGAGTTCAAACACACGATGGACGCTAAGGGACGCGTCTTCATCCCGGCGAAGTGGCGGGAAGAGCTAAAGGGCGAGGTTGTGGTGACGGCCGGGCAGGAGAACTGCCTATTCGTCATGACTCAAAATAGGTTTGCCGAACGGGCGAGTCAACTTGAACAACTTTCTCCCAATCACAAAGTCAACCGCGATCACAACCGGCTGTTTTTCTCGTTCGCATCTGAGGAGCAGGTGGATCGGTCGGGCCGCATGAACATCCCTCAAAACCTCCGGGAATACGCCGGTCTCAGCGGCCCGGTGGTGTTAATCGGGGTTTCCGGCAGGGCCGAGATTTGGGACCGGGACGTCTGGACCGAGTACAAGCAGGGCGTTGAGGACTCGTACGAGAGCATTACCGAGCAACTCGATCCACCCAGAATTTTAGAAAGGATCAAATAATGGAAGCGGTACCAACTCATAGTTTGCTGAAAGAAGTCTCCGAGAGTTTCTTGTTGTTCGCAGTGGCCGGGTTCACTCTCGCCGGTTATCTTGGGCTTGCCTTCATTTTTGTCGGGGTAATGCGGTGAGAGGGTCCTCGCAATGCATAACGAATCATCAGACAGCTTTCACGACCCTGTTCTTACCGCTGAGTCTCTTGAATGCCTAAGACCGGCTCTGGAAACCGGCGAGCTACTCGTCGATTGCACCGTAGGGGGCGGCGGGCACTCCGAGGTCTTTCTCGATGCCTTCAGTCATGTCGCGCTGCTGGGCATAGACAGGGATTCAGACGCTCTCGCGGTGGCTGCACGCCGGCTCGAGCGCTTTGGATCTCGAGTGGAGCTCGCCAAAGGCAATTTCTCGCAGCTCGAGCAACTCCTCACGAAGCGGCGGCTTAAGGATGCTGCGGCGGTCTTTTATGACCTTGGCGTCTCCTCTTTCCAATTGGACACGCCTCAGCGTGGCTTTCAGTATCGGTGGGGCGCCTCAATTGATATGCGCATGGATGCTGAATCTGGCGAAACTGCGGGGGACATCGTGAATAACTATTCAAGTTCAGATCTAAAGCGCATCTTGAACGAGTACGGCGAGGAACGCTTTGCTGATCGTGTCGCTAATGCCATCGTCAAAAGGCGCAGGGAAGAGAACTTCGATGACGCAGGTGACCTCGCCGAGGTGGTCAAGGCCGCCATTCCCGCCGCAACTCGCAGAACCGGGCCTCATCCGGCTCGCCGAAGCTTTCAGGCACTAAGGATTGCCGTAAACAACGAACTTGGTTCACTAAAGCAATCGTTGGCCTCCGCCCTGTCGTTACTGGCGCCGGGCGGAGGGCTGGCCGCCATCAGCTACCACTCGCTCGAAGACAGGATAGTCAAATCGGCATTCACCGAGGCCGCAATAGGGTGCATTTGCCCCCGTGGGTTGCCGGTTTGTTTGTGCGGAGGCGTTGAACAAGTGCGCATCCTTACCCGCAAGCCGATCAAGCCGGGCGACGACGAGATCAGCCGGAATCCTCGCGCTCGAAGCGCAAGCCTGCGTGCCGCCGAAAAACTCGGCGGGCAAGGATCCAGGGGACATACAGCTGTGGGAGGAAGCGCCTGATGGCAATGGCGGCTAGAAACCCCGCAGTTCGTCTCCCGGCAAAGGCGCGGCGTAAACCCACGCCCCAGGCCCGGCCGGCGGTTCGGCCCCAAGCCCGATACCGCCCGGCAGGGGTCGCGACGGCTATTGCTCTATTTGGCTTACTGGCCTCATTCATTTTCGGTTTGGTCTTACTCAATATCTATGTGGCTCAAACCTCTATCGCCTTCGATGCCTTGCAAACGCAAGTTGCCGACCAGCAGGATGAGCACCGCCGCCTGCGGTACGAAATGGCGGTTGCGGAGTCGCCGGGGCGCCTGGCGGAGGCTGTGGCGCAAATGGGTCTTGTGGCGCCCGATTACCAGGAGCGCCTGGCCGGCCCCACCGAGGGAACCGTTAGTTCGCCCCAAACCCAGGAATTAGCCGCCGAAGACGATCTAAAGCCGTTTCTTGTTAGAAAACAGTGAAAAACCGCTCGCTTCGGTTGCCCAGTCTTTTTTGTGTCTTGATGCTTGGCTTTGCGCTTGTCGTTTCGAGGCTCTACTGGCTTCAAATTGTGGCAGCGGACCGCTTCGTTGCCCTAGCCCAGGACCAAAGGCAACGAGTCGTCGTGCTTCCGCCCCAGCGAGGTTCTATGTACGATCGGTCGGGAGCGGAAATGGCCATCTCGATGGACATGAGGACCGTCTACGCAAACCCACGTTTCGTCAGTGATGCGGTTGCTGCTGCAAAAGCCATTGCGCCCATCCTCGCCCTCGACGAGGCGGAATTGACGGCCAAGCTATCGCGTCGTTCTGGCTTCGTTTACCTTGCTCGCAAGATTCATCCAAAACTGGCAAACGAGATTGAAGCGCTGCAACTGCCCGGAATTGATACCGTGGCTGAGTCCAAACGGATTTATCCCGGCGGAGCTCTCGCATCTCATGTTTTGGGCTTTGTTGGCTTCGACAACACCGGGTTCGGCGGCCTCGAACAAAAGTACGATTCGATGCTTAGAGGCGCTCCCGGCGAAATCTTGACTGAGAGGGACCCACAGGGCCGGCCGATTCCGGTTGGAAAAACCTTCGTAAAGCCATCGGCACCCGGTCAAGACTTGGTCTTAACCATTGATCGCCAAGTGCAATTCACTGCAGAGACGGAGCTTGCCAAAGCCATCAAGGCGTACAACGCGAAGGGCGGTTCGATCGTCGTTATGGACCCCAAAAACGGGGAGATACTGGCTCTGGCAAACCTTCCGACGTTCGACCCAAATAATGTTCGGGCAAGCACCGCGATCGACCGTCGAAACAAGGTGTTCCAGGATGCTTACGAGCCGGGCTCGGCCAACAAGGTCATCACAGCCGCGGCGGCTATCGAGAACGGAGTTGCCAGGCCAACGGACATTTACAGGGTGCCCTCAGTTTTTCAGCTTGGGAGCAAGCTGTTTAAGGACTCGCATGCTCACCCCACCGTGGACATGTCCTTTTCTCAAATAATCCAGGAGTCCTCGAACGTGGGCACAATCAAGATTGCCCTTGGCCTTGGGAAGCAACGGCTGTACGACTACCTGGGTGCATTCGGCTATGGGCGCCCGACCGGCTCGGGGTACCCGGGCGAATCGGGCGGAATATTGCCCAAGCCCGACAAATGGTACGGCGCTGCAATAGGAACCATCCCCATTGGGCAGGGCGTGGCCGCCACCCCCATGCAGGTCATGAACGTCTTTTCGACCCTTGCTAACGGCGGCGTAGCAGTCAAGCCGCAGTTAGTCGAAGCCCTTATTGATTCCGCCGGCCACAGAAAAGAGTTGCCGGCTTCACCCGAGCATCGGGTGATTCAGAAAGCAACGGCCGACACTCTTAACACCATGCTCGTCGGGGTTACTCGTGGGGCCGATGGCACCGGGCGAGCGGCCGACATTCCGGGATACCAAGTTGCGGGTAAGACCGGAACGGCGCAGAAGCCGGCGCCGGGCGGCTATGCGGGCTATATGGCCTCGTTCTTTGGCTACGCACCTGCGGGGGATCCCAAGTTTGTTGTTGGCGTGGTGCTCGATGACCCCACTCCAATTTATGGCGGCCTGACTTCGGCCGTCGTGTTCAAAAACGTCATGCAATTTTGCTTGCGGCGCCTCGGGATCGGCCCGGGGCCGGTCCTTCCCCAAGAAGGAACACCCCTCCCGGCCCTGGTCCGTTCCGGGGGCGTCGCAAGCGGGAACGCTAGACCTTAACCGCCTGCGGGACGGCCGCGGGAACAGGTTGGCGCCATGAAACTTAGCCGGGCGGCTAAAATCATGGGCGGTGAACTAACTGAGTCCATGCCTGAACCCCAGATCACCGGTCTCTCGTACGACTCTAGGAGGGTCACGAGGGGGGACTTGTTTTTTAGTATCCCTGGGTCCAATAGCGACGGCCACGACTTCGCGGTAAAGGCGTTTGAGGCGGGCGCTGTGGCATTGGTGTGTGAGCGGGCCATTGACGTCCGGTCGCCCCAGGTGCTGGTTGGTGACTGTCTGGTAGCCATGAACCGCCTGGCGGCCCCCTTTTTCGGCTCCCCCAGCGATCACCTTGAGATCGCTGGTGTCACTGGCACGAACGGAAAAACGACGACCGCGTATCTGCTTGAGTCCATCTTCGAGGCTGCAGGGAGAAAGACTGGACTGATCGGGACGGTGGAAACGCGCTTTGCTGGAGGAGTTTCTGTTCCGGGTGACAGAACTACGCCTGAATCGATCGATCTTCAGAGGCTCCTGGCTCAGATGGTTGAGGCGGGCGCCGATACGTGCGCAATGGAGGTGACCTCAATTGGAATCCAGCGGCGCCGCATCGAGGGGACTCGCTTCGCCGCAGTGGCCTTCACGAACCTCACCCAGGACCATCTCGATTATCACCCCTCAATGGCGGAGTACTACCTGGCGAAAAGGCGGCTGTTCTCGCCGGAATTTTCTGGTTACGCGGCCATCAATTTAGACGACGAGTATGGGGCACGGCTGGTCGGCGAGACCGAACTTCAAGTTCTGACTTACGGAGTAGATTCACGGGCTGAATTGCTCGCCTTGAACATCGAATTGGGTCCCCGCTCGTCAGATTTTCGGGCTGCATCCAGCGAGCTTGACCTGGCAATCACGGTGCCGGCACCCGGCCGGTTTAATGTGTACAACGCCCTTGCTGCCATCGCTGTCAGCCACCTTATGGGGGTTGATCCGACCGCGATAGCAAGGGGGATCGCGGGCGTGCGACCTATACCCGGCAGACTGGAAAGGGTTGACCGGGGTCAGAATTTTTCAGTTCTGGTTGACTTCGCCCATACACCGGCAGGAATCCGGGGAGTCCTGGCTGCGGCACGGGAGGTCGCTCGGGGCCGGGTTATTTTGGTTTTTGGTTGTGGGGGCGACAGAGACCGAGAGAAGCGATCTCAGATGGGCGAGGCAGCAGGTGACTCTGACATTGCGATCGCAACCTCAGACAACCCCCGAAACGAGGATCCCGGGGCCATTCTCCGAAGCATTGAACAAGGCCTGAAAACTTCTCCGCCCCCGGGCGGCTACCGTATAGTTGAGGACCGTCACGAGGCTATTAGGCAAGCCCTTGTCATGGCCGAAAAAGATGATGTTGTCGTTATCGCCGGCAAGGGCCATGAAGCCTGCCAAATAGTTTCCGGGGTTCGGATTCCCTTCGACGATCGAGATGTTGCGGCCGAAATTCTTGAGGAAATAAAAAGCAAATGAAAATCAAGCTCGAACACGCTGCACGAGTAATGAGAGGCAGTCTGACCGGCCGGCCGGAGGCCGTCGCCACAGGGGTCAGCATTAACTCGGGTGAAGTCTCGCCGGGCGACCTTTTTTTTGCTTTAAAAGGCCGGGTTCAAGATGGTCATGACTACGTTGAGGCCGCCTTAGCCGGGGGGGCTGCCGCCGTCGTGACCGGCCGCGAGATGCTTGAAATCGACGATCCAGCGGCCTCAGTGATCGTTACGCCCAGTCCGGAGCATGCTCTTGTCGCACTTGGTGCCTGGGTTCGAGATACTGAGGATCCTCTGGTGGTCGGAATCACAGGGTCAACGGGGAAAACCAGCGTGAAGGATCTTCTTGGTGCGGTTGCGGGAAGCTGCATGCCAACCATCGCCTCGAAGAAGTCTTTCAACAACGACCTGGGCGTCCCACTAACATTGTGCTCGATCAAACCCGAAACCGAAGTAGTTGTTTGCGAGATGGGGTCAAGAGGGCCGGGTCACATTGCCAGGCTTTGCGAATACGCCCGGCCCCACATTGGAATTGTCACCAACATCGGCCTGACCCATTTTGAGCAGTTCGGCGGACAATCTCAAATTGCCGATGCCAAAGGCGAACTGATCAGTTCATTGCCGGAAGGGGGGGCGGCAATATTGAACTCAGACGATCCGCTGGTCATGCCGATGGCAAACCTTAGCGACGCAAACGTAATGACGTTTGGGTTGAACCCCCAGGCTGACGTTCGAGCAGAAGACATTCGATTCAATGATCTCGGACAGCCCACTTTCAGGATTGCTTATCGGGGCGACGCAGTCACCGTTGCATTGCGTGTGGCCGGTCTCCATCAGGTTTCGAACTCTCTTGCCGCCGCGGCCGGCGCCATTTGCTTGGGGCTTTCGCTGGGGGACTGTTTAAGGGGACTCGAGAATGCAAGTGTGTCCCAGTGGCGGATGGAAGTCGCGGTTCATCAGGGCGTCAGGTTCGTAAACGACGCCTATAACGCGAGCCCCTCCTCGGTCGAGTCGGCAATCAGAACCTGTGCTGTAATGGCGGGCGGGAGCGGCAGGCTAATTGTAGTTTTGGGTCATATGGCCGAGCTTGGATCCATTTCAGAAAATGAGCATCGCAGAGTGGGCGAACTCGCGGCGACTCTTGCCTCCCGCCTGGTAGTTGTCGGCAGCCAAACGATACCTGCTGCGGAGGCAGCCATTGGCGCGGGAATGCGAGAGGTTGAAGTCGCCGCCGACCCCGACTCGGCGGCCCAAGCCGTTGGGCCGCTTGGGCCCGGCGACGTGGTGCTGGTTAAGGCATCCAGAGTAGCGGGCCTGGAAGCCGTCACACAGATGGCGGCGATGGCGCTCAATACCCCATGATCAGCACTCCATGATCAGCATTCTGCTGAGCGCAGGTTTTTCTCTTGTTTTTGTTCTCGTAGGAACTCCTCTGGCCATCAGGACTCTGCGCCGGCGCAAATACGGGCAATACATTCGCGAGGACGGCCCCGAGGCTCATTTCGTGAAGAAGGGAACGCCGACCATGGGCGGCCTGGTGATCATTGCGGGATGCGTCGGCGGCTACGTCATTGCCCATTTTCGTCCCTACGGAGGTGCACCTGAGTTTTCGCCAAGCGGGCTGCTCGCAATAGGGGTGATCGTCGGAATGGGCGCCTTGGGGTTCGTAGATGACTTTCTGAAAGTCGCCAAGCGACGATCCTTGGGGTTAAACAAGGTGGCTAAGTTGGCCGGCCAATTGGCCATTGCCCTGATCGTGGTCCTACTGATTCGTTACACGCAGGCCCAGGCGGACATTTCATTTACGCGGCCCCTCGGTGTCGCTTTGGGCCAGGGCATCAACCTGTTGATTGTTGGGTGGATTTTTCTGATAATCGCTTCGGCCTCTAATGGCGTGAATCTAGCCGATGGTCTGGATGGCCTTGCGTGTGGGTCTGCTGCAATGGTGATGGGGGCCTATGTGGTTATCGCATTCTGGCAAGCACGGCACAGCTGCGGTCTTGTTTCAGGCCCAGGCTGTTACAACGCTCCGCATTCTCTCGACCTTGCAATGGTTTCGGCGGCCATGCTTGGAGCGTCGGCCGGTTTTCTTTGGTGGAACGCCGCCCCTGCCAAGATTTTCATGGGAGACACCGGGTCGCTTGCTCTCGGCGGAGCGATGGGGGCGCTCGCAATTTTGACCAATACACAGCTTTTGCTAATTGTTTTGGGTGGCCTATACGTCGTGGAAGTGACTTCCGTACTCCTGCAGGTGTTCACCTTTCGAGTTTTCGGAAAGCGGGTCTTGCTTATGGCGCCCATCCATCATCATTTCGAACTGCTCGGCTGGCCTGAATTCACCGTAATAGTGCGATTTTGGATTCTCGCCGGCTTGTCGATCGCCTTTGGTCTCGGATTGTTTTACGCCGATTTCATCGCCAAGGGCGGCGTAGGTTGAACTTGCTCGGTAAGGACGCATCCCATGTCCTAATTCTCGGCCTGGGCAAAGTAACCGGGCGAGCAGTTGCCGACAGTTTGCATGAGCTGGACGTTGAAATCCAAGTGACAGAACAGATGGCATCGCCTGCCAACCGGTCCACTGCAGAATATTTGAGCACGAAGGGGATCCCGGTGATCTTCGGCGATCCCGACCCGGCGCTCGTCGATTGGGCAGACTTGATTGTGCCGGCCCCAGGGGTTTCCCCTGCAAATTCCTTGCTGCGACTAGCAGCCGAGCGGGGCGTCCCGGTTTGGAGCGAAATTGAAGTCGGCTGGCGCATGGCCAAACAATCCCTGGTTGCCATAACCGGCACCAACGGCAAAACGACCACCACTACGCTTCTCTCCGCAATAATTAGCTCGGCTTCCATCGAGGCAGTGGCAACCGGCAACATAGGGTTTCCCTTGATCGAGGCGGTACGGTCGGCTTCACTCGACGCCTGGTTAATTGCCGAAGTGTCGAGTTTTCAGCTCGCGTTCATCGACAAATTTAGGCCCGCCGTGGCGATCGTTCTAAACATCGCAGACGACCATTACGACTGGCATGAAGGGTTTGAAGACTACGTGAGGGCCAAGGCTCGGATTACTGAAAACCAAACACCCGATGACCTATTGCTGGTCAGCGGGACTGACCACTCAGCCCTCGTCATCGCGGGTGGATCAAACGCCACCGTCGGCGTCTTCGGCAACCAAACGCCTGAAGAATTGAAATCAAATTTTCATAACAAGACCGGCAGGCAGCCGGCGCTGATAGCGGGGGTTCGCAACGACTGCGTGGCCGTAGTCGTGCCCAGGGGCGAATTAGAGCTGATGAGAGTTTCCGATATCCGGCTTGTGGGTGAGCACAACCTGGAGAATGTCCTTGCTGCATGTTTGGCTGCCTCGTACTTGGACATTCCTCCGGTGGTCCAGGTTAAGGCAGTGAAGGAATTCGAGGCTCTGCCTCACCGAATGAATTTTGTTGCCACACGACATGGGGTGCGCTATATCGACGATTCAAAAGCGACAAACCCACATTCGACGCTGGCTGCTTTAGCCGGGCTTAACGATGTTGTGTTGATTGCCGGCGGGCGAGCCAAGGGGCTCCCACTTTCATTGCTTGCTGGGGCCGCCCCGGCACTCAAAGGGTTGGTGGCAATGGGCGAGGCTGCCGCCGAACTGGAAAAGGTCTTCGCCGGTTTACCGCGACGACGGGCCGAAAACATGACCGATGCAGTCGCTCATGCCAGGGAAATGGCCTCGGCGGGGGACATAGTCTTACTTTCACCGGCCTGTTCGAGCCTCGATCAGTACGCGAGCTACTCCGAGCGCGGAGATAGGTTCGCCGACGAAGTAAGGCGTCTTTGATGGGTGCCCGACCGGCCGCCGCTCCGTCTCGCGCTAGGCCGGCATCGCCCGCTAAGGTCGCCGCTTCGCCCGGAAAAGCCTATCCGCTGCTTTTTGTCACCAGCCTTGCCCTGGTACTCATCGGGCTGGTGATGATCTTGTCGGCATCTTCAGTTGAAGCCTATAAACAATACGGCTCCTCCTTCCTTTTCTTTTATAGGCAGACCGTCGGTGTATTCATAGGATTGTTTGCCATGGTGATTTTGGCCAGGATGGATTATCGCAAGCTGAGAAGAATCGCCCGGCCTCTGTTTATTCTGTGCATCATCTTGCTCGGCGCGGTGTTGGTTCCCGGGATAAGCGTTACGAGGGCGGGCTCCAGCAGGTGGCTGGATATTGGGCTGCTGACTTTCCAGCCCTCTGAACTAGCGAAACTAAGCTTGATAATGTTCTGTGCTACGGCCCTGGCTGGTAAAGAAACGGCGATCCGCGATATCCGGGAAATGGCGATCCCGGTTTTGCCGGCAGCCGGTATTTTGGCGATGCTCGTCATGGCTCAACCGGACTTGGGAACAACAATAATCTGTCTGGGATGTGCTTTCGTCGTTGTCTTCTTGGCGGGTGCCCAAATGAAGCATCTGGCGGCGTTGGCGGGTGTTGGCGGGCTTTGCATAGCCGGATTAGCCCTCAGCGAGGGTTATCGGCGGGCGCGGCTTTTTTCCTTCTTTGATCCGTGGGCAGACCCTCTCAATAGCGGATATCACATCATTCAAGGCCAGATAGCCTTTGGGAGCGGAGGCTGGTTCGGCCTAGGACTCGGCGCCAGCCGCCAAAAATGGTCTTACGTTCCGAATGCTCATACCGACTTCATCTACGCGATCCTCGGGGAGGAGTTGGGGCTGATGGGGACCCTCACGGTTCTTTTGCTCTTCGGTCTGGTCTTGGCTCTGGGTATTCGGATCGCAAAAAGCGCTCCCGACAGATTCGGCTTCTTGCTGGCGGGGGGCATAACAGGGTGGATCGGACTTCAGGCTCTTGTCAACATGGGGGCGGTTTCGGGCCTTCTGCCAATCACAGGGGTCCCGTTGCCGTTAATCTCGTTTGGTGGCTCATCCCTTGTTTTCACCCTGGCGGCGATCGGGATATTACTGTCGATCGCGAAAAGGGGCCGCGCTTAGGTCGAGGAGTCCGCTTATTAAAGGCAGGTCGTGTCCGTGCTGAAGGTAGTCGTTGCCGCCGGTGGGACCGCGGGGCATCTATATCCGGGACTGTCAGTCGCCGAGATTCTTCGGTCGGCAGGTGGCGAGGTTCTGTTCATAGGCAAACTGAATGGCCCTGAGGCGCGGATTGTCGGCAAATGCGGATTTGATTTCAAAGGGATCAGAATAATTGGCCGGAGCAGGGGGATGGTCAACGCCCGGAATTTGCGTGCAGCCATTCAACTCGTGGGGGCAACCGCGAGCTGCATGGCCACCTTCAGATCCTTCAAGCCTGACGTAGTCATGGGCGCCGGGGGGTACGTGAGCTTGCCTGCCGATCTGGCGGCCAAGCTAAGTGGAATCCCGCTTGTGCTTCACGAGCAAAACGCCGTTCCAGGGTTGGCAAACCGAATAGCCGGCAGATTCGCAAAACGAATAGCGGTCGGGTTTGCCGGAACCGAAGGCAACTTCGGCCCCAAGGCCGTCCTCACAGGCAATCCGGTTCGCTCTGAAATCCGCGACATGAACCGCCACCAAGCTCGAACCGAAGGGCTGGCTCTCTTTGGGCTCGACAGCGATCGTCGGACCCTTCTGATTTTTGGAGGCAGTCAAGGTGCCCTTTCCATCAATAGGGCCGCTCTGGCGGCCTTCCAGAAACTGCGCCACACCCCAATTCAGGTCCTGCACCTTACGGGCCCAACCCACGTTGAAGGTATCAACGCACAACTGCTTGCAGCGGCGCGCGACCGAGACGTCGTCTTGTGGAGAACCTTCGGATACCTGGACCGGATGGATCTTGCCTACGCTTGCGCCGACCTGGCAATTTGCCGATCCGGCGCTTCAACTATTGCTGAGCTTGCCGCTACCGGACTGCCCTGCCTCCTTGTGCCGTTGCCTGTGGCGTTGGACGACGACCAACGTCACAATGCCGAAGTCGTATCGGCAGCGGGAGGCGCTAAAGTGATTCTGGATTCTGATTTAGGAAGAACCGATCTATCCGAAGTGGTGAAAGAAATTATTGAGGACGAGTCCACCCTCACGGGAATGTCGGCGGGAATAGCCACACTCGACATGCCCGATGCTGCGGTCAAACTTGCCAATCTCGTAGTGGAGTCTGCTGCATGATCCGCAAGGTGGGCGCGTTGGATCCTTCGTGGGGAAAGGTCCACCTGGTTGGGATTGGCGGCTCGGGTATGAGCGCAATAGCTCGCGTTCTAAGCGAGGCTGGATTTGAGGTCTCTGGCTCTGACCTTCGGGAATCGTCGGTACTGGCGAGTCTCAGGTCACTTGGCGTAACAATTCACGTTGGTCATGATCCCGATCACTTGAGAGATGCTGATCTGGCGATTGTGTCGGCCGCGGTTGATCCAAGCAACCCAGAAGTTGAGGCGGCGGTTAGGCTCGACGTTCCGATCCTCTCCAGGGGAGAAGCGCTCGCATTGATCGTTGGGGGCACTCGCACTATCGCAATCAGCGGGACCCATGGGAAGACCACCACTTCGGGGATGGTAGCGACCATTCTGGAGACGGCGGGAACGGATCCCACCTACCTGTTGGGCGCCGACCTTGCTCATCGCGGAGCGGGTGGCCACCTGGGCGCCGGAGTAGTTGCGGTTGTCGAGGCAGACGAGGCTTACGGATCCTTTCTATGGCTGAGGCCCGCAATTGCCGTAGTAACCAATGTCGATGAAGACCACCTCGACCATTACGGAAACCGCCAGAAGTTGGATCAGGCCTTTTCTCGCTTTCTCTCGCAGGCCACCGAATCCGTCGTGGTGTGTCAGGAGGATTCTTCAGCTATGAGTGTCGCCGGACCGTTTAATCCGATCACATACGGATTTTCCCCGGAGTGCAGAGTCAGCGCTTCTTCGCTTGAGATTGATGCGTCAACCTCAACGTTCGATCTCGCCCTTCGGTCTCGAAACCACAGGGTGTGCCTGCGTATCGGTGGAAGGCACAACGTGCTGAATGCCCTTGCCGCCGCCGCTGCTTGCTCGCTTCTTGGAATTGGCTCAATTGAAATAGTCGCCGGCTTGGAGGCATTTTCAGGAGTGAGCCGCAGATTTGAATTTCGCGGCACCTGCCTGGGAGCGGATCTCATTGACGACTACGCTCATCATCCCGCTGAAATCGATGCGACATTGGTGGCGGCCCGCGGGGGACCATGGAAGCGCCTGATCGCCGTCTTTCAGCCTCATCTCTACAGCCGGACGCAAGCGATGTGGCGCGAATTTGGGCGAGCTCTTTGCCTGGCCGACATGATAGTCGTGACCGACATTTACGGAGCGCGTGAACAGCCCCTGCCCGGCATCACGGGAAAGCTTGTAGTCGATTCAGTTTGTGAACATTCTCCTGGCAAGCGTGTCGCATACCTCCCGCGGCTTGAGGATGCTGCCGAGTATCTAGCCGGACTTTTGAGGCCGGGTGATCTGTTGTTGAGTCTTGGTGCGGGGGATGTGACTACCTTGCCCGATCGATTGATAAAGCAATAACCGTGGAGCGCGTAGCAAGGATCCTTGTCGCAGACATGAAAGGCTCGGTTCGGCTCCGCCACCCGATGGCTAACCTCACGTCCTTTAAAGTCGGCGGGGCGGCCGGGATCCTGGCTGAACCCCAAGGCGAGCAGGATCTGCTAGTCATTGCTTCAGTCATCAAAGACTTGTCGGTTCGGGCCGTGGTTCTCGGCAGGGGGACCAATGTGCTTATGGCCGACGCAGGATTTGGGGGAATTGTCATCAGGCTTGGCGACCCATTCGAGTGGATTCGAGGCAGTGATAATTTCGTCGAGGCCGGCGGCGCGACTGCCTTGCCTCAAATTGCCAATTGGGCAGCGCGTCGATCCTTGACCGGCATGGAATTTGCGGTTGCAATCCCAGCTACCGTCGGTGGAGCCGTCCGTATGAACGCCGGAGCTCACGGCGAAGCGATTTCAAAAGTTTTGGTCACAGCAAATGTCTGCAGGCTCGATGAAGCCGCTATCGAAATAATGGATCAGCAATCCCTTCTTATGAGCTATCGGGATACCGCGCTCGGGCCGAGAGACGTTGTTTGCTCGGCACGGTTCGAACTGATACCCGGTGATCATGAGCGGATAATTCAAACTATGACGGCTCACCGACAGCATCGAACTGCCACTCAACCCTCCGAGGGTCCAAATGCGGGATCGGTTTTCCGTAACCCACCTCACGCCTCGGCCGGCAAGCTGATCGAATCAGCGGATCTAAAAGGGGCGTCGGTGGGATCAGCTCAGATTTCAACCAAGCACGGAAATTTTATAGTTGCCCACCCGGGCGCCAGGGCCCAGGAGATCTTCGATCTCATGGTTCAGGTTCAAACAACAGTCCTGGAGAAGTTCAATATCCTTCTGATCCCGGAAGTCCGGCTAATAGGGGAATTCGCCGGCGCCGAGCGCCTGGTAGTGGACGGATGAAGCTACTCAAGCTTCTATTGATCATGGCGGTGGGTGGGGGCCTGGTTTACGGCGGCATACAACTGTTAAATTCGCCGGCCTTGAGCCTGAAAACCATAGAACTGACTGGCGCTACTCAGGAAAAGGTGACTGTGGCCGAAGTGACTGCGGCCGGACGAATATCGAAGGGTAGGAACTTACTGGAAATCTCAACCACCGGTACGGCTCGCCGAATTGAAACCATTCCGTGGATTCAAAGTGCCAAGGTCGAACGGATCTATCCATCCAAGATTCGAATCGAAGTCGCTCTGCGCACGCCGGCGATTGTCGCTGTGGCCGCAAGCACGCCCTTTATTGTTGACCGCGAGGGGGTGGTCCTGGAAAAGGGTGAGGCAGGGCTTGTCCATTTACTCGAAATGCCCCTGGAGAGCCTCGGCCCCGGCGACCGAATCAAACTAGACCAGTTCGTCCACTCAATGAGGATATTTGCATCGCTGCCTCCGGAACTCCGAGAAAAGCTGGTCGTCATCAGGGCCCCTTCTCTGGATCGGATCACTCTTGAATTAACAGAGGGAACCAGGATTATTTATGGCGCTGCGGAGCGGTTGACAGCCAAGAATTACTCAGCGAGGAGACTGCTTGAGCGATACGACGGACAGGGAAAGATATTGACAAGCATCGATGTTCGGGCCCCATCGAGACCTGCTGTCCTTGTTAGGCCTTAGTTGACCTGTTGACTGTTTAAGTGTTAAGGGGATATATTCCTTAAGTCATGGTTTAGGTTTACTCTCCATCAATCTACGCTTGAGAGTCAGACTTATCCCTCACTTAGGAGGTTTAGTAATGGCAACAGGTCCACAGAACTATTTGGCAGTTATCAAGGTCGTAGGTATCGGGGGTGGCGGGGTCAATGCAGTCAATCGCATGATCGACGTCGGCCTCAAGGGTGTGGAATTCATCGCCGTTAACACGGACGCCCAAGCCCTTCTCATGTCCGATGCCGACGTAAAGCTCGACATAGGCCGCGACCTAACGCGGGGACTGGGCGCCGGCGCCGATCCTGCGGTCGGCCGCGCAGCAGCCGAAGCTCACATCGACGAAATCGAAGAGGTCTTGAAGGGCGCCGATATGGTTTTTGTGACGGCCGGCAAAGGCGGGGGTACTGGAACCGGGGGGGCTCCGGTGATTGCTGAAGTCGCCAAGAAACTGGGGGCCCTGACTATCGGAGTGGTAACCCGTCCATTCTCTTTTGAAGCTCGCCGCAGAAGTATCAACGCCGAGCAGGGGATTTTGGCTCTTAAGGAAAAACTAGACAGCTTGATCATCATTCCTAACGACCGCCTTCTCCAGGTCTGTGATGAGACCACCTCGTTGCTTGAGGCGTTCCGGATGGCCGATGAGGTTCTAATGCAAGGGGTGCAGGGAATCACCGATCTGATAACCACACCCGGCTTGATCAACTTGGACTTCGCCGATGTTAAAGCGGTCATGAAGGACGCGGGATCGTCTCTTATGGGAATTGGCAATGCGCGGGGTGAGGACAGGGCCTCGGTCGCTGCCCAGAACGCAATCTCCTCTCCTCTTCTTGAGTCTTCGATCGATGGGGCCAGGGGAGTGTTGATCAGCGTTTCCGGTGGGAGCGATCTAGGGCTTCACGAAGTCAATGAGTGCGCCAACACAATTGCCAAGTCGGCGCATCCTGATGCCAATATCATTTTCGGGGCCGTTATCGATGATCAACTCGGTGATGAAGTTCGCGTAACAGTCATTGCTTCTGGCTTCGATCACGCCGACATGGCGCGGCCGGCACCCCAAGAGTTCGATGAAATTCCTTCTTTCGTCAGCGATGTCGTCGAGGATCAATTTGATGTCGAGGACGAACTTGAGCGCGACAGTGTCATCACTCATGTGTTCGACAACGAATCAGAATCCGAGGATGAGGATCTCGATATTCCGAGCTTTCTCCGAAAGTCCTAGGGGGCACTAGGAAGGCTCAAGGTCGCGTGGCTCTAGCCATGATTGAATCGAATGGGATTATTTGTCTTGCTCCGCCCGACGTCGGGGGTGTTGCTTTCACGTCCCGAGTGGGTGGCAGCAGCCCTGATCCCTATCGGTCTCTCAACCTCTCGAGCGCTTCGGCCGACAATCCCGACCTTGTCCAAGGCAACAGGAGGGCGGTCGGCGCGGCACTTGGCATTACCGGGGACTGGATAACGCCCAGGCAAGTCCATGGAACAACAGTTCTCGATACACGCAGGCTGAAATCCTCTGGCGGCGCCAAAGCCGATGCGGTTGTTGGCTCTGGGGCGGGTAGGCCCATTGCCGTCATGGCGGCCGACTGTCTTCCTATTGCGCTAAAAGGCGAGGGCGCTTACGCGGCCGTCCACGCCGGATGGCGCGGATTGTGTTCCGGAATCATCGACGCTGCGGTTGAAAGCTTAAGAAACTCGTTGGGCGATTTGCGAGCTTGGATTGGACCGAGTATCGGCCCGTGTCATTTCGAAACCGGCCCAGAGGTAGCGGCGGCATTTTCTATGCGTTATCCCTCCGCGCCCGATTTTGGTCTAAGGGTAGGCCGTGCGCAGCACTTTAATTTGTGGGCGGCGGCAAGGTGGGTACTGGTTCACTTAGGCGTCGGCGTCGGCGACGAGGACCCGGCTTGCACGCACTGCGACGCTTCGATGTACTTTTCCTACAGAAGGGACGGCCTTACGGGAAGACAAGCTTTGATTGTTTGGGAAGGTGAAAATAAGTGAACACAAAGCCTAATCCGGCATCTTGACCGTTCTATAAGCCAAGATTAGGGGTTAGAGGTCGGCGGAATCTAAACAGTCGGACGTAAAGGTGAGTTAATGGTGACCTGGAAACTGGTGCAATGGATAGAAGAGTAGGCACAATGGGTGTCTGGAAAAAGACGCTCCTATACTTGGGTTTGGTCGAGGAGGACGAGTCCAGCGCGCCGTTCGAGGAACTCGAGGAACCCTTGCCGGAGACTCCTTCAACTATACGCAAGATCAGTCGCGAGGAACTTTCGAACGTGCAGCCGGTGGCCGCTTCCACTCATCCTCTCGGCCAAGTTCACATCGTTCAGCCCGCAGCGTACGACGATGCGCAAGAGATTGGCGATAAGCTGCGTTCGGCTGTTCCCGTAATCATGAATCTTCAGGGCGTCGAGGACGACACTTTCAAGCGTTTGACGGCTTTTGCCTCAGGTTTGGCCTACGGCTTGAACGGCGACGTGCAACGCCTAGCGCCGCGCATGTACTTGATCACTCCTGCCAACGTCGAAGTTTCGGCCGAAGACCGTAGGCGCCTAAAGCGCGGCTTGTTCAACGAGTTTTAATGAGTCGTGAGAGCGCTTTTCGGGTTTCGTATTGAACCTAGGGCTTCAAGAGATCCTTTGTGCGGCTCTCAACGTCTATTACCTGATCCTGATTGCCCGGGCGATACTCTCGTTCATTCCAATGTTTGTGCCTGCCTGGACGCCCCCAGCGTTTCTTCGCCCACTCGTCGATCTGATCTTTGGCCTCACGGAGCCCCCGCTTCAGCTTTTGCGGCGGGTAATTCCCCAGCCGATGGGCTTTCCTCTCGACATCTCCTTTATGGTTCTGTTTTTCGTCATGATCTTCTTAAGAGGGATAGTCTGTTGATGAATAATTTCTGAATCAAGGATGGAGCCTAAATGATGGAGCCTAAATAATGGGAATGACTCCGCAAGAAATTCAAGAAAAGCATTTTCACGACACTTTTCGGGGCTATAGCCATGAAGAGGTGGATCTTTTTCTCGACGAGGTCGCTGTGGCTTTCGAGCGCTTGTACCGCGAGAACCAAAGCTTCATGCGGCGCGTGGTGGACCTAGAGGAGCAGGTAAAAAGCTCTTCCCAGGTAAGCCAGGCAAGCTTTACTCCGGAACCGGTGCAACCGCCTCAAGTGTTCGACGAGGAGGCTACGGTCACCGAGACGACTCTGAAGCGCATGCTCTTGATTGCTCAAGAGACCGCAGACAAAGCCGTTCAAGAGGCTCGCCAAAGAGCCAGAGAAATTCAAGAACAGGCGCGGGCGCGGTCCGACGAACTGATAAACCAGGCCGAGCAACGAGTTCGAGAGTTGAATTCGGCCAAGATCGAGAAAGAGCGCGAGTTGCAGCGGGCGAAAGAAGCCCTTAGGAAATTCGACCAGCAGTACCGGACCAGTTTTCGAGTATTCATTGAATCCCAGCTCGAGGCACTCCAAGATTTGCCTGCCGCTCCCGCCGCTCAAGGTTTCGACGACGGCCGCAACGCGGACCTGCCGTTGGGTCCAAGCACGGCAGGTCCTATGTCGGTGGATCAGGAACCCTCCTTGGCGGTGGCGGCTGAATCCGCAAATGCCGAGTTGCAGACTGGTGCAATTCAGGCGCTTGATCTCCCTCAGCGGCCCTCGCCTTCTTCGACCGACAGGCCGGAAGACTCAGGTTCTGCAAGCGCTGTCGGCAGCGTTGGCTCGGCTGAAGCAGAGCCTGCGACCAGCGGACCTCCGATTGAAGGGCTTGAGGCAAAACCAGATGCAGGGCCGCCTCCTGAAGACCGCAAGCCGCAGGCAAGTACTTCGGCGCCGGATTCAGCGGATCCAGAATTGGTTCGCCCCCTCAAAACAGATAAGCGGTCTGAGCAGGCGGGCGCACACAAAGATGCCGATGAAGACAAACTGATAAGAGAATTATTCTGGGGGGACGAGGATTAGAACGTAGGTTGCACTAGAATGTGTTAGTTGCGCCGCTAGTACTTTTCTGATCCCACATGCCAAGCCGCCACACGGCTTGCGTCGAATTAAGTGAAGCAAGTGAAAGGAAGACCTAATTTTGATTGTCGGCTCCTTAGTGTTCATGCTGGCCGAGTTCATCTTGCTCGTGCGGGGCTGGGGGTCACGGCCGAGCTCGCTTTTGTATATCTCGATTGCAACCGGCGTCATTGCCGCCACGTTGTTGGTGCTCGGATTCCTGCAAGAGAGAAAGCGTCAACCAAAAGGCGACAAGAGCGTCAAAGCAGTGGGAGGCGCCGGCACGTCAACGTCATTGGAAGATCAAGTAGAGGCCGATTTGCGGGCCCTCGAGGAAGGGACAGATGAAGATGAACATGTTGCAGACAAGGTGCTCCCCAAAGAGCCAGCCATGAGGAACAAGAAGAAGAAAGAATCAGTTATTGTGCCGGCCCTTGAGCCCGTCGTCGTGGGAGCATCTGGGGGGAACGCCCCCTCCCAGGAGCAGCAAGAATCCGGCGAAGCGGTTTCTTCGAATAGGCAATGGGCCGGCCTTGCGAGCGCGACGGGAGCGGCGGAGCGGACGCCGGTTTCGACACCGGATCCCGTGGGCAAAGAGTCTAAGAACTCAAATCAAGACCCCCACGAGACAGAACAGGCGAAAACTGAAACTATGTCTACATCCACAGATTCGGAAGTCAAAGAAAAAAAGAAGGGTTTCGGATTCTTTCGGCGCAAATCCGACAAGAACGTTGACTCCGGCCAGGCTCAACCAGCGTCTTCCCAAGGCGAGGTCGGCGCCAAAGAAATAGAAACATCATCGGCTCCAATTTCTCCCGGACCCTCGTCGGCAAAAGCTGAGTCTCCGGCAAAGACCACAACTTCCCCCAAGCCCAAGAGCAGCCCCAAGGCGAAGCCGGCTGCGAAACCGAAGGTCAGCCCAGGATCAAAATCGGCCACGAAGCCCAAGACGACCAGCAAGCCGAAGTCCAAGCCGGCCACGAAGCCGAAGCCGAAGCCCAAGCCGAGCGCTAAGCCGAAGTCCAAGCCGAGCCCAAGCCCCAAGCCGGCGGCCAAGCCGAAGACGAGTGCCAAGCCGAAGACGAGTGCCAAGCCGAAGACGAGTGCTAAGCCAAAGGCTGCGCCAAAGGCCAAGACTGCCGGGAAGCCGAAGCGTAAGTAACTAGCGTCCGGGACAGCACACTAGGAGCTGCTCTTTAGGACTACCTCCAGGCTCAGTTTGGATTCACCGATTTCGACGTCCACTTGACTTAGCCCCAGAGAACCCTCAGTCAGGTTCTCGCATTGCGTTTCGCCGGCAATGTAGTCGTGCCACTCTTCGATGGCCTGCTTTAGCATCGGGGCATCGGTCTCGTAGTAACAATCAATGCTGTCTTCGATGTTCAGCCCAAGGTCTCGCCGAAGTTGTTGAATATGGCGGACGACATCACGCGCTAGGCCTTCTTTTTCCAATTCAGAAGTGATTCTAGTATCAATGGCAATCTGAATTTTGCCTGCCTCGGCGACCGCCCAACCCGGGTGGGTATTCACGTGGAAAATCACATCTTCGCTGGTCAGGGTTGAGTCTGAAATTCCGGGGGCCGCGGGCAGAGTTAAGGCGCCCTCGGCCTGCAATTCGGAAAGCGCCGGGTCGGGCAGTTCCTCGATCAGTTTCGCGATTGTCTTCACGTCCCTGCCGTATTTCGGACCCAACGTGGCGAAGTTCGGCTTGGCGGTCAAGGTCGTGAGGTCCTCAAGCGATGGCCCTACGGTCAAGTCTTTGATGTTCAATTCCTGCAGCAATAGCAGGCGCAGGCGGTCGATGCCGCTGCGTTCCCGCTCGGTTTCGGCGGCTACCCGCATTTCGGCCAGCGGCTGCCGGACACGCAGGTGCTGCCGCTCTCTCAGCGCACGGGCCGCTCCGGCAACTTCTTGCACGACACCCATCTGAAATGATAATTCTTCATCGACGAGTTCCGGCATGGCCGCCGGATATTCGGTGAGGTGCACGCTGCTGGGCACGCCTTCGCCGCCAAGTCCCTTTACGACTAGGTTTTGGTATATCCGTTCGGTTAGAAACGGGATGATGGGGGCCAGCAGTCTGGCTAAAGCGGTCATCGCTTCATACAGGGTCTGATACGCGGCCAGCTTGTCGCGGTCATCTTTGCCGAGCGGATTCCAAAACCGCTGACGATTACTCCGGATGTACCAGTTGGACAGTTGGTCAAGAAATTGTTCTGCGCTGCGAACAAATGAAGCTATTGAGTAGTCCTTGAAGCTAGCGTCCCCAAGGGCGGCTAAAGATTGCAGTTCCGAGACTATCCAGCGATCGATCTCGGGGCGCTCGGCCACCGGAATAGTCTCTTCGGCGGGATCAAAGTGATCCAGTCGAGCATAGTTAGCAAGAAACAGGTAACTATTCCACAGGGTTCCAAATACCTTGCGTTCCACCTGCTCCCCGGCCTGATATCCAAAACTTAGGTTGTTGGTAGGGTTATGCCGGCAGTACATCCACCGCATAACATCGGCGCCCATGCGGTCGGCGGCCGTGTCGAACTCGATCGCGTTACCCTTTGAATAGTGCATTTCTTCGCCCTTTTCGTCGCGCACCGAGGCATAGCCGAGCAGGGTCTTAAACGGCGGGATGTTTTCGATCATCGTGCTCATGGTCAAAAGGGCATAAAACCAATTTCGAAACTGTCCCGGAAATGACTCGACCACAAAGTCTGCCGGCACCCAGCTTTCCCAGGACTCGCGATCGGTGTTGTAGCCGGTTGTTGAGTAAGGAACGATTCCGGCATCGAGCCATGGGTTGCCGACGTCCGGAATCCGTGAGGCGATCCCCTCGCACTTACTGCAACCGATCTTCACCTGGTCGATCCATGGTCGATGGGGGCTGTTTGGGCTTTTGTGGTCGCCGACGAAGTCCTCCCAGCCTTCGATCGCTCGTTCCATCAGCTCTTGTTTGCCGCCGACGACATCGAACTCGCCGCAATCCTCACAGACGTAAATGGGCAATGCCAGGCCCCAGTAGCGCTTCTTCGAGATCATCCAGTCACCCATATTTTTCAGCCAGTCGAGCTCCAGATCTTCGCCGTAATCGGGTATCCAGCGGATCTGTTTCACGATGTCGGTGATTTCGTCGCGCCAGCCCATGTTGATGTACCACTCATCTACGGCCCGGAACAGCAGGGGAGTGGAGCAGCGCCAGCAGTGGGGGTAATCATGCGTGTAGGCCTCTTGTTTGAAGACCAATCCATTGGCTTCTAAACTTTCAAAGACTTGCGCCGCGACCTTGAGCGCCGATTTGCCGGTCAGGGGGCCGAAGCCGTTTACGTAGATTCCCGAGTCGTCGATCGGCGAGATGACCGGAAGACCATTCTGTTTCCCAAGATCGAAGTCTTCCTTCCCGCAACCGGGAGCGATGTGCACGATGCCGGTGCCCTCGGTCTCCGAGACCTCCTCCCAAGCAATGACCTTGTGAGCTTCGCGGGCCGGCTCGGCGGCGTCCAGTTCATCGAACGGGCCGTCGTATTCCCAGCCGAGCATGGCGGCTCCCTTTAGCTGCTCCATCTGCTTGCCGGATTCACTCGTGCTTGAATCGAGAAGGCCTGACTGTCCAGCGGCGAGGTAATAAGTATCGCCGTCTTTTTGAATCTTGGCGTAGCTCAGTTCTGGATTCACCGCCGCCGCAACATTGGCCGCCAGTGTCCAGGGAGTGGTCGTCCAAACCAGAAGGAACTCCCGGTCCCGCCCCCGCAACGGGAAGCGGACGTACACGGCCTCGTCGGTCACCTGCTTGTAGCCCTCTTTGCGCTCCTGCTCTGAGATGCCCGTACCGCAGCGCGGGCACCACGGCATCGCGTCCAGGCCTTTGTAGATAAGGCCGCGCTCGTGGCACTTCTTGAGAAAATTCCAGATGGCGTAATTGTTTTCGTCGGACATGGTGAAGTAGGAGTTGGGCCAATCCATCCACATGCCAAGGCGCTTGGATTGCTCGGTCTGGATGGCGGAGTATTTCCAAACCCGCTCCTTGCATCGCTGGACAAAGTTTTCGATGCCGTATTCTTCGATGTCGCGTTTGGACTTGAAGCCAAGATCCCGCTCGACCTGCACTTCTACCCACAGCCCCTGACAGTCAAAGCCGTTTTGCCAGCGCTGGTCGTGGCCGGTCATGGCGTAGTACCGCTGAAAGACGTCTTTGTAGGTCCGTCCCCAGGCGTGGTGAACCCCCATGAAACCGTTGGCGGTAATGGGGCCGTCAATGAAAGACCACTTCGGCTTCCCGGCATTGCGAGCGCGAAGCTGTTCGAAGGCCTGAGTGTTTTCCCAGAACTTCAGAATCGCATGCTCGCCGGCCACCAAATCAGCCCGGCCCGGCACAAGGTCAAACATAGAGGGGCATAGTAGTAGATAGGCGGATAAACAACGCCGGGCGTGTGAGAATGGTGATGAATGAGTCCGAACATCAAGGCCACAGCAGCTACCAATCTGGTTATTCGGGGGGCTCGGGAACACAACCTTAAGGATGTGAACCTTGAATTGCCGCGCGACGCCCTCATCGTGTTCACGGGCATTTCGGGCTCAGGGAAGTCGTCGCTGGCTTTTGACACCATTTATGCCGAGGGGCAGCGGCGCTACGTCGAGAGTTTGTCTTCGTATGCCCGCCAATTCTTGGGCCAGATGCAAAAGCCCGACGTCGACTTCATCGAGGGCCTTTCACCGGCTATTTCGATTGATCAGAAATCCGCTTCACGTAATCCCCGTTCAACCGTCGGGACCATTACTGAAATTTACGACTACCTTCGGCTCCTGTACGCCCGGATCGGCAAACCGCACTGTTTCAAGTGCGGCAACCCAATTGCCCGGCAGACTCCGGAACAAATTGTTGATCAGGTACTGGCGTTGCCGGAAGGGACAAAGTTCCAGGTCCTTGCCCCCATCGTTAGGGGCAAAAAGGGCGAGTACCACACGTTGCTTGAAGATCTGGCTTTGAAGGGCTTTGCCCGGGCCAAAGTTGACGGCAAATTGGTCGATCTTTCGGAGAAGACCAAGCTTGGTCGTTACGTCAAACACGACATCGATGTGGTGGTCGATCGTCTGGTCATCAAGGACGGGATTCACCGCAGACTGACTGATTCGATCGAAACGGCGCTCAACCTGGGCGAGGGCATCGCCGCGGTGGAGCTGATCGAAACCGGCGAGACGACGACTTTCTCGCAGTCGGCCGCTTGCATTCAGTGCGGACTGTCGTTCGAAGAATTGGCCCCGCGAAATTTCTCTTTTAACACTCCCTACGGCGCTTGCCAGCGTTGTGATGGTATCGGCATCCACCTGGAAGTCGATCCCGAGCTAATAGTGTCGGACCCGGAACTCTCAATTAAGGCCGGTGCTATTCGACCGTGGTCAAACGCCAGACTGGAGTACTTCAATCGGATGATGGAGGCGGTTGCTCATACCTACAAGTTCAAGGTCGAGACCGCCTGGAATGAACTATCTGAACAGCATCGACAGGTGATCCTTTACGGCACGGGGGATACCGAAGTCTTTATCAAATACAAGAACCGGTACGGCCGGATTCGTCAATACGACACAACCTTTGAAGGAGTTGTCCCGTGGCTGGAGAGGCGGCGCGAGGAAGCCGAATCTGAGTTCGCGAGGGAGCGTATCGAGCAGTTCTTCCGTGAGATTCCCTGTCCTTCGTGCGGCGGAGCGAGGCTCAAACCCGAATCCCTGGCCGTCACGGTGGGGGACCTCAACATTTGGGAGCTTTGCCGTAAATCAATAGTGGAATCAGCGAAGTTCCTTCGGGACTTGAGCCTCAGTGAGCGTGAACAGTCGATAGCCGACCGGGTGCTTAAGGAGATCAATGAACGTCTCGGATTTTTGATCGATGTTGGCCTCGATTATCTGAGCATCGAACGCGCCGCTGCGACGCTCGCGGGGGGGGAGGCTCAAAGAATTCGGCTCGCTACGCAGATCGGTAGCGGTTTGGTGGGCGTCCTCTACATTCTGGATGAGCCTTCGATCGGGCTTCACCAGCGTGATAACCGCCGGCTGATAGACACCCTCATAAGGCTTCGGGGCCTCGGGAACACCCTTATCGTGGTAGAGCACGATGAAGAGACAATCCACGTCGCAGACCACGTGGTCGACATAGGACCCGGCGCAGGCGAGCACGGCGGCGAGGTTGTCTATTCGGGCCCGGTTAAGGGTCTGTTGACGGCCAAAAGATCCCTCACCGGCGACTACCTGTCGAGGCGCCGGTTCGTTGCGGTGCCCCAGGTTCGGCGAAAGCCGGACGGGCGATTCATCACCGTGAAGGGGGCAACCGAGCACAATCTGAAGAATCTTGATGTGAAGTTCCCGCTTGGAGTTTTTACCTGCGTAACCGGCGTGTCGGGATCGGGCAAGTCGACGTTGGTCAACGAGATTCTTTTCCGTGCAGTTCACCGGCATCTATTTCGCGAAGCAAAGTCTTTGCCGGGGCGCCACCGCAGAATTGAAGGCCTCAACAACATTGACAAGGTCATCGATATCGATCAGTCGCCAATCGGGCGAACCCCGCGCTCGAACCCCGCAACCTACACCGGTTTGTTTAGCCCGATAAGAACTCTTTTCTCGCAGACTCAGGAAGCGAGAATGCGCGGTTATCAGCCAGGCAGATTTTCATTCAATGTGAAGGGTGGGCGCTGCGAGAATTGTTCGGGCGACGGTCAGATCAAGATCGAAATGTACTTCTTGCCGGACATGTATGTGGCTTGCGAAATCTGTAAGGGGCGCCGTTACAACCGCGAAACGCTCGACGTGCATTACAAAGGAAAGACGATTGCCGAAGTTTTAGAAATGAGCGTTGAGGAGGCTTTGGCATTCTTCCGGCCGATTCCAACCATCGCCAGGCACCTGCAAACATTGTTCGATGTCGGGCTCGGTTATGTGCGGCTCGGCCAGCCTGCCCCCACCCTCTCCGGCGGCGAGGCTCAGCGCGTAAAGCTTTCGAGCGAGCTGGCGAAGCGAGCAACCGGCCGTACTCTTTACATACTCGACGAGCCGACCACTGGTCTGCACTTCGAAGACATATCCAAGCTCTTGGGGGTGCTTCACGGTCTTGTCGAAAAGGGCAATTCTGTAATTGTGATCGAACACAACCTCGATGTGATTAAAACCGCCGATTGGCTGATCGATTTGGGTCCCGAAGGAGGCGACCTGGGGGGGTCGATAGTCGCCCAGGGCGCCCCTGAAGCAGTGGCTAGAATCGACCGTTCCCACACAGCGCGCTATTTGCGAAAAGTATTGACGCCCACAGCCCGGGCTCGATCCAAACGCAAGACCGCATAGTGGCGGACCAAATCGATACCCCGCCGGATCTTTCGAGCTTATCTGAGGACCAGTTAAGCGACCGCTTTGATGCCCTTCAGCGCAAGCTCGTACCGCTGTGGAAGACGCTTCGCTCGGTCACCAAGGGGCCGCAGACGGTGGTTATCGTTCCCTCGGTTAGCTTCGGCAGCGAGGTATTGGAAAATCTCCCCGGGGTTCAGCATTTTGAGGAGCGCCTGCTCATCTTGTTGATGTTCCTGCGCAATCCCACACTGCGTCTTATTTATGTTACTTCTCAGCCAATTTTGCCCAGCGTGATTGATTACTATCTGTATTTACTGCCGGGAGTGATTCCAAGCCAGGCTCGCAAGCGCTTGTTTCTCGTCTCGACCCTCGACGGCAGCGTCAGGCCCCTTACTCGCAAGCTCCTTGAAAGACCCCGTCTTATCCGGCAACTTGGCGGCTTAATTCCTGATCCGGATCGGGCCTACATGATCCCGTTCAATACAACCGAGCTTGAGCGTGAACTCGCGCTGGATCTCGGCATTCCCATTCTGGGCGCCGATCCGAAGCTTGCTTTTTTCGGGACTAAAAGCGGAGCGAGGAAAGTATTTTCCGAGGTGGGAGTTGCGTGTCCGGCTGGTGTCGAGGATCTGAGCAGCATCGACGATGCCTTGGTCGCAATTGCCAAGGTAAGGTGCGACAACCCCTCGATTGAGAAGATTCTGGTCAAAACTAACCAGGGTGTCAGCGGTCTTGGCATTGTCAAGCTTGATCTTGCAGGCTTGCCGGCGCCGGGCGATTCCGACGAGATTCAGCGACTTGACCAGCGCCTCAAGGAGAGTCTGGACGCGGTTGCCTATGACGAATATGGGGCCCGCCTTCAACGGGCCGGCGGGGTCGTGGAAGAAGAAATTTCGGGGACCGAGATTCGCAGCCCCAGCGTCCAGTTGTTCCTAACGCCGCTCGGCGAAGTGCAGGTCCTATCGACCCACGACCAGCTCCTCGGCGGAGAGGAAGGTCACAATTACGTGGGGTGTCGCTTTCCTGCCGATACGTCGTACGCGCTGACCATCACAGCTGAGGCCGAAAAAATCGGCAAGAGGCTGGCCGCAGAAGGGGTCGTTGGAAGAGCCGCAATCGACTTTGTTGTAGTTAGATCAAATGGCAGATCAAATGGCAGATCAAATGGCGCATGGCTAACTTACGCAATAGAAATCAACCTGAGGCAGGGCGGGACTACGCATCCGTTTCTAACCCTGCAGTTTTTGACTGATGGCAGATATATTCCTGAGGAAGCGATTTTCATCGCACCTAACGGACGCAAAAAGTTTTTTGTCGCCAGCGACCACGTTGAATCCGATTCATACCGAGGATTCACCCCGGACGATCTTTTCGACATTGTCGTTCGCCATCAATTGCATTTTGACCACTCTCAGCAAACGGGCGTTGTATTCCACATGATGAGTGCTTTGCCTGAAATCGGTCGGACCGGACTAACTGCGGTCGCCGATTCATCCGAGGAGGCGGGCTGGATTCACGACAGGGTGGTCAAGGTTCTGGACGAGGAAGCCAAGCTGGCTTTCAGGCCCCGCCGGGGGCCGGCGCAGGCAAGTGATGTGTGAACTTCTTGGGATTTCAATAAAGCCGGCCGCGAAAATGGGGGTCTATTTCAAGGCTTTCCAACCAAGGGCGGAGGCGAATCAATCAGGCTGGGGAGTGGGCTGGTACCAGCACGGCCGCGCGACGGTGATCAAAGAGGCGCAGCGGGCCGACGAGAGCAAAAGGGCTCACGAGCTTATCGACGAAGCGCCCACCAGCGAAGTCTTTGTCATTCACGTTCGCGAGGCGACTGTTGGGACCGTCTCAGAGGAGAACACTCATCCATTTGTCGGGCAAGTTAAAGGACGCGACTGGTTGTTTGCCCACAACGGCACCATCAATGGTTTGGATCGACTCGATGTCAACGGCTTTACCGCCAAGGGAGACACTGATTCCGAGGTAGCTTTTCATTTTCTACTGACAAGACTTGAACAATTAGATGCCGTGCCCCACGAGAAGGATCTGGCCGCCGCGATCTTAAGTGCCGCCCGGCTCCTGTCAGGGGACGGCAAGGTCAACTTCTTGCTCACCGACGGCGTTAGGCTCTATGCCTATCACGACGGCCATAAGTCCCTGCACTTTCTGGAGAGGCATCCCCACCAGCCCGACGGAGTAAGGCTGGCCGACGACCCGGATTACATTGTCGATCTCATTGGTCCAGAGGCGGCCGACGAAAGCGCGGTCATTGTTGCCACGCTTCCGCTAAACGACGAGCTTTGGACAAAACTCGAGCCGGGAGAATTCTTGGTCTGTAAGGGTGGGAAAGTAGTCGAGCGGGCACGACCGGAGTCGAGCCGCTTGGAATATGACCGAAAGTAAAGCCGAAAGGAAGGCAGAAAATGGGGCCGGGCAACGAACACTCGATGTCTGGAGACCCAAGTCTTCCGACATACCGGCTGCGCCGGGGGTGTACTTATTTCGGGACAAGGATGCTCGCGTAATCTACGTGGGCAAGGCCCTTAGCCTGCGGCATCGTGTACCGAACTACTTCAATAACGAATTGCACCCCAGAACGGCAACAATGGTTGCGGCCGCTCGGTTGGTCGAGTGGATAGTGACGGCAAACGAGGTGGAAGCGTTGCAGTTGGAGGTAACGCTCATCAAGCAGCATCAGCCAAGATTCAATGTGCGGTACCGCGACGACAAGTCCTATCCGTATCTCACGGTTACCTACAGCGAGGACATTCCCCGTGCGATGGTCACCAGAGGGCCCAAACGCAAAGGCAACCGCTATTACGGACCATATACACACGCGTATGCCATTCGGGAGACACTCGACTTGCTGCTGAAAGTCTTTTCAATCAGATCCTGCAGTCAGGGCGTTTTTGACCGGGCTCGCCGTGCCAAGCGGCCATGCTTGCTCTTCCACATCGGCCGGTGCTCCGGGCCTTGCGTGGGCGAAGTCTCGCCAGACGAGCATCGCCGGATAGTGGATCAACTTTGTAACTTCATGGACGGCGACCATGAACCCGTTCTGAGGGAACTGAGGCAGAGGATGGAGCGGTCCGCAGCCGGCCTGGAATTCGAACAGGCCGCCCGAGCCAGAGATCAGCTGACTGCTGTCCGCAGGGTTTTAGAGCGACAGGAAATGGTGACCGAAAAAGGCGCCGATATCGATGCGATCGCGTTTTCGGGGGATTCGCTTGAGGCGGCCTTCCAAACATTTTTCATCCGTAGGGGCAGGGTGGTTGGGCGCAAGGGCTTCATGGTCGACAGAGTCGAAGACCTAACCGATGAGGAACTCGTCGGCTCATTCCTCGAGACCCTTTACTCGGACGGAGCGCAAATTGCGCAAATTCCAAAGGAGGTGCTGGTTCCATCGTTACCGCCATTACACCGAATTCTTGAGGACTGGCTTTCTGAACGAAAGGGATCACGGGTCGGCATTCGGGTCCCGCAAAGAGGATCACGTAAGGCCTTGCTCGGAACAATCGAAACAAACGCGAAGGAGGCGTTCATCCAGAACAGGCTGAAGCGGGCAGCGGATTTTGTCGCACGGTCCAAGGCGCTCAAGCAGTTGCAATCCGAACTGGATCTGCCCGAGGCGCCGCTTAGAATTGAGTGCTTCGACATTTCGAACCTTGGCCCCACGGAAGTTGTGGGCGCCATGGTTGTTTTCGAAGACGGTCTCCCCAAAAAGTCCGACTACCGGAAATTCAAAATTCGCGGGGTCGAAGGCCAAGACGATGTTGCTTCAATGGGCGAGGTTGTCCGGCGTCGGTTTAGTCAAATGCTAAAGGAGCAGAGCAGCGTTACATTGATGGAAACCTCAACGATGGAAACCTCGCCGGATGCCACGCCGAAACGATTAAAGAGGTTTTCCTACTCACCCGGATTGGTTGTTATCGACGGGGGAAAGGGCCAGCTGAATCGGGCCGTCGATGTCATGAGCGAGTTGGGCGTAGTAGGCATCCCGGTAGTCTCACTTGCCAAACGCCTCGAGGAGGTCTTTTTGCCCGGACAAGCCGAGCCCCGAATCATCCCTCGTGGGTCCGAGGCGTTGTATTTACTGCAACGAGTCAGAGACGAAGCCCACCGATTCGCAATTACCTACCAGCGCAGCCGGCGGCAAAAGCGAATGACCGAAAGCGTCCTCGACGGCCTGCCGGGGCTGGGGCCGGTTAGGCGCCAAGCGTTGTTCCGGCATTTCGGATCGGCTACTGGAGTCAGCAAAGCGAGTCTGCAAGAAATACAGGCCGTTGATGGCATCGGGCGCGGTTTGGCCGTGAGGATTTACGATTACATCAGGACATGAGAAATTGACCCCCGAGGCCCCAGCACCGCCACCTGAGATCGAATCGCTGCCCAGGTTCACCATCATCACCGGCCTTTCGGGGGCGGGGCGCTCTGAGGCTGCCAAGAGTTTCGAGGACCTGGGGTACTTTGTCGTCGATAATTTGCCCTCAGCTTTGATTGAAAAAATGGCGGAGCTTGCCTTAGTCCCCGGCAGCAAGGTTAAGAGAATCGCTCTGGTGGTGGACGCCCGAAGTGGAGAATCTTTTCCCCAGCTCGAAAAGTCCTTGGCACTGCTCGAAGAGCGGGGCATCGAGCACCGAATCTTGTTCCTCGAGGCATCGGACCATGCCCTGGTGCGAAGATTCAACGAAAGCCGCAGGCCTCACCCACTTGCCGACAACGAGCGAGTCATCGAGGGCATATTTCAAGATCGACAGATCATGCGCAGGCTGAGGGATCGAGCTGATGTGATAGTTGACACCACCGAGCTAAATGTTCATGAACTCCGGAGCAAGTTGCTTTCCTTGTTTTCGGAAATGGACGGACAGCGCAAGATAGCGGTCAGCGTGATCTCTTTCGGGTTCAAGCATGGCCTCCCTCTGGACGCCGACATGGTTTTCGATTGCCGCTTCTTGCCAAATCCGCACTGGGTCGAGGATCTCCGGTCCCTCCCGGGAACGAGCCGCAAAGTGCGAGGCTACGTTCTCGGCGCAGAGGCGACAGGGCAGTTTTTGGGCAAGCTTCGTGACCTGCTTAGCTTTTTGCTCCCCGGATTCGTGAAAGAGGGGCGGCATTATCTGACGATTGCGGTCGGTTGCACGGGTGGCAAGCATCGATCCGTTGTTGTTTCCGACGAGATCACTCGTTATCTACAGGAAAAGGGATTTTCCGCCACTGTCGTGCACCGAGATCTCGAACGGGAATAACCTCGCGATAGTATTCACCTGAAATCCTATCTGGAGGTAAGTAAATGGGCGTGAAAGAAATGGGTCTAAAAGAATGGGCGTAAAAGTTGGGGTAAACGGCTTCGGGAGAATCGGTCGAAATTTCCTGAGGGCAATTCTGAAGCGAAACGACGGGCAGGTTGAATTGGTCGCCGTGAACGATTTGGCGGCGCCGGAGATTCTCGCCCACATGCTGAAATACGACACTACGCACGGAGTCTTAGACAAGGACATCAAAGTGACCGAGGGCGGCATTCAGGTGAACGGAATGTCGTTTCAGGTACTTTCGGAGCGCGATCCCGCGGCTCTTGGGTGGAAGGACCTCGGCGTTGACGTCGTCATTGAGTCAACCGGTCTGTTTACAGACCGCGAAGGGGCCTCGAAACACCTGGACGCCGGCGCCCGAAAAGTAATCATTTCTGCCCCGGCCACCGATCCCGATGTCACAATCGTCATGGGTGTCAATGAGGGCGAATACGACGCCGCCGCTCACAGCGTAATTTCCAACGCCTCTTGCACGACCAACTCAGTCGGGCCGATGGCCAAGATTCTGCTTGACAACTTCGGTATTGAGTCAGGCTTCATGACAACCATCCACGCCTTTACAACCGAACAGCAGCTGCACGACCAGATCGCACTAACGCGCAAGGGCAAGCCGGACATGCGCCGCATGCGCTCGGCTGCTTCGAATATCGTTCCGGCCTCAACCGGAGCGGCCAAGGCCATTGCGTTGGTCATCCCCGAGCTGAAGGGCAAACTTGATGGAATGGCTATGCGGGTCCCCGTTCCCGACGGCTCCGTGACCGATCTTGTTTGCGTTCTCAGCAAGCCCGCCACGGTCGATGAGGTCAACAATTCGTACAAGGAAGCCGCCGCGTCGGACAACTGGAAGGGAATTCTTACGTACACGGAGGACCCGATTGTTTCTTCCGACGTTGTAGGCAATTCTTCGTCGTGCGTCATCGATGGGCTTTCGACGATGGTGAACGGTAACCAGGTAAAGGTCATCGGTTGGTACGACAACGAGTGGGGCTACTCGAACAGGCTTGTGGATCTCGCGGTATTGGTGGGATCTTGAGCCGACCCAGCCCAGTGATCAAAACGTGAGACTGCGATCACTTGCCGACTTAGAGGTCAAAAACAAGACAGTCCTGCTAAGGGTCGACTTCAACGTTCCACTCGCCGGCGGCGAAGTGGCCGACGATCAACGAATCCGTGCCGCTATCCCCACAATTAAGGCGCTACAGCAAGCGGGGGCCCGAGTCGTGTGTTGCTCCCACCTGGGGCGACCCAAAGGCAGGGTGGTCCCGGAGCTGTCGATGGTTGCAGTGGGCCAGGCCCTCGCGACCCTGCTGAATGCGCGAGTCAGAGTTACCGAGCATCCGAACGGTCCCGCCGAGGACCTTGAGAGCATGGGCTCTACCGGCGTCGCCCTGCTTGAAAACTTGCGCTTCGACGCCCGTGAAGAAGCAAATGACCCGGCACTGGCCCAAGAACTTGCAAGTCTTGCGGATGTTTTTGTCAACGACGCTTTTGGCGCCGTACACAGAGCCCATGCTTCGGTGACTGGCGTTTCGGCGTTGCTGCCAAGTGCGGCGGGCCTTCTCTTGCATCGCGAAATCGAAGTGCTTTCCCGCGTGCTCGAGAGTCCTACCAGGCCGTTCGTGGTCGTGTTGGGTGGCTCCAAGGTGTCGGACAAGCTCGGAGTTGTCGGCAATCTACTCGACAAAGCCGATTCGATCCTGATCGGGGGGGCCATGGCAAATACGTTCTTGGCCGCTTCGGGGATCAGTACGGGTGGGTCAAAGATTGAGGCCGATCGTGTTGCCGAAGTGGCTGAGACCATAAGGCAAGCTAAAGCTGCGGGCGTCAACCTGCTTTTACCAATCGATGTGAAAGTTGCCGAAGCTTTTGATGAAAAATCTCCGTCGAATACGGTGGATGCATCCGACATTGGGGATTCCGCGATGGCCCTCGACATTGGACCGGAAACAGCAAAGCTTTTTGCAAAAGCCGTGAGCGAAGCTGCGACCGTGCTTTGGAACGGTCCGATGGGTGTATTTGAATGGGAATCCTTTTCCGAGGGAACCAAAACCGTTGCCGAGGCGGTCGGCGCATCCAGCGCGTTCACGGTAGTCGGCGGAGGTGACTCTGCAGCAGCGCTGGCTAAGTTCGGCCTAACCCAAAAAATAGACCATCTGTCCACCGGCGGGGGTGCATCGCTCGAATTTCTCGAAGGCAAGCCCTTACCCGGCCTGGCCCCTTTGCAGAGCGCGGACTGATGACCCGAAAGCCCATCATTGCCGCCAATTGGAAAATGAACAAGACCCATCTCGACGGAATCCATTTTGTCGAGTCTCTTCGCAACAGACTGGACCCCGCGGCCTCCGGCAAGGTTGACATCGTCATTTGTCCGCCCTTTACAGCCATCCGATCTGTCCAGACGGCCATTGATGGCGATGACCTTCCGTTCGCAGTGGGCGCCCAGAACATGTATTGGGAATCCTCCGGCGCTTACACCGGCGAGATTTCAGCCGAGATGCTTCTGAAGCTCGGGGCGGCCTATGTAATTGTGGGACACAGCGAGCGGCGAGAGTATTTCGGTGAAACCAGCGCCGATGTGAACCGCAAGGTAAAGGCCGCCCTCAGCTCCGGCCTCATACCAATCATGTGCGTCGGCGAGACCCTCACCGAACGCGAGTCAGGTGGGACGGAAACGAAAGTGACCGGGCAGGTACGCGAGGGACTCGAGGGGCTGTCGGTGGAACAGGTGGCGGGAATGGTTATCGCTTATGAGCCAATCTGGGCAATCGGCACCGGTCGTACGGCGTCGGCAGACGATGCTGAGCAGACCATTCTTCTCATCCGAAACACGGTTCGCGAAGTTGCAGGCGACGCCGCCGACGAGGTGCGGATTCAGTACGGAGGCAGCGTTAAGGCAGGGAACATGGCGGAGTTAATGAGCAAGCCCAATATCGACGGGGGCCTGGTGGGTGGAGCGAGTCTTGATGCAGAAGAGTTCGCCCGAATCGTTCAATTTGAGAAACCCTCGGCGCCCAAGTAGTAATCTGGCGCTGGTGCGCTAGACTTTGCTGGCAAAAACACACGATAAACACGACCCACCCTAGGAGCTGCTATTACCGCTGTATTCGTTATATTGCACGTTATTGCCTCATTCATTCTGATCACTCTGATTTTGCTGCACGCGGGCCGGGGTGGTGGCCTGTCAGAGATGTTCGGCGGCGGCATGGGTGGCGGTCTGAGCGGCTCAAGTGCGGTTGAGAAGAACTTGGACCGGCTCACTATTGTCGTGGCCCTAGTCTTTACGGCAACCACTTTGACTCTCGTTTTTACTCTGAATTGAGGCAGGGCAGAGCCCTGCTCTGCTTCGTGCTCGTCTTTATGACCGCATGTGTCGGTTCGGGGGCGGACCGCGATACTGCCGAATCCCTTCGGCCGCGCGGCACAATTAGGGCGGGGCTGGCGCAGTTGGGGCAGTTGGATCCGCCGAGGGCCGATGGCCTTTCCAGCCTGACTCTGCTTCGAACGGCATGCGACGGCCTAATCGCGCTTAATCCCCAAACCGGTTTGCCGCGCCCCGCTCTAGCTGCGTCGTGGACGCTTAGCCAGGGGGCCCAGAGGCTCACGCTGCGTTTGAGATCCAAGGTGTTATTTCAGGATGGCACCCCGGTAACCGCCGAGGCTATTCGCGAAAGTCTTTCGAGAGTAGCCCGGCCTGCCACGTCGTCGCCATGGTCACGCCTAGTGTCGAATGTCGTTGGCTTTCCCGAGGTTCAATCAGGGGCAGCGACGCATCTCAGCGGAGTCAGGTTGGTAAGTCCTTCTCAACTGGAAATTGACCTCACTCAGCCATTTGCCGAACTTCCGACCGTTTTGGCTCACCCAGCCCTTGTTCCGGTTTCCCTCAAGTCGCTTGCGGCCCAACCTGGTGGACCAGATCCGCCCGTATGTTCCGGACCCTACCAAATCAAGGCAGGCGCCAAAGAAAAGGCCTACAGGCTGATTCGCGGCCCGGTCCGGGCTGGGCCCAAATCCGCGTACGGTGGGGCAGACGGTCTTGCCGCCACAATAATCGTCACGGGATTCGATTCCCCCGAGGACGCTTTCCAGGCTTTCAAGGCCGGACAGGTGGATTTGACGCCGGTTCCGGAGGGGCAAATCAGCGACGTCCGGGATCAAAAGGGTTTTGAAAGGGCTGCCGGTCCGCAGTTGACTCTGCTTGCCCTCGATCCCTCAAAGGCACCCACCAACAACGCCAAGGTAAGGCAGGCCATTTCCTTGGCAATAGACAGGCTGGTGATAATCGATGCAGCGTTTGGAGACCAGCGCCAGCCTGCGCTCGGGTGGCTTCCGGAGACTTTCGAAGCCAGTTCAGCGTCGTCGTGCGAAGGGTTTGCCCGCAAAATCGCAGACCCCGCCCGGGCCAAGGACCTGCTGGCTCAAAGCGGGGTCGATCCGGGATCAATAAAGCTCCCCCTGATTTTTGATCCGGGCCAGTTCGGCAGGCTCGTCGCGCAGGCCATCCAGGTGCAACTAAAGGATGCGCTTGGGATCCAGGTTGAGCCGGAGCCCTTGAACGCAGAGGATTTCGCGGTGTCGCTGAAGGCCCGGTCATCGGCTGCGCTTTGGATGACGATCACCGACGTCGATTTGCCAATACCGGACGAGCTCGTAGGGGGACTTTTTAGGTCGGGATCTCCCGGCAATATTGTTGGATTTTCGGACCCCGAGGTCGACGCCCGAATTGACCGGGCTCGAAAGGCTGTTGCACCTTCGGACCGATCAAAGCTGTGGACCGAGGCCGAGAATGCCGTCTGCGAACAGATGCCGGTCATTCCGATGTGGAGGGCGCCGGGACAGTGGGTTCGCAACACTCAAAAGGCTTCCGTGGGGGGCGATTCGATGTTGGACCTATTTGGTGGTCCCATTTTGAGACAACTGATTCCTGGGGCCTCGCGAGCATGAATTTCAGACGCTGGATCTTAATTTCTGCGCTGGGCCTTGCCGGCGTCGCCTGTGGCGGAACAAATTCTGTCACCGAGCGCCCGGACATCCCCGGCCCGCCGGCTAGGGACCAGACGCTCCGGGTTGCCATTACAGATCCGGAATCAATCGATCCTACTCAGGCTTCGAGTCGATGGGGAACATTTGTGATCAAGCAAATATGCGACTCCCTGGTCGGCTCGGATTCTCAGACCGCCACCCTGAGGCCGGCTATAGCCGAGTCCTGGACGATTTCGGATGACGCTAAAACCATAACTTTCAAGCTTCGACCGGGCGTCAAATTTCACAACGGGCGCGAGGTTACTGCCGAGGATTACGTGTGGTCCCTTTCTCGGTTTGTCAGTCCTGCAAACGGCTCACCGCAGCACTTCCTTTTCGAGAAGGTGGTCGGATATCCCGAAGTTCGAGCCGGCCAAGCTACGTCTCTGGCGGGCGTCAAAGCGCCTGATCCGCACCTCCTCGAAATATCGCTGGTAGAAGCCAACGCGGAGCTTCCCGCCGTGCTGGCGAATCCCTCGGCAGGCGCTGCGATTCCGCGAGAAGCGGTTGCCGGCGCTCCCGAAGCGTTTGCCGCGAAGCCAATTTGTACGGGACCTTACTTGGTTGAATCACCCTGGACCAAGGGTCAGGACCTTCGCCTGGTTCGGTTCAATGACTACTACGGCGCCAATAAATCCTACGCAGGCGGTGGCGCCGGGAAGTTTGGGAAGGTTGTTTTGAAGGTTGCAGCCGACGAAAAAGCGGCTGCAAAACTGCTCGACCAAGCCCAGGCAGATGTCGCACCGGTCCCTCTTGAGTCCTTGTCCGGAACTCGGCTGGTACGAAACAGGGTTTCTGCAGGGCCGACAGGCTATTTCGCCTATGTGGGTCTGCCCGTAACTCAAGCTCCGTTCGACCAGCCCGGAGTAAGAAGAGCTCTATCGGCATCAATTGATCGCAGGTCCATTATCAAGGGCCTGCTTGCAGAGTCTCGAATTCCTGCGACGGGATTTCTGCCTCCGAGCGCAGGCCTCGACGGCGCCGCTGCTGGTTGTAGCAAATCGGTAGGACCAACAGCCGAGCAGGGCAAGGCCAAACAAGAGCTTGCGGGTTCGGGGCCGAGCCCTACGGGTAAGACGCTTCCTATCTATTTAAACTCCGACGGCGGACATGAGAAGTGGCTTCAGAAGGTATCCGATCAGTGGCGCAAAAACATTGGGATAAGCAGCGAGTTGAGGCCCATGGAATGGAAGAGTTACCTGGATTATCTCGCAGGTCCAGGCGCTGACGGCCCGTTCAGGTTGGCCTGGGCGGTTAAGTATCCTTCTCCCGAGGCTATTTTCCAACCCCTTTTTGAAACCGGCAGCCTCGACAACTTCACGAAGTTTTCTGACCCCCAGTTTGATGGTTTGCTGAAAAAGGCCCGGTCGACGGTCAACGATTCTGAAAGGCGACAGGCCTACGCTGCCGCGGCGCAGACTCTGTGTGAACAAATGCCCGTCATTCCAATGTGGTTTGGCCAGAATCAGTTCGCGTTCGCTCATGGAGTCCGCTCCGCAGGGCCTAGGCCGCTCCAGCGCGTGGACGTGTACGGGGACCCGAATCTCCGAGATCTGATGCCCGGCTAGTGCGTCACTCATCACCGGCTGCGCTTGCCGCAGTTTTGGTTTTAGTTTCTTCATGCGCCGTGGCGGGGCGAAGGGCGCCAGAGCCGTCCTCCGATGCGCAGATCCGTATAGCCGTCAAGCAGCCATCTTCATTGGATCCGGCCCATCTGAATGATCCGGCGGCAATTCTTGTAGCCCGCCAAGTCTTCGAAACCCTGGTCACGTTCGATCCCAAAACGCTCGCATTGGCCCCGGCGTTGGCGGACCGTTGGGAGACTCTCGACAACGGCTCGCGATTCATTTTTCATCTGAGGCCGGGCGTTAAGTTCCACAATGGCCGGGCCCTATTGGCAGAAGATGTTCGGTTTTCGTTAAACCGTCTAGCGCAGCGCGACACAGGTTCCGAGGTCGCTTATCTTCTAGATCAGGTAGCCGGCTACGAAGCGGTCAACAAAGCCGGAACAGCAGCAGAGTTAGAGGGGATAAGGACAATCGGCGACGACGCGGTCGAGTTCCGACTGATCGCTCCGTGGTTCGAGTTTCCTTATGTGCTCACAAATCCGGCTACGACGCCTGTCCCACAAGCCGAATTTTTGGCCAATCCTGAGACATTCCGAAGGACCCCCATCGGCCTGGGGCCGTACAAAGTAAAAGCGGCAAATCCCGCCGGCGGAGATTTTGTGTTGGGACGATTCGACGGCTACCGTGGCAAGAAACCCTCGATAGCGTCAATTGCTTTTCTTGTTTACGACCAGGCGTCCTCGGCCTGGCGAGATTTTGAGTCGGGCCTTATTGACATAGCGGAAGCGCCGCCCGGTAGCATCGCCTCAGCCGAGGCCAAATACGGAAAAGCGGGGTTTTCGCCGGTCGCGGCGGGCATCTATATCGGATTCAACGTCGCCAAATTTCCCGATATCAGGATAAGGCGAGCCGTGAGCCTGGCTATCAACCGGCCTTCAATTGCTCACGAAATTTATGACAACGTGCTTGTGCCGGCGACGGGGCTGACGCCACCGGGGCTCCACGGGGCGCCCAGCGCATGCGGCGACTACTGCCGATACGATCCCGGCGGGGCCAAGGCGTTGATTGCTCAGGTCTACCCTGCCGGGGGAGTGCTCCCGGCAGGCTTTGACTATCAGGCGGGGGGGCCTCAGGACGAGTTCGTAAAGGCGATTCAAACTGATCTGGCTGAGGCAGGTTTGTCGATTGTGCCCCAACCGGCTGATCTGCCCGGCCTTTACCGCAAGCTCGACGAAAAAGGCCACGACATCTTTCGACTGGGTTGGGCCGCCGATTATCCGCGCGCCGATTGGTTCGTCGCTCCGATGTTTCGGACGGGCTCGCAAGATAACTACACCGGGTTCTCCAGGCCGGACGTAGACGAGCTAATAGTGAAGGCTCGATCCGAGCCAAATCCCAAGACGAGGCTGCAGCTATATCAACAGCTCGAGAAAAAGAACCTGGAGGATCTGTCGATGATCCCTATCGGCCACTTTCGCAACCACTATGCGGCATCCGCGAAAGTGAAAAACTTCTACGTAGACAGGCTCGGCGGTTTTCAAGTGAGCCGGTTCGAGATTGAGCCCTGATTTTAGGCAGCGACCAAGTGCCCGGATGGCGTCGGAGAGGGGAGTGTCGGAGAGGGGAGAGTGTCGGAGAGGGGATTTGAACCCCTATGGGCTATGCGCCCACTAGGCCCTCAACCTAGCGCGTCTACCAAGTTCCGCCACTCCGACCGAATGCTTGAGGCAATGGTCGATTATAGAGGTGCCAGCTCGCCGTGACCGCCGGCCAGTCTAGGTCGTACTCATGATTCGTGATTGCGCCGGTTTCAATCAGGTTTACCGCCTCATCGATGACCTCCAGTGGCACCGCAAAAGCTTGCGATGGTGAGCGGTCACCAATGAGCAAACACAGTGAAGAGGGCTCAGGTCCAAGAAACTCCGGCTAGGCTTGGTGCGTTATGCGGTTAGCTCTTGCTCAAATCAACTCCGTGGTTGGCGGTCTCGACGAAAATCGGGACGTAATCCTAAAGTCCTTGGCCGCTGCTAAAGATGCAGGTGCGGACGTTGTGTGCTTTCCTGAGCTTGCCCTGACCGGGTACCCGCCGGAGGACCTTCTGCTGAAGCGGGGGTTCATCGAGGACAACCAACGGGCTTTGAACGCCTTGGCTGCTGAGATCGAGGGGATCGTGGCGATTGTTGGTTTCGTTGATTCCGACGGCCCCATGAGCATCTTCAACGCCGCCGCAATTGTTGCCGACCAACAGGTAAGGGGTATTTATCGCAAGCAGATTCTGCCCAACTACGGAGTCTTTGACGAGGAAAGGTACTTCAAACCGGGAAAGTCAATCCTTCTGGCCGAATTCAACCGAGGCCTGTTCGGTGTAACGATTTGCGAGGACATCTGGTCTGCTGATGGTCCCCATTCCGACTGCGCCAAAGCAGGCGCTTCGTTGGTAATCAATTTGAATGCATCCCCCTACCACGTCGGCAAGGGCCGTAAGCGCCAGGAACTGGTTCGCGAGAGGGCCATGGAAAATGACATCACTATCGCCTACGTAAACCTTGTTGGGGGCCAGGATGAGTTGGTTTTTGATGGGAGCTCTTTCGTCTGCGATCATCGCGGAGAGCTTCTTGCCAGGGCCGCTCAGTTTCAAGAAGAACTGTTGGTTTTGGATATTGAGCTGCCTGAGGATGCTCCGAAAGACAAGGCGCCCCCCGAAGGCCGGATCGCCGACCTGGGAGTTTCTAAAGATCCCGAGCGCTCAAGTGTCAGGGCAGCGATTGCGGCAGAGTTGGACGAAGACGCCGAGGTGTATCAAGCGCTGGTTCTGGGTGTCCGTGACTACATCGGCAAGAATGGATTCGATAAGGTCCTCATCGGTCTATCCGGGGGAATAGATTCGGCCCTCACTGCAGCAATCGCGGTCGACGCTCTTGGTCCGCGAAGTGTCCTGGGTATCTCGAACCCGAGCGAATTCACATCCGGTCAAAGCATGCGTGATGCGACCAAGCTTGCAGACAACCTCGGGATCCGGCTCGAGACCTTGCCTATCAAGCTTGCCTTCGAGGTGATAACCGAGACCCTGGCGAGGATGTTCCGCAAGACGGAAATTGGCCTTGCAGAAGAGAACGTTCAGGCTCGCATCAGAGGGCTGCTATGGATGGCCGTCTCAAACAAGACCGGCCGGATGGTGCTTTCGACGGGAAACAAGTCGGAGCTGTCAGTGGGGTACGCCACATTGTACGGAGATATGGCGGGGGGCTTTGCGGTGCTGAAGGATGTCCCGAAAACCCTCGTTTACAAACTGGCCCGCTTCCGAAACCAACATGGGCGCGCTATTCCGGAATCAATAATTGATCGCCCCCCGACGGCGGAACTGCGGCCCGATCAGCTCGACACCGACTCGCTGCCGCCCTACGACGTCCTCGACCCGATTCTCGAAGCCTACGTAGAGCAAGACCTGTCAGGCAAACAGATCGTGGCCTTAGGATTCGATCCCGAAACAGTAGGCCGCGTAATAGAGATGGTCGACAAAGCCGAATATAAGCGTCGTCAGGCCGCTCCCGGAATAAAGATCACTCAAAGAGCCTTCGGCAAAGACCGCCGCCTACCGATAACCAATCACTACAAGCAGTATTAACCCACCAGTGTGTTTAGGTTCGGAGTGTTTAGGTTCGGCCCCGACCCTAAATATCGTAATATAGGTGAAATTCCCATGGGTGGGGACGCAGATTTACTTCTGTGATTTCGCTGTCCCTTTTGAAGTCAATCCAGGTCTCAATTAAGTCGCTGGTGAAGACTCCGCCTTGCAGTAGGAAATCGTGATCCTTCTCCAACGCATCCAGGGCTTCTCCGAGATCAGCGGGCACCTGTGGCACCTGGGCTGCTTCGTCGGTGCCCAACTCGTACATGTCCCGGCTTACGGGCTCGCGGGGTTCGATGTTGCGCTTGATGCCGTCTAGACCAGCCATCAGCATTGCCGAGAACGCCAGGTACGGATTGCACGATGGGTCGGGGCACCTGAATTCGATCCGCTTTGCTTTGGGGGAATTCGAGTAGAGCGGGATGCGAACTGCAGCCGAGCGGTTCCGCTGCGAGTAAACCAGATTAACCGGGGCCTCGAAGCCGGGCACCAGCCGCCGGTACGAGTTAGTTGTCGGAGCACACAGAGCCAAAAGCGCCGGGGCATGCTCGAGCAAGCCGCCGATGTACCAACGAGCCATATCAGAAAGTCCGGCATAGCCCTCACCAAAAAATAGGGGCTTGTCGTCGTTCCACAGGCTCTGGTGAACGTGCATGCCCGAGCCGTTGTCTTCGAAGATGGGTTTGGGCATGAATGTGACCGTTTTGCCTGCCTGAAGCGCCGTGGACTTCACCACGTACTTGTATTTCATGATGGCATCGGCCATCTTCATCAGCGGCCCGAAACCCATATCGATTTCGGCCTGGCCCGCGGTGCCTACCTCGTGGTGATGCACTTCAACGTCGATACCCACCTTGCGCAGGTTGATCACCATTTCGCTTCGTAGGTCCTGGTGGCTGTCCATCGGGGGAATCGGGAAGTAGCCTTCTTTGTACCTGGGCTTGTAGCCCTTGTTGCCGCCTTCTTCGACGCGGCCGGAGTTCCAAATGCCTTCGTCGGAATCTACGTAGTAGTAGCCGGAGTTGTGCGTTTGGTCAAAGCGGACGTCGTCAAAAATGTAGAACTCGGCCTCAGGTCCCCAGAAAGAATGGGTCGCGACACCGCTCGAAGCAAGAAAATCTTCAGCCTTTTTCGCAATGTGGCGCGGGTCACGTGAATAGGACTCGCCGGTGACCGGGTCGCCGATGAAGCAATTGATTACAAGCGTCTTGTGGGTTCGGAAGGGGTCTATGAAGGCGGTGGCCGGGTCGGGAAACAGCAGCATGTCGGACTCATGGATTTTCTGGAACCCCCGGATTGAAGACCCGTCGAACCCGTAGCCCTCCTTGAACCCTTTGACCGTGAACTGTTCCGGGGTCATCGTGAAGTGCTGCATTAGCCCCGGAAGATCGCAGAATCTGAGGTCGACCATCTCGACGCCTTCTTTGGCTACCAGATCGACTACCTGTTTCGGGGTGCTTAGGGGCTCGGCCATCGTTGTCCTCCTGTAAGGGAATTTATCGGTTTTTTGGAATTGTAAAGACTTCTGCGCTCTCGCGTGCAGACGGAACGGTAATTTGTGGATGTTTCGGGGTCGTCTCAAGACTGTTACGAGTCGGTTAATTGTGCGCCGTACTCCCGGCGCGAGGCTATGCTCAGGCAATGGTGTTCCGGGCAGGGGAATTTCAGGCGGGCGACAAAGCCCTTCTTACGGATTCAAAGGGACGAAGGTACCTCATAACCCTACAAACCGGCGGATCCTTTCACTTTCACCGCGGTATCATCGAGCACGAGGCAATCATCGGCTTGCCTGAGGGGCGAACGATCAATTCGACCGGCCATGAGCCCGTGCAGGTTTTTCGGCCAACCTACGCGGACTTCGTCTTAAAGATGCCCAGGGGCGCCCAGGTCATATATCCAAAAGACGCCGCCATGATCCTGATGCATGCGGACATCTATCCGGGAGCGAGAGTCCTTGAGGCCGGCGTGGGGTCGGGCGCTTTGACTATCGCATTGCTCAGAGCCGTCGGGGAGCAGGGGAGTGTTTGCGCCTTCGATCTAAGAGAAGACTTCATCGAGACGGCCCTGGCCAATATTCACAGCTTCATGGGCAAGGCGGAGAATTTCGATGTCCGAGTTGGCAGTCTCTATGAGCCTATCGACCAGATGGAGGTTGACAGGGTGGTCCTGGACCTTCCGGAGCCCTGGAGGGCTCTCCCGCAGGTGGAGGTCGCCCTCAGCCCGGGCGGGATCGCTCTTTTTTACCTGCCTACGATTCTGCAGGTGAGCAAGCTTGTGGAACACTTGAAGCTACGCCCGTGGACCTGCATCCTGACTCTTGAAAATCTCACCAGAACCTGGCATGTCGAGGGCCAATCTGTAAGGCCGGACCATCGGATGGTGGCTCATACTGGTTTCCTCACTTCGGCAAGGCTTATGCAAGCAGAAGCAACCGCCGATAGTACGCCTGGAGAATAAATTCGCCGAAAAGAAAGACAGGCAAGCGGGCGTAACGAACTTATACTTGGAGACTTGACTCAGTGGGAGGCACCGAAAATGCGCGGATCAGCTGAATTCGAGCGCAGAATCGCCGATTTTGAACAAGAGGTCGGCGAGCTGCAGATGCAAATCAAAGAGCTCGAGCAGGAATCGGCCCTTCTTAGAAGCCGCCTGGCCGACACTCCGCTTAAGATTCGCAAACTGGAGGACCAACTTCTTCAGGCTCGCCACGAATCGTCACGCTCGCATGACCAGGGCGAGCGGATGACCTCGCTTTTGAAGGAAGCGCGCGAGCAGCTGGTGAGCCTGCGCGAGGAAGTTGAAAAACTATCCATGCCTCCGTCTGGCTACGGGGTCTTCTTGAACTTGAATGAAGACGGCACCGTGAATGTATTCACCGGTGGTCGTAAGCTCCGTGTGAATGTCTCGCCGGAGGTTGATACCGCCGATATGTTCAAGGGTCAAGAAGTTATGCTGAACGAGGCCCTGAACGTCGTCGAGTCGCTGGACTACGAAAAGCAGGGGGAAGTGGCGCTTTTGAAGGAGTTGCTTGACAGCGATCGCGCCTTGGTGGTTAATCACGCCGACGAAGAAAAGGTGGTCCACCTTTCTGCTCAAATCATGGACGAGGTGCTTCACGCAGGCGACAGCGTTCTACTGGATGCTAAATCCGGGTACCTGTTGGAGAAGCTTCCCAAGCCCGAGGTTGAGGAACTGATTCTGGAAGAGGTCCCCGACATTGACTACACAGCCATCGGGGGATTGGATGCTCAAATCGAGGCCCTCAGAGACGCTGTGGAGCTTCCCTTCCTGCACGCCGATCTTTTTCACGAGTACCAATTGCCTCCCACCAAGGGTGTTTTGCTTTACGGTCCGCCGGGGTGCGGCAAGACCTTGATCGCAAAGGCTGTGGCCAACTCGCTGGCCAAGCGCACGCAAGAATTGACCGGGCGCGATGACATTCGCGCCTATTTCCTCAACGTCAAAGGTCCGGAACTGCTCAACAAATACGTCGGCGAAACCGAACGGCAAATCCGCATGATTTTTCAGCGGGCCAAGGAAAAGTCGACCGAAGGGGTTCCGGTGATTGTGTTTTTCGATGAAATGGAGTCGCTTTTTCGCACCAGGGGCTCCGGCATTTCAAGTGATGTGGAAACGACCATCGTGCCGCAGCTTTTGTCAGAACTCGACGGGGTGGAGTCGTTGAAAAATGTCATGGTGATCGGCGCCTCGAACCGCGAGGACCTCATCGACCCGGCCATCCTTCGCCCCGGCAGGCTTGACGTCAAGATCAAGGTCGAACGCCCTGATTATGAGTCCGCCAAGGCCATTTTCTCGAAGTACCTAACTGTTGAAACTCCAATAAATGAATCGCAGCTGGCAAACGGCGACGGCGATCTTCGCCAGACTATCGACTACATGATCGGGTTGACGGTTGAAGAGATGTACTCGGTGAATGACCAGAACCGATTCCTCGAAGTCACCTACGCCAACGGCGACAAAGAAGTTCTGTACTTCAAAGACTTCGCGTCCGGGGCAATGATCGAGAACATAGTTCGAAGGGCGAAGAAAATGGCGATTAAGCGCTCAATCGCAGACGGCAGCCGTGGAATAGTGGCCGAGGACCTCATCGAGTCGATTCATCAGGAGTACCACGAGAATGAGGATTTGCCCAACACAACCAACCCCGATGATTGGGCTCGAATTTCAGGTAAGAAGGGGGAGCGAATCGTCTATGTGAGAACCCTGGTTGGGGAACACAAGAAGGGCGACCCCCGCTCGATTGAGCAGGTCAAGACGGGGCAGTATCTGTAAGTACGGCCCGTCCCTTTTGGGTTCTTCGGTTTTAGCGTCCCAAGCTTTAGCCTCCCAAGCTTTAGCCTCCCAAGAGGGCGAATTGGTAGCCGCGCGCTTTAAGGGTTGAGATTATTTGTGGGAGGGCAGCTACTGTCTGACTTCTGTTTCCGCCACCGTCGTGAAGGAGAATTATCGAACCCGGTCGCACCAATGAAAGAACGCGGTCAACGATTTGCTCCGTTCCGGTCTTTTTCCAATCGAGTGAGTCCACGCTCCAAATCACCGTCTTCAGGTGGAGGGATTCCGCGGTTTTGAGGGTGGAAGGCTGAAAGCTACCGAAGGGGGGTCGAAAAACACTTACCGAAGCCCCGAGCGCGCTGAGCGTATCTTCGGACCTTTTTAGCTGATCGATTACGAATTTGGCCGGCTTGTTGGTCAGTACGGGATGGTCCCAGCTGTGATTGCCGATGTGCATGCCTTCGGCGACTAGGCGCCGAACAAGGTCTGGGTTTCGCGAAGCCGTTCTTCCCAATGGAAAGAAAGTCGCCTTTACTCCAGCATTTCGCAAGATGTCTAGGATCGCAGGCGTGTACAGGGGGCTTGGACCATCATCGAAGGTCAATGCCACCTGGGGGGCGCCGGTCCCCGGGGTGGATGCGAGCGTTTGGATTTGACCCGACAAGGTGCCTCTCAGCACAGTCACACTCCCGCTGCCGATTAAGAACTGAGGATTTCCTTCTGCTTGCGCATAGGTTTCCTGAACGGCCGGCTCTGGTTTATCTGCGCCATTTTGGAATTCCAGGCGGTCACCGTTTCGAAGTTGAATTGAAGGCAATGTTGGGTTGCCGTTCAGCCTTACGATCGGCGATGTGTCGGCCGGACCCAGGGGGTTTCCGAGCACGCTCATGATTCGGCCTGGTTGCGGGCCGCCACCCAATTGCTTGAAGGCCGATGACAGCGTTACTTGAGGCGGCAGCAAAACCAACTTCCCGGAAACTGAAACTGTCGTTGGAGGTTTAGGGTCATAAGTCGCCGTGGGCAACGCGGCCAACCCAACAGGAACGGAAGTGACGATGGCCACACGAGCTATTCGAATCCAAGCAGGCCCTTCGTTTGCCCGGGCGAAGGATCGTCTAGCCCTTTCAAGATCCAGACGGCCGAGAAAATGTCTAGCGCGGCTGAGCCACCAGCGCCCATGGCCGGGCCGCTTGGCAGGCGGGCGGTAAGAGTGCTTCCCGGGGCCTCGTCCCACTCCGCCTGGCCTTAACCTGGGTGGCCTTAACCTGGAAGGCCTTAACCTGGAAGGCCGGTCGGGGCGGTGCTTTGGCGCCGGCACGTTTCTTACCGGAGGGGGCATTAATGACATATCAGGTATCTTAAACGGTTGGCGTTACTACCGGTTGCGACTTTCCGGGAGCAATTGTTGCTTTCAATGACCCGTATGATGGGTTGAGGGCTCTTGCCTGACCGGGCTCAGCTCGTGTCCTAGTTGTGGAGGCAGACGTGGCAATCCTCAAGGTAATGGGAATTGAAACTGAATACGGGATCATCGCCAAAGGGACGGAGGATTCCAACCCGATTCTTGCTTCCTCGATTCTGATTAACTCCTACGCCTCGCCTCGACTTAAAAGAGTCCGTTGGGATTATGAAGAAGAAAGCCCGTTGCGAGACGCCAGGGGTTTCGAGCGGCCGGGGCTGGAGCCGGCGGAAGATGAAGGGTCTTTGGTCTCGGTGATCCTCGAAAACGGCGCTCGCTACTACGTTGACCATGCTCATCCAGAGTACTGCACGCCTGAATGCACGAATGCCCGGGATCTCGTCATTCACGACAAGGCGGGGGAGCGCGTGCTGGCGGCCAGCCTGCATTCGGCGTCCACAGCGCTGCCTGAGGGACAGCGAATCCTCGTGTATAAGAACAATTCGGACGGCAAGGGCAATTCTTACGGTTGTCACGAAAACTACCTGGTCTCGCGGTCCACTCCGTTCCCAAGTATTGTGAAAATGCTCACTCCTTTTTTGGTTTCCCGTCAGGTATTTACCGGCGCTGGAAAGATCGGCACAGAGGGCCAACCCGGCACCGAGCTTGTTAAGTATCAAATCTCACAAAGGGCCGACTTCTTCGAAGTCGAGGTGGGCCTCGAGACCACCTTCAAGCGGCCCATCATCAACACCAGAGACGAGCCCCACGCCGACCCCGACAAATACAGGCGGCTGCACGTGATTATCGGCGATGCCAACATGAGCGAAATAGCGACTTTTCTCAAGACCGGCACCACGGCCCTACTGCTTCAAATGGTCGAGGACGACTTTATTGCCGCGGACCTAACCTTGGCGGAACCGATCTCCGCCCTTAGGGCGATCTCGCGCGATCCGACTTGCCGCGCCAAAGTAGCTCTTGCTGATGGCCGCACGATCACCGCCGTGGATCTGCAGTGGGAGTTCTTAGACTGGGCGAAAAAGTACCTGGTCGAACAGGACGACAACGAGGTTCTGGCAGAGGTAACCACTCGGTGGGAGCAGGTCTTAATGGGACTTGAGACCGACCCGATGACGCTTGACCGTCAACTCGACTGGGTCGCCAAATTCAAGACGCTCAAGGCTTACCAGGAGCGGCACAAGCTCGACTGGCCGGATCCAAGACTTTCGTTGGTGGATTTGCAGTATCACGACGTCCGCGTTGGAAAAGGAATTTATTACAAATTGGTCGAACAGGGTCACTTTGAAACCATGGTCACCGAGGCTGAAATTGCGAGCGCCGTGTCACAGCCTCCGTTCGACACCAGGGCCTACTTCCGGGGAACTGTTCTCAGTAAGTTCTCGTCCGATGTGACCGCGGCATCGTGGGATGGAATGATGTTCGACACCGGTGCCGAGACCTTAAAGAAAATTTCAATGATGGAGCCGCTAAGGGGCAACAGGCAAGCCACCGAGAGTTTGATCAATTCATCAAAAACGGCGGCAGACCTACTGGAGGCACTAGACGCGTAGCGGCTTTACAATGGACATATAAGTTAATGGAGGGTGAGGTATGCCGGCAGGCGAAGAAGTAAAGCGTGCGAAGAAAAAGGCAGCGGAAGACGAGCCTCAGCCAGCCGCGCCCGCCGCCCGAGAGCGCAAGAACACCGAGCAAATAGACAGCCTCATCGACGAGATCGACGAAGTCCTTGAGGAAAACGCCGAAGAATTCGTGCGCTCGTATGTACAAAAAGGCGGCCAATAAGCCGCTCGTCCATCTTCGAATCTCCTTCGTCTCTAATAGACTGGCCACAACTATGGATTTTCCCAACTTGCCCTTTTCACGATCGCCCTCTGCCGAACTCGGCCCCTCGTCATTTAGTGATCTGATGAACCGCGGCGCAAATGCGGAGGGCAGAATGCCCGGCGCGACACAGATCTCCGGCGCTGAGCCTCAGTTTGCTCATGCGACTACGATCCTTGCGCTTCGGCACAGGGGAGGCGTGGTCATAGCGGGAGACCGCCGTGCCACCGAAGGCTATTCAATTGCCCATCGGTCTATCGAAAAGGTTTTCGCAACAGACAACTGGTCGGCCGTGGCGATCGCGGGCACAGCAGGGCCTGCCATTGAAATGACCCGCTTGTTCCAGACCGAGCTTGAGCATTACGAGAAGATCGAGGGCGAACGTCTCAGCCTTGAAGGCCAGGCCAACAAGTTGTCGCAGATGATCCGAGCGAACCTTCCCATGGCGATGCAAGGACTGGCGGTTGTCCCGCTATTCGCCGGCTTCGACCTGGGGGCAGAGGTTGGCCGGATCTTCAAATACGACCTTACCGGCGGACGCTATGAAGAAAGCGACTATTGGGCAACCGGTTCGGGGGGCCGCGACGCCCGAGCCACCATTAAGAAACGGTACCGGCCCGACATCACAAGAGACGAGGCGGTAAAGGTTGCGCTCGAGGCCCTGTTCGACGCTTCAGAGGAAGATGTCGGCACCGGCGGCCCCGACGTGCTTCGTAACATTTATCCCAACATCGCCTCGATTTCTGCCGAAGGTTTCGCCAAAATCCCCGACGACGAAATAGCCGCTCTGTTCGAAGCCTTGCTGCAGGAGCGCCGATCCGCCGGCGCCGTTCAATCCGATGAGCGGATCCCCGGCGCCTCTGAGCAAGTCGAGTAGGACCTCCCATGTCGATGCCTTTTTACGTCTCACCAGAACAACTGATGAAGGACAAGTCCGACTACGCGCGAAAGGGCATTACTCGCGGTAAGTCTGTTATCGCCTTGGCCTATAAGGACGGGATCTTGTTTGTGGCCGAGAATCCTTCTGCCACTCTCCATAAGATTTCGGAGATTTACGACAGGATGGCCTTTGGCGCAGTTGGAAAATTCAACGAGTTCGAAAGTCTTCGCATGCACGGCATTCGCCAGGCGGATATTCGGGGGTACTCTTACTCACGCGATGATGTTACGGCGCGAGGACTTGCCAACTCCTATTCGCAAATTCTCGGTCAGATTTTCACCGAAGCTATGAAGCCTTTCGAGGTGGAAATTCTCGTGGCCCAGGTAGGCATTGACGCTCAATCGAATGAGCTTTACAGAATCTTGTACGACGGCTCGGTCACCGACGAGGAAGACTTTGTCGCTATGGGGGGCAACTCGGAGGATCTCGCCGGGTATCTCACCACCCACTACAAGGCCGATATGGCGGTGGCGGCCGGCGTGAAACTTGGGCTTGCCGCCCTGGCCGAGGTCGAAAGCCGCGACATTCCCGCTACCGGGAACCTTGAAGTGGCAGTACTTGATCGCACCCGCGAGCGCCGCAAGTTCCGCCGTTTGCTAGACAAAGAGGTTAGTGCGCTTCTTGCCTAAATCGGGGTGAGGCGGTGATTTGGAAAGACGAATTTACGGGCTGGAAAATGAATATGGGGTTACCTGTACTTTTCGCGGACAGCGTCGTTTATCGCCCGATGAAGTTGCCCGTTACCTGTTCCGCCGGGTTGTGTCGTGGGGGCGATCGTCTAATGTCTTTCTGGAAAATGGGGCCAGGCTTTATCTCGACGTAGGATCGCATCCAGAATATGCAACTCCCGAATGTGACGACATTCGTGAGCTTATTGTCCATGATAAAGCGGGGGAGCGCATACTCGAATCGCTCGTCAACGCGGCTGAAATGCGCCTTAGGGAAGAAGGTATTTCCGGGCAGGTTTACCTCTTTAAGAACAATACTGACTCAGCGGGCAACTCTTACGGATGTCACGAGAACTACCTGGTAAGCCGCTACGGCGAGTTCGGCAAACTTGCCGAAGTCATGATCCCGTTTTTTGTTTCCAGGCAAATCTTTTCCGGAGCGGGCAAAGTTCTACAGACCGCCAGGGGCGCCCTGTACTGCATTTCCCAGAGGGCAGAACATATCTGGGAAGGAGTTTCTTCAGCCACCACCCGTTCCAGGCCAATTATTAACACCAGAGATGAGCCACATGCAGATGCTGAGAAATTTCGCCGGCTTCATGTCATCGTCGGTGACTCGAACATGAGCGAATATTCCGGCTGGATCAAGGTCGCCACCACGTCGGTGCTCCTTCGAATGCTTGAAGAAGGAGTGGTGATGCGTGACTTAACCCTCGAGAATCCCATCAAGGCCATACGAGAGATTTCGCACGATATAACCTGCCGCCGTAAAGTGCGCCTCGCCAATGGCCGCGAGACTTCGGCCATCGAGTTGCAATGGGAGTACCTTAGCCGTGCAGCTAAGTACGTTGATCGTCGAGACGATCCGGAAATGAAGCAAATAGTTAAGGATTGGGAGGGGTGCCTTGTCGCTTTGGAGGATGACTTTATGCAGCTTGATTCGAAGATCGATTGGGTAATGAAGTACAAGTTGCTGGAAGCCTTCCAGGCAAGGCATGAAATTGGGCTCGGTCATCCTAAGCTCGCGCTGATGGACCTTGCTTACCATGATGTGTCACGGCGCCGAAGTCTTTATTACTTACTCGAGAGAAATGGCCTTGCCGAGCGCTACGTGACCGACCAGGAGATCGATGAGGCAAAGCTGAACCCGCCGCAAACCACCCGGGCTAAATTGCGGGGTGAGTTCATCAGGGCGGCTAAGAAGAGACGCCGAGATTTCACCGTTGACTGGGTCCACTTGAAATTGAATGACCAGGCCCAAAGGACGGTTCTTTGTAAGGATCCGTTTAAGCACACCGACGAGCGGGTCGCAAGATTGATTTCAGCGTTGTGACCAATCGAATGAAGATCGGGCGAATGAAGATCGGGCGAATGAAGATCGGGAGGGACCTGCTTGGCCAGATTTAGCACAGGCGTCGTCGCCAAGGTCCTCGATTCCAGTGAGGGGATCGAGCGGGTGACGGTCAAGCTCGGCCGAAGGAATCGTCAGGCTACCAGCTTTCCGGTTATGACCGGCAAGCTGACCGTGGGGGACAGGGTGGTCATAAATACTACCGCGGTGGAACTTGCCCTCGGGACCGGGGGCGATGACTTCGTTTTGTGGAACCTGGGGCTGGACAAAGTCGAATCTAGGTCGCCGGGACACATCATGAAGCTCAGATACACGCCCTGGCAAATGGACACGTTGGTGGCTGAGGCCCCCGAAAGCGAGCACCACGAACTTTTGGCCGAGGCGGACTCGCTGGCCGGTATGCCCGTCGTTGCCTGTGGCCTGCACTCGCAAGTGGCGCCGGCGGTAGCCATGTTGAAACACATGGACCCTGACCTCACCATCGCCTACATCATGACCGACGGTGGCGCTTTGCCGATCGCGCACAGCAGGGTGGTTGCAGAGCTGAAAAACCGGGACTTAATTCAGGCTACGATCACATGCGGACACGCCTTCGGCGGTGATCTTGAGTCCATCAACATTTTCAGTTCGCTCATGGCGGCCAGTGAAGTGCTAAAGGCCGACGTGACGGTTGTCTCGGTGGGACCCGGGGTCGTCGGAACAAATACGTTATTGGGCCACACGGGCATGGAGCAAGGGCAGGTGGTATCGGCCGCAGCCGCTCTTGGAGGCCGCCCAATCGCGGCGCTCAGAATTTCGTTCGCCGACCAAAGGCCCCGCCACCACGGCGTCAGCCGGCATTGTTTAGCCGCACTAAGATTTGGAGCTGTAGCCAGGGGGACCATTGCCGTACCCGACTTCGAACTCGACAAGCTGAACCAGGTAATGGCTGCTCTTGCCGGCCAGGGGCTCAGCGACATGCACGATATTCGAATCGTCGACGCCTGGGAGACCGAACCGGCGCTTAAGGAATTCGACTTGACCCCCGAGACAATGGGCCGGTCCGTCGTCGACGATCCCGAATTTTTTATGGCTGCAGGGGCCGCAGGCCTGGTAGCGGGCAAGCTCATCTACGAAATTGACTAACGCTTCAAAGGCCGAAAGGCTGCTCAACCTGATCGTCATGTTGCTCGAGACTTCACGACCAATAAGTCTTCAAGAGATTCACCAAACCATTCCCGGATATGGCCAGGACCAGTGGGATGCCTTCAAGCGCATGTTCGAGCGCGACAAGCAGGAACTTCATGAGATGGGCATTCCCGTTGAGCGGGCGCCGATGGATGTTTGGGAATTAGAAGAAGGCTATCGAATCCCCAAAGATCGCTACTACTTGCCGGAGCTGGAACTTGCACCCGATGAACTTGCGGCCCTTTGGCTGGCCGCGGGGCTTGTTCGCATGCGCGATGACGCCACGGCCCGGTCGGCCATGTTGAAATTGGGTCACAACAAACCCGTTGAACAATCTACTAACCCACATTGGCTGAGCGCCGACCTCAGTCTTACCGCTCCAAGCCTTCCAATTGCTTTCGAGGCAGTAACGGAAAAGAAGACATTGACCTTTGCGTACAGGAGTCGCAGTGGCGAGGCAGTTCGTATCCTCGATCCCTACGGTCTGGTTCATCGCAAAGGAGTTTGGTATCTGGTGGGAATGGACCATGGCAGCACCGAGGTACGTTCCTTTCGACTTGATCGTGTTCAGGGCGTCATCCGTCAGACGGACCCGACGAAATCCGGAGCGGATTTTGAAGCTCCCGAGAACTTTCGAGCCGAGGCGGCTCTTGAAACTCCTCCCTTTGTCCAGGGAATCCGAATAATGCAGGCCGAGGTGGTGTTTGCTCCTTCCGTTGCCTGGTGGGCTGAGCGCTCATCTCCATGGCTTAATCTTCAGTCGCAATCCGGGGGAGGGGCGATTGCGTTCGTTGAAGTTACCGACGTAGATGGGTTCATCGGTTGGGTTCTTAGTTTCGGCGACGGGGCTGAGGTTACCGCTCCGCCTGAGCTCCGCGAGGTCATGCATGAGCGGCTTGCCGAGATGTGTGAGCCAAAGAAATGAGCCCAACACCGGTCACAACTACAGAAGCTAGATTCGCTCGTCTTTTGATCATGGTGCCCTTTGTGCTCCGCAACTCTGGGATCTCGGTCGACGAAGTGTGTGGCAGATTCGGCCTTACTCAAAAGGAACTCATCGCCGACCTCAATCTTCTATTCATGTGCGGGCTGCCCGGTTACGGGCCCGGTGATCTAATCGAGGCCTACATAGACTCCGGCCAGGTTTGGATCAAAACAGCCGAATACTTTTCGCGCCCGCTTCGGCTGACGCCCGCCGAAGGGCTCCTTCTTTACGCGGGCGCAAGGGCATTGGCCGCTGCCGGTGGCGAGCCCAACCCGGCGATCCTTAGAGCCACAGAAAGGTTGAAAGACGCCCTCGGCTCCGAGGCCCTTGAGCGGGTGGCTGTGGGTGTGGCTGCCTCGGATGAGCTTACCGAGATCCGAAGGGCCATTGAAAGCGGCCTCCGGGTCCATCTGAGGTACCAGTCTCATTCGAAAGAAGAAATCACTGAGCGCGACGTCGACCCCTGGGCATTGTTCTTCGCTGCGGGACGTTGGTATTTGCTCGGCTGGTGCAACAAGGTCGAGGCCGAACGGATTTTTAGGCTTGACAGAGTCCGGCGTTTGCAAACCCTCGACGAGCGGGCCATCATCCCTGCGGACGTGGATCTGTCTAAGTACGAGCAGATATATGTGCAGTCTGCCGGCGCCTTGCCGGTGACAATCGACCTAAGGCCTGAAGCGGCTTGGGTCACCGAGTACTACCCGACGATCTCAGTAACACCCAGAAAGGGAGGCTGGACCCGGGTGCAGCTCACTGCTGGTGGGACAATCTGGCTTGAGAGGCTGTTGGTCCGACTCGGCAAGTATGCCCGAGTCATTGAACCGAAATCGCTTGCCGAGGCAGTCCGGCAGTCGGCCTGCCGGCTCGCTGCTCGATACGAATCGTGACTGAGTAAAGATTTCGGTGCGCAGGCCAACGCCAGACCTTAGACTCTAGGACAATGGGCAATATTGGTTTTCCTGAAATGATGGTTATTGCCGTAGTCGCGCTACTGGTCTTCGGTCCCCGCCGGCTACCGGATATGGCACGGCAGGCCGGCAAGGCGCTAAGGGAGTTTAAAAAGGTTACGGGGGACCTTACTGAAGATCTCAAGGCGGGCCTGGATGACCCTGCTTTTCACGATTCAGCGGCCGATGATCCAGCGTTCCACCCTTGGCCTGTGCCTGAAACAAAAGCATTGCCTATTGAAAGCGAGTCCGTGACCACAAAGCTGGGCGCCACGGAGCCCGCGGACGTCGCAGTAAACCAACAGGATCCCCAGATGGCGGATCCGGACATCCGGGAGTACCCGCCCGGGAAAGAGCCTTGAGCCGGATAGACTCTCACGCATATGGCTAAGACAGCGAAAAAGCCTCCCCCTCGCAAGCCGGTGAGAGCCCGGGGTGCCATACCGGTTCCAAAGACGGCCCCTCCGCGATCCCGGTCCGCCTGGTACCACCGGTCGGGGTACCAGTTAATCGCCATCGCTGTTGGTATCGCGCTAATTGGGACGGTTCTTAAAGTCGGCGGCGACTGGCTGCGAACTCGTAAGGAGACCAAAGTCAACACTCAGGCCGTTCGCAAGTTTGATCGCAAATACCAACTCGCCAAGTCTCCGCTTGGGGAGGTATTGTCTTCTATGGCCGCGGCGCCGGATGGTGTTACATCGGGAAAACTACCCCCCCCAGAATTAAAAAAACAAGCCGACTTGTGGCTGACTGAATTCCGAAAGTTGGATACACAGCTTAGAAGCACCGATATCCCCCCGGGCTTGCCTGAACTCGACGAAACTCGAGCACTGCTGGTTCAGGGCAACATCGTTCTCATCGACTCGGTGAAGAGCCTGCAACTTGGCGCCACCACCCCGGATACTGCCACCAGGGACTTGGCTTTGAAGCAGAGCCTGAATATCGCCGCCCATGGTCAAAACCTTGTCACCAGCGGTGAGACAAAACTGACGGCCCTAAAGGTTCGATTCGGGGTGGGGAAGCGGCCTGCAACGCCGGACGGTGCGGCCGAAAGCAGCCCGGCGCCGATACAACTTCCTTCGGAAGAGGCCCCCACCGCTCCGGCGGGCGGCCAGCCGGGGCAGGCCGGAGCAGTTCCCGACCAGGCCACAACAACTCTGCCCGTCCAGCCGGCACCGTAGTGGCTCGTCGCCGCTAGTATTTCGTGGCCCCGCGCCATCGGGGCAAGGCTTTGACGGCACAATTGGAAGCGACATGAGCGCACATGTGATCGAAGAGTTTTCTTCCCGATACAGCTTTGCTTTCGATCCATTTCAAGTGGAGGCCCTGGAAGCTCTTGTTCGGGGCGAATCGGTGCTTGTGGCGGCGCCCACCGGTTCCGGAAAGACTGTCATTGGGGAATTCGCGGTTTGGATGGCGCTCGAGGAGGACAAAAAGGCTTTTTACACGACTCCGCTAAAGGCACTTTCAAACCAGAAATTCGCAGACCTGTCAGCGCTCCACGGACCAGACAACGTGGGTCTTTTGACCGGCGACAATTCAATAAACCCGGAAGCAACGATTGTGGTTATGACCACCGAGGTTTTGCGGAACATGATTTATGAGCGATCCGATCTGTTGAAGGATCTCGGCTACGTAGTGCTTGACGAAGTCCATTACCTTCAGGACCAGTACCGAGGGGCCGTATGGGAGGAAGTCATCATTCACTTGCCGCTCGATGTGAAGATTGTGTCTCTGTCTGCAACGGTTTCAAACGCGGATGAGTTCTCAGACTGGATCCAGACCCTGAGAGGTCCCACGACGGCCGTCATTGAGCAGATCCGGCCCGTTCAACTTGAGCCTCATTATCTGCTCGCAGGAGTCATGTACCCGATGTTCGTGGGCGAGGAGTCTGCGCTGGCTCCAAATCCCCAGGTAGCCCGCCTGGAATCCGATAGCTACAGGTCTCGGGCACGGCGAGGTCGTTCCAAGCAGGGCAGGCAACCCCAGAGGCCGCGATTCCCGCACCGAAGCGATGTCATCGAGCTATTGGCGGAACAACAAATGCTCCCTGCCATTTACTTCATCTTTTCTCGGAAGGGGTGCAATGCCGCCGTGGGTTCGTGCATGCGGGAAGGCCTGGTGTTGACCGACGGGGCGGAGCGCGCCCATATCCGGGAACATGCCCGGTTGAGGTGCGAGTATCTGGACCCTGCCGACCTCGAGGTTCTCGGATATTCGGAATGGATTGAGGCTCTGGCAGCCGGCTTTGCGGCTCATCACGCCGGGCTCATACCAGCCTTCAAGGAGGCTGTCGAAGAATTGTTTCAAGCCGGTCTAGTAAAGGTTACTTTTGCCACCGAGACTCTCTCTCTTGGCATCAACATGCCAGCCAGGACGGTCGTGATCGAGAGTCTGAACAAGTTCAACGGCGAACGGCATGAGATATTGACGGCGGGCCAGTTTACCCAGCTTACCGGGCGCGCCGGCCGCCGCGGCATCGATTCGAGGGGCCACGCGGTGGTCCCCGAACAGCGCGAGATACCGTTCAGCCAGATTGCCGCCCTGGCCGGGGCGCGAACAAATCCGTTAATGTCGTCCTTTCAGCCCTCTTACAACATGGCCACCAACCTGGTGAGGAACTATTCGAGGGCGCAAGCCGATCACCTGTTGAATTCATCTTTTGCGCAATACCGTGCCGACAAGGACGTTGTTGTCCTAGAGCAGTTGATCGAGCGCAATAGCGCATACGTGGCCTCATACCGCGAGAAAATGGATTGCGATATGGGGGACTTCAGCGCTTATTGGAAGCTCCACGACAAGTCGCGCGACTTCGAAAAGCGTGTTTTCGCTGCAGGCACGGTAGCGGATCGTCAGACGACCCGCAAGGTTCTATCTGGCGTGAAACCTGGCCACGTGCTGTTGGTTACTTCCGGCAAACTGCAGGGCCCCATCGTCGTGGTAGGCGCCCAGCACTCGAAGCGCGGAGATCCGCTCATTCTTGCATTGACTGCCAATCGGAGGTTCGCAAGGCTGGGTTTGAATGACTTCGCCCAACCACCAACAATCGCCGGGAACCTAGAGTCCGCTCTCAAAGCTGAAGAATTGGCAAGCCACGGCAAGCCGAGACTGGACGGGCAGTCCCGGCGCAGGTTGGCGCAGGCTCTTGATCAGATGGATCTCGGTGGCAACTCAATCGCCTCTGAACAGTCCCCCCAGGAAAGCGAGGCGATGGCTTTAAGAGCAGCCGTGCTGGGGCACCCCTGTCACCCCTGCCCTGATCGTGAAAGACACGCTCAGTGGGCGGAGCGAGCGGTCCGGTTGGATCGCGAGAACTCCGGACTCAAGAAAAAGGTGAGAGCCAGGACTGAGACTCTGTCCCGCCGGTTCGAAAAAATCCTTCGAGTCCTTGCCGAGTATGGGTACGTCGATGACTTCAACCTGACCTCCAAGGGGTGGCGCCTGGCCAGGATCTACAACGAAAACGATTTGCTGGTTGCAGAGGTTTTGAACAAGGGGTTTCTGGCGGGGCTTAACCCAGCAGAGCTTGCTGCGGTGGCCTCGACCTTTGTGTTTCAAAGCAGGGGCCCTTTTGAGGTAGTCGGCACGCTGCCGACCTCTGCCTGCAAGCGCGTTTACGGAAGGGTTGTCCGGCTGGGGGAGCGCGTAAGGGCGAGCGAAGCCGCCGAAGGGCTTGAAATGACCAGGGGGATCGAAGCTGGTTTCGCTGATTACGCCTACCGATGGTGCCGCGGCGAACCGCTTGAAAATCTTGTTGACGAAGACTCCCCGCCGGGTGATTTCATTCGGTCAAGCAAGCAAACTATCGACCTGCTTCGACAGATCAAAGGAGCGGAGGAAGACCAGGATCTGTCAAAGGATCTGGGCCTGGCAATCGACGGAATGAACCGAGGCGTAGTGGCCTATACAGGACTTCTGTAGTGGCGTCGTCGCCTTACGGCACCCCGAGCGTGATCACGCTGCGCCGAAATGAGCCGCGAGGTCCAAACGGTGAAACACTGACTGACCTGCTCAGCTCCACCGGCATCGATTACGAGCTGCATGTCGCCTCGAACCTAGAACACGCCGCTCGTCTGGCAATCGACGCCGCTCAACAAGGCCGGTATCTAGTTGCCGCGGGCAATGACCGACTTATTCATGAGGTCGTCAATGGCATGCTGGGCGCCGATCCCAGGCCGGGTTCCGACTTTCTTCTTGCGATAATCCCAGGGGCCTCCGGCAGTGACTACTCCAAAACATTCGGACTGCCGACAGATCCGGCGGATGCTGTGACCCACCTGGCAGGCGAACCCTACTTCGGAGTCGATGCCGGGCGGATAAGTTTCGCGGGCAATGGCGATCGCAAGACATGTTGTTTTGTGAATTTGGCCGAAATCGGCTTCGGGGGCGCCACCCAGCGGCGAGCGGGGCGATTGCCCGGGTTTATGGGCAGGGGGGCAGAGCTGCTGGGTTTTTGGGCGACTCTCACGATGTTTCGACCGGGGCCCACGCGAATAGCTTTGGATGACCGTCTTTACGAAGGCAGACTCTGCAATCTGATTGTTGCCAACGGGCAGTTTTTTCGCACCGGAATGAGGATGGCTCCAAGGGCCCATCCTGCCGACGGAAGGTTTGACGCATTAATAATGAAAGGGACCAAGCGCGACTATGTTGCGGCTCTCAGCAAAGCTCAAAAGGGAGGCCACGTTCCAACGAGTTCGATCAAGGAGTATCTCGCTGCCAAGGTTGAGGTCTCCTCCGAGGCGCCATTGGAAATTCAAGCAGATGGAAAATTTCTCGGGTTTACCCCCGCCGAGTTCGAGATAATACCCAACGCCTTTCGTCTGAAGATTTAAGGCCCACCAGTTGGTAGTGCACTAGGCTGGGGTCGTGGAAATAAAGGACTCGCGCGACCGTGTTATCGACGAGATCACGGTTAGGTTGACTCGAAAAGAGCTTACCGAACTGTTTCTAGCGGCTTCAGACGTCGAAGGGGGAACGGCCGATCATGTTTACCTTCGGGATCAACATGGTTCCGCTATGGCTATCTACTTGGATGCAGCCGGCAAAAAACCCCTGGAGCGGGCGAGCGATTGGTGGGTGGGACCAATTTTGTTGTTGGCGCTGGCCCTGCTTATCATCGGCGCTTTTACCGTGGCTCGTGGTTTCGTAAGCCTGCTTTTCTGATGAGCAACTCTGCCACGCAGGGGGATATCAATCGGGTAGGTAGTCAATCGGAAGTCATTTCGTTCGAATAATCCGGCGTCAATATGGGAGCGATTAAGGGTCCTACAACCGCCGCCAGTTGAAACAAAGCCTCGGCTCTGGAGTTGTCTTGATCAAGGTGCGAGAGCAGGTCGACTCCAAGGTAAAGAGCCACGACCGCGAAGGCCAGGGTGCGGGGAGGGATGAGCCCTTGAAAGGGCGAACCAGTCAGCACTTCTTCGAGCACTTCCTCAGTGAAATCAATCCAGGGTTCCATGCGTTGGACGACTTCAGGAGCAAGATCCGGTCTCGCAAGGCTGCCGGCCACTAATTCCGAGATGACCGTGATTCGCCCCGAACTCAGATCCTCTCGGTAAAGCCGGGTCGCAACGTCAATCCTGGCGTCGATGGACTTGCTGCTTTGGATGGCCTCGCGGTACCCGGCCATTCGGTCGGCGCTGGTCTTGTCTAAGGCGGCCAGCAAAAGATCGTTGAGAGTTCCGAAATGATAGAAAATGAGAGCCTGATTGAAGCTTCCGCGCCGGGCAATCGCCCTGGCGCTTGTTCCAGCGAACCCTTCCTCCTTGAGCGTTTCGAAGGCTGCTTCGACAATGCGATCCTTCATCGGTGGAAGGGGAGTAGCTTCGGCGACCATGCCCAATGTTGACCGTAACCAGGCGAAGAGTCAATCGATTTACGCCTCCTTCAAGAAAATTCTGGCGATTCCGTTTGCACATTTGCACGAATGGCGCATAATCCCATTTTCGATTTGGATTTGATTGCGATGAAAGGGTGAACGTTGAAAGAGCTTGAAGAGCCCGAAGAAGCTGCGGGTGCCGAAGACGACGAAGACCCAGTTGAGACTGATGAAGTCGAGACAAGTCTCGACGAAATCGTTGCCAAGACTCCCGATATCGTAGATGCTGAAGACGATGATGAGTCAATGCTTGATCTCAGCCGAGAGGAGCGCCTTGAGTCGCTCTCGATACGGGCTATACCCAAGCAGGCAAACGAATTTGTTTGCGCTTCGTGCCATTTGGTAAAGAACAACAGCCAGCTTGCCGACCGTAAACGCACTCTGTGTAGGGACTGCGTATAAACGGAACACTTTTCGAGCCTTGAAAATAACTTGAGCGACGCGCCGGGGGGCCGCGTCCTGGTCGTTATTCCAACTTACGACGAGGCCGCGCATTTAGATTCTCTCCTCGACGCTGTGATGGGAATTGCGACTAACGTTTCCGTGCTCGTGGTCGACGACGGTTCCACCGATGGGACGCTGGAAATCGCTCAGCGACGAATGACGGGTTCAAGGATTAATCTGCTGGCTCGCGAGGTCAAGGGAGGCCTCGGAAAAGCCTATGTGGATGGTTTTGGCTGGGGACTCGAGAGGGGATTCACCCACTTCATCGAGATGGATGCCGACCTGTCGCATGACCCGGCTTCGTTGCCCGAACTGATCGAAGGGGCGCACACTTGTGGATTGGTAATCGGGTCTCGTTATATTTCTGGGGGCCGGGTCGTGGGATGGTCCAAGGGGCGCCATCTGCTTTCGCAAGCGGGGAATCTATACGCGAGGCGGATGCTGGGTTACAAAGTTCAAGATTCCACCAGTGGATTCCGATGCTACCGAGCGGAGGTGCTAAAAGCGATCGGACTCGACCGGGTTCAGTCGCAAGGTTATGCATTTCAAATCGAAATGACCTACAAAACCTGGCTGCTAGGCCATAGCATTAAAGAGGTGCCCATAGTATTTCGAGAGAGAACGGCGGGAGAATCTAAGATGTCAAAGGCCGTAGTGGTCGAAGCGATCACTTCGATTACAAGGTGGGGCATCAGGGATCGCCTCAAGAACAAGGGCCGCCGATGACCATGCGAGGTTTCGGTGGGCGCCCCGTTCTGCTTGGCCTGATGCTTGCAGTTGCGTTTCTTTGCGTGACGCCGAGTCCCGGTAGAGCGCAGGTCGTCTGCGGCGTTCTCGGGTTCCCCCCCTGTCCCCCCTCGCCTTCGCCCCCACCATCGCCATCGCCATCGCCTTCTCCCTCGCCTTCGCCTTCTCCCTCGCCTTCGCCCACGCAGGCGTCTCAGCCGCCCCCGCCTCCGCCGCCGGCCGCTCCCTCGCCTAGCGTTAAGCCCACGCCCAAAAAGACCCTGAAGCCTTCGGCGACACCGAGTCCAGAAGCCACCGAAGCGCCACCGCCGGTCGAGCCGGTCCTGCCCGAGCCGAGTCCTTCAGTGCCTTCGGTGACCAAAGTGACACCACCCAAGTTCGAGCCCCTCGGCGGAGGATTGTCCCCGGTGAGCCTTACGGGGGCTTTGTGGGCGATTGGGGGGCTCGCTCTAGCGGTGCTGGCGGGCACCGGCGTACTCATTGTTCGTCACACCAGACGCCGCAACAGCCAGGCCAAGCTGGAATCCCGCCTGTACAGGGCCGTGCAGGAGATGAAGGAGAGCAACCTGATGGGAACCGACGCTCGCTGGAGGGGCCTAGGCACATAACGCGTGCGGATGAGCTTGATCGGAGATCCTTGCCCTTAACTCATAACTAAAGGATTATTTAATTATGAGTTGAAGATGCGGTTCAGTTGCAGTGATGGATCGGTGGGGACTTCCCTGCTACCCAGTCAGGTAGCGACTTGCTCAAATTGTCTGGACTGATACGATAGCGAAGCTGGGTTCATCCCAGCAAGTGGGAGAATGGAAACTGCTTCTTTAAGGGGGAATATGTGTCGGTGACGATATTGCGGAAACTTCTCGCCAGGATCGTCTGTGGTCGCTTGTGGGCCGTCAAGGTGTTTCTTGTTTTTGCGGCTGGCATAGTGGCGTCCGCTGCAAGTTCCTCCACCCTGTTTCCTCCAAATGTATCACCCGGCGTGATCCGACACCCAAGACCGGTTCTAAGCGGGTCCCCCGCTGCTGAGAATCCCGGGGAACGCGCCCGTACGTTGTATGCCGCGTTGGTAGCTAAGCGAATAGCCAGAGGGAAATTGCCCTTGGACGAGCAAGTGGCGCGGTATGCTGTTGTTGCGAATAAAAGTCCAGACGAAGTTTCTAAGTCAGGAACAGCTGTCATCACGCTGGCAGTGCCAATGCCGCTGGATGTCTACCATGAGCGGCCTTTATCGATTCCGCTGGAAGCTACATCAGTAACGCTGTACTTGGAGTTGGCCGACGGCTATCCGTTCAAGGTCTTTGGCAAAGTAGACGAAGATCTCGAAGGAAAGCTTAGTTCTTTCATGGAATTTATGGCCAAAAATGAACGGTCCGGACCCTCGACTCCATCTGCTGGTGCTCCTCCGATTGGTGGGGAGCAAAATGGAACCCCCGCATCCAGCAAAGATCCAGACGCAGCAAAGCGCTTGGCGGACCAAATAGACGCCGGGAGAGCGAGCCTACCTCGTCTTGGTGTAATTCTGGGTTTCACAATGACACCAAATGACTACAAACGCATATCCGATGGCCTGAACAAGGACTTCGATATCGGAGCTGTCGAGATTATGTCGGCCGGAGGGTCCCCATTCAAGATGACGGAAGACAGGATCGATGCCAATCGAGTGGAAGAATTTCGCCTCCGCTACAGGACCCGCTCTTGACGTCACCGACTTGCATTAATCGGAAGTCCTCGTCTCTTGGTCGTCGGGCGTCCTCGTTACGTCTCGTGGCCTTAATCATATGTACTGGAACCCTGGCCGTACTTGCCCCACTGAGTCCGGCGGGTGCCATCAACGTGAATGATCCTTATTGGACTCGTCCCAGTTTGTGGGCACCTACTTATGTTGAGTCCCAAATGGGCTACGAGTCGTGGGGCAACGTCGCCTACTTTTTCCAATGGAAGCTGGATGTCATGCCCGACTCGCTGACGGCTTGGGAAAACAAAAGTCAATCAAACGCGGAATCCTTGGAGGTCGGTTGGAAAAGAACCGGGGGTGCGGACTGCAACCGAACGCTCTTTTCATTCTTTGGTAGCGGTCCTTTCAACGGCACCGCAGGATTCCCGGCTGCAGTCTCGACCTATGTGGATTTCACTGAGGCAAACGATGATGCGGTCCTTTTTGTTGCAGACATGGATGTAGTTGCGGCGGACCAGCGAGCCAACCCCAACAAGCTCTACTCAGCCTGGTGGAATTGTGCAGGGCCCTTCATGCCCAGTCAGCGTCCTTACTTCAACGTACAACAGGGAGGTGGTGAACATCCATCCACTTCATTTTCGAATGGGCAGTTGAACTACGTGCCTGCAGAACATGGCTCCAAGGGGTTCCCAGATCTCAATCCTCAGTATGGCACGCACAAGTCGACCGGCATGTATGCGCCATGGACTGTCTATAACGCTAACTTTGAGACCGGGACAGCGGGTTGGTACACAGGTGCGGCCAGCCAGGAGTGGCTCTGTTCCGGCGGGGCAGGGGGGGCAGGAGCCTGTTACCTTCGCGTACACCCGACAGGTCCCTCCCCAAACTGGGCTTACACGTCCATGTACGTGGCAAACTCTGTGGCTTACGAAGAACAGGGCTACACGCGACTCACGACGGGAAGTGCCACTGGCTTTCAATACGAGGGGATGCACCGGTGTCCGAGCAGCTACAATTCGAGCAACTGTGTCTACGACCTTTGGCTTAAGCCGAGGAACGGCAGCGGGTGGGATCCGGCGAAGGACCGACGATCTTTCGTGGTACCGAACGATAATCGCTGGTACTACATCCTCGTGGATGACTGGTCGGCCGGTGGGCCAACTGACATAGTTGACCTCTACCATGATACCCGCGGTAAGGTTCTCGATATTGACTCCCAGTGGGTCAGCGGCGGCATTTAGTTCCGAATCTGGCGGAGAGAGAGATGTACAGACCCGCTCGATTGGTACTGGCCGGAATGACTCTCCTGGGTGGATTTGTCTTATTGTTTTGGGCGCTGACCCGCGATTATCACGATCTGCAGCGGATTTACGGATTGGTCCTGGGGGTCGTGAACGTTGCTGCTGCCGGGCTCTTGTGGAGACTTGCCGCGAGAAAGAGAACTTAACCAATGCGCAACTCGAAGATAGTTCTGAAGGATTCGGAGGACTTCAGAATCTAAATCACTACTAACTAAAGTATTCTTTAGTTATGAGTTATTCGCACGAATGAGTTCTGCTTTTGAGGCTATGAATATCTGGCTTATGGAGCTTGGCAATGAAGGCCGGTCCCCCAGGACTGTTCACGCTTACGAGGCCGAGGTCCTTACTACCTTGAAATTTACGGCAGCGCAAAAGGGCGTCGATCCTCAAGATTTTGACCTCGAATCAGTCACAAGAGACTTGCTGGTTGCTTCGATCGCTGATTTCCGGGTCGGCCCTGACCCTCGATACACTTTGAATCCGGATCAGGCCCCCAACGAACGCAGTCCCGCAAGAGTGGCCCGGCGGGTCGCTGCCATCAAGGTTTTTTTTAAATGGTGCTACGCAACCGGCAGGCTCTCGCGCGATCCGGCGGCTCTTCTTAAGTCCCCTCGGAAGACGAAGAGGTTGCCCAAGGCCCTCGAAGCCGACTCCGCTCGCCTTGTTATGAGCGCCAATGGGCCTTCCAGATGGCCGGAGCGGGATCTTTTGATGGTTGTGCTTGCTCTAACGACCGGACTTCGGCTTGAAGAAATGGCGACCTTGAAACTGGACTCGCTGGCGGGCAATCCCCCTGAGTACATAACGGTCATCGGGAAGGGCGACAAGGAGAGGCGGCTTCCGCTGGCGCCGGTCGCGCAAGACTGTCTGGCTAGGTATTTGCCGACAAGGGCCCAACGCCTCGAAAGTCTCGGGCTACAGGCCCGAACCCTCTTTGTGTCCAGCCGCGCTCGAAGGGTCGGGATGGACGCTCAGGGTCAACCTCGCATGAGCGTCGAGGCTACCAAGTCGGGCGTCGCATATGTTATCGACAGAATCCTTCGACAGGCCGGCGCCCGGCGCCCAGGCAGCCGCGTCCACGTGCTGAGGCACACCTTTGCGACTCTTGGACTTCGCCCTGATCCTGCCACCGGTATGCCCGCCTACAATCTTCGCCAGCTCCAGGCTGCTCTGGGTCATGCCAATCTGGCCACTATTCAGGTTTATACCGAGGTTTCCGACGCCGAACTCGTAGCCGCCACCCGTGCCCATCCCCTGGCGAGATAATGCGTTGCTTCTTGAAGAATTTGTCGTAGGATTGTCCCTAGATGCTGGACACTTTTCTTTATCGCTCCCCCATTGGCCCGCTGGACATTTCTATCAATGAATCTGGCGCAGTCGTCGGAATTCGCTTTGAAGGCAAATCTAGGAACGAACTTCCCCAGCGACACGCTCTAAGCCGGGCGTTCGATGATTATTTCGCCGGTGGCAAAGGCTTGAATAACTTGCCGGTCTCGTCCTCCGCCGGACCTTTTCAAACGACCGTGCTCGATTTCATACGGACCATCCCCCGAGGCGAGGTTAGGACCTACGCCGAGGTGGCGACCGCAGTCGGCAGCCCCGGTGCGGCCCGGGCGGTGGGGAACACTATGTCATCCAACCACGTGCCGATCATTGTTCCTTGTCACCGTGTTGTTGCCTCAAACGGACTGGGCGGATATTCGGGCGGGCTGGATAAAAAAGAGTTTCTTCTAGAGCTCGAAAGGCGTTCGGCCGGGAGTATGGCCCCCACCTAAGACCTCTCCCCCGCTGGCCACCAGCGCAACCTCGGCAGTCTCGCCGCTCCCGCTTCGTCGAGGCGTCCTGTGGCGGCTAGTTGCGGTGATCGTTTCAGCACCTCGGGGGTTTCCTCAGCTTCACGTGCTATTTGGGTGAGGGCCCCCGCAAGGCTGTCGAGGGTCGATTTGGACTCCGTTTCGGTCGGCTCAAACATCATTGCCTCCTCCACTATTTGGGGGAAATAAACGGTTGGGGGATGAAATCCGAGGTCAATGAGCCTCTTGGCTATGTCCATGGCTCGGACCCCATTGGCTCGATACCGCTTGGAAGTAACCACAAACTCGTGCAGGTAGTCCCCCGCTTTCGTCCCCTTAATCCCCGGGGGAAAGTGCGGCTGAAGGCCTTTGAGAAGATAGTTGGCGTTTAGAACCGCCCTTTCAGAGACCCTTCGCAGCCCTTCTCCACCGATTGAGCAGACGTATGCGTAAGCCCGCAGCACGACGGCAAAGTTCCCGTTGAAGCCGTGGACTCGGCCGATAGAATCCGGCCGCTCAGTGTCCCAAAAGTACTGGGCTGAATCTTCGTTGAATCCAACCAGGGGCGCCGGGAGATACTGTTCAAGCTCCGCGGACACGGCAACCGGGCCCGAACCCGGCCCCCCGCCACCGTGGGGAGTCGTCATGGTCTTGTGAAGATTCATGTGGACTACGTCGAAGCCCATATCGCCCGGCCTGGTAACGCCCATGATGGCGTTTAGGTTGGCCCCGTCGTAGTAAAGCAGGCCCCCGGCGCCGTGAACCAATTTGGCAATGGTCTCGATCTCCGTTTCGAATCTGCCGAGCGTGTTTGGGTTGGTCAGCATGAATCCAGCCACGTCGTCATCGAGGGCCTTCTCAAGAGCCGTCAGGTCGACGAGCCCGTCTGGACCTGAGGAGATTTGGCGAACCTTGTAACCGGCGCGGTTAACCGTCGCTGGATTGGTTCCGTGGGCCGAGTCGGGAATCACGATGGTGTCTCGCCTGCTCCCGTTTGCCGAGTGATGCGCCTTAATGATTAGGAGTCCGGCTAACTCCCCCGCTGCTCCGGCCGACGGTTGAAAAGTTACTCTCGCCATTCCGGTCAGCTCGGCAAGGTGGCGTTCCATCTCATACAAAAGGGCCATAGCCCCCTGCGTTTGACTTTGGGGTTGCCATGGATGGAGTGTTTGGAATCCTGACAATGCAGCGATTTGCTCGTGGACTTTGGGGTTGTACTTCATAGTGCAAGAGCCAAGCGGATAAGACCCAACATCGATGCCCCAGTTTTTTCTCGAAAGGTTTGTGTAATGGCGCACCAGATCAAGTTCGGAAACCTCGGGCAGGAGCGGGGCCTGGCGCCTCAGAAAGTGCGCGGGCAAGGCATCCTGGGGTTTTTTCAGCCGGTCGGATAAAGTGGGGAATGTAGAAGCTCGTCGCCCCGGTACCGACACATCGAACAAGGTAACGGGGCAACGCCTTGGTGAGCCGTCTGACGCGGGCGAGGTAGAGGATCTCAAGACAAAGCTTCGGAGAGCGCCTTGGCCAGGCCTTTGATCTGTCCCTCAGTTCTTTTTTCGGTTACGCAGATCATCAGGCAGTCCTCCAGCCCCTCGCCACCGGCCTTCAGGCCCGAAAATGCCGGGCCCGCTAGATAGCCTTTTGAGAGCATGTTGAAAACAATTTCGCTGGCGTCGCCCGGAACCCGAAGTGTAAATTCCTTAAAGAAGGCAGCATCAAAGCGCATTGAGCATCCTGGGATCGCGCACAGGGCGTCGGCCGCCAGGTGCGCCAGGGCAAAACACCGCTCCCCCACTTCCCTCAGGCCCTGGGGGCCGAGCCACGAAAGGTACACGGCGGCCCTTATCGCCAACAACGTTTGGTCGGTGCAGATGTTCGAGGTGGCCTTGTCGCGCCGAATATGCTGCTCTCGCGTCTGAAGGGTAAGAACATACCCGGGCTTGCCCTCGGAATCGGTTGTTGCCCCGCAAACCCTGCCGGGCAGCCGTCTCATGTACTCGGTTTTGGTCGCGAACAGGCCAAGGTAGGGGCCGCCATAGTTGAGGTAATTCCCCAGGCCCTGGCCTTCGCCGGTCACTACGTCGGCGCCCTGGATCCCCGGGGCCTCCAGGATGCCTGCAGCAAGCGGATCGAAATGAACCACCAACAGTGCGCCGCCGTCTTGAGCGGCGCGAGCAAGGGGCGCAATATCCTCGATCGATCCGAAAAAGTTCGGCTGGGCTATGACCACGCAGGCAGCATCGGAGGTATCCCCAAGCTCGGTCACCCCCAAAGTTGCCGGCAGAGTTTGTATATCAAGGCCCACGCCCAGCGTGTCGAGCACCGCCCGGTAGTTTGGGCTGAGGGCTTGCGTCACGAGGACCCGGTTGCGGCCCGTTACCGAGACCGCCAGATTAACGGCTTCAGCCAAAGAATTTGCCCCGTCGTAGAGACTTGAATTTGCCACCTGCATGCCGGTCAACTCGCAAATCATTGTTTGGTATTCGAAAAGGGCGCCCAATACTCCCTGCGAGAGTTCTGGCTGGTACGGCGTATAAGAAGTGACGAATTCTGAGCGACCGGCCAGGGCGTCTACAACCGCCGGTATGAAGTGGTCATAAGCCCCTCCCCCGGCAAAACAGACCAGGTCGTCAGCAGCAAGGTTGCGGCGGGCAAGTTGCTCCATGTCCCGCACCAAGCTCAGTTCACTGACGGGTCCTGGAATGTTCAGCGGGCGGCTGAGGCGTACCGACGACGGGATTGACTTAAAGAGGTCGTCGGCGGCTGCAACTCCAAGGTCATCAAGCATCTGAGCGACCTCGGCGCCGGTGTGTGGTGTGTAGTCCATGAGCCGAACCAGACTAGCGTGAGTGCTAAGTCGTTTTTACGAACGGCGGTCGGATCACCCTGACCTCGGCCGTCTTGTCCCGCACTTGGATGGCCAGCGGGGTTCCGGGTTCCGCCAGGGAAGGCTTGACGTAACCCAACGCAATTGGCGTTTTCAAAGTTGGAGAATAATTTCCGCTCGTCACAACACCAACCTGAGCAGGCTCGGAACCGCCGATGACCTGGAGAACAGCTTGACCTTGCCGGGGGATTTGCTTGCCTGTGCAAATCATTCCGGTGAGCAGGCGATCGGGTCCGGCCGAACGAAGGGACTCAAGCACGCTACGGCCGGCGAATTCCTTGTCCCAATCGATCACCCAAGCAAGGCCGGCTTCAAAGGGATTGGTGGTCTCGTCTATTTCATGTCCGTGAAGCGGGTACCCCATTTCCAGCCGAAGAAGATCGCGCGCTCCTAAACCTGCCGGCATTAATCCCTGAGAGGCGCCCACCTCCAGGAATACACTCCACAAGGCCTCAGCTCGGTCGGTCTCGACGAAAAATTCGAAAGTAACTTCTCCGGTGTAACCAGATCGAGCCACCCAACACCTCGATCCTTGAAAGTCAACATCGATTATCTGATGCAAGGATAAATCGGCGGCATGAGGAAACTGATTTCGCACAATATCGCGAGCCTTCGGACCCGAAAGAGCCAGAATGGCCGACCGTTTCCGAGCGTCCATAACCTGGACGTCTTCCGAAACAAGGGACTGCAAACTGCCCAGCACGGCGTCGGCATTCGAAGCGTTGGGCACGATGATGAATCCTATGGAGATTCGATAAACAAAAACGTCATCGACGATTCCCCCCTCGGCATTAAGCACAAGGTTGTAGGCGCCCGCGCCGGGAACAAGCTTTGCGACCTTGCCGGGCAGCAGGTAGTCGAGGGACGTGCCGGCGGCCTCCCCGAAAATCAAGATCTTGCCCAGGTGGGACACATCGAACAAACCGGCTTGCGTTCGCACGGCGTTGCACTCTGCAAGAGCGCCGGAATAGTGAAGAGGCATTTCCCATCCGCCGAACTCCACCATTTTCGCCCCGAGGCGCCGATGAACCGCGTTTAAGGGGGACCTTGAAAGGGCTATTCGACCACCGAGGAGAGTAGTTCGGCCGGGGCCACCTTGGTTCTCGGCGCGGTTTGGGTCTGGCTGGGCTGCTCTAGCCCGTATTTTATCAATAGGTGCAGATAGTCTCGTTGGTAGAAGATTTTGCAGCTGACGTCGGGGTGCAGCTCGGCGAGGCGTCGCACTTTCCTGTTTTTCTTGGTTACCAGTCTTTGACTAAGGGTTGTGATCTCGATGTAGGTCTTGTACTCCGGCAGGTAGAAGTCTGGTCTGAACCTCTGGGTGGGAAGGCCGTTGGAGTCCCATTCGAGTACAAACGAAGTGGGTTCGTACTCCCATTCAATTTGGTAGAAATCTAATAGTTTGGCGAACTGACGCTCTGAATTGTGAGCAAATTGGATGCTTTCGCTTGGCGGCGTGTCAAGGCCCTGATCCCCGCCCTGGTCTATGAATTCCGGGTTAGTTTGTTGCGTGGGCAACATCGTTGCAGCGGGTGGGGCCTGCCGGGGACACTACTCCCCCACCTCTGTTTTGCCGCCCAGCTTTTCAGGCGCTACCGGGGCGCCGACTGGGGCAGTCTGAGGTTCGGCCTTCAGCTTGAGTTGTGAAACCGAACCTTCGAGTTCCTTCATCACAGGATCAATTGCAATTCCGAATACTCCTTGTCCGCGCCTTAGTACATCGTAAACCTCTTCAGCCGACTTGCATGCATAGACTGAAACGCCATCGCTGGCGATGGTAATTCCCTTTAGGTTTTGCCCCAGGGAATGCAGATAACTAATGGCTTCGCGGACCCGCTGCAAACTGACCCCTGCCTGGAGCAGTTTATTTATTAACTTCAGATCCACCAGATCCTCGAACGAATACAGTCTTTGGCTGCCCGACCCTTGCGCCGGCTGCACACTGGGGGTAACCAGGCCCGTGCGAGCCCAGTAATCCAACTGCCGGTAGCTGATGCCCACTACCTTGCAAACCTGCGGTCCTCGGAACCCGTTCTCAGCCGTGCTCTCAGTCGTGCTCTCAGCCATGCGTGAATTTACACCCCTCGTCAGATAAATTGTTTGCGTCAGGCTCACGTTAAGGCCGGGAAATTCCCGTGTCAAGGACTCCGGGGCTCCGTAATCCTTAGGTTTATCTTTAGGGTTGTGCCTGACCGACGTGGTTCGAAGAGTTCAACCTAAGAAATCCTCAGGTTTTACATCGTCGAGGAAGGTTTTGAACCTTTCCACCTCCGCTTCGTCGTCATCTTCTTTGATGGTGATGCTGGCCTCTTCGATGACCTCTTCGGAGGCAAATATTCGAACATTGGCTCGAACGGCGAGGGCCAATGCGTCTGATGGCCGGCTTGAGACTTCATAGGTGTCACCATTGCTGCTCAGGCGGATTGAGGAGTAAAAGGTCCCCTCCTTGAGGTCGGTGATCGAAATGGCCTCAACCGAGACGCCGACTTCTTCAAGGATGGTTTTGAGCAGGTCGTGGGTCATGGGACGCTGGGTTACCACGCCCTGCAGGGCAAATGCGATTGCTGTGGCCTCAACGGCCCCGATCCAGATCGGCAGGTACCGCTCACCATCGGCCTCTTTGAGTAGCACGATCGGCTGATTTGTCGGGAGTTCTACTCTCACTCCGACCAGATTAAGTTCGATCACGGCGGCTCCCGAATCTAAAATCTCTTTACTTAGGGTCAGGGTAGCACAGCCCCAAATATGCATTCCCCGTCGCCCCGCAAGCGCACGCTAGCTCGCGGGACCCGCCATAAAGGTCTCCAGAGCATCGGGCGCGGCTGCCAGCGCGGGGAGGTCGTTTACGCCCAGTAGGTATGGGAGGTTCCGATACCTACCCTTGAAATCCAATCCGTAGCCCACAAGGAATTCATCCGTCTCGAACCCGCAGTGGTTTATCGGAGGCTGGGCTATCCGTCTGACGGTCTTGTTAACCAAGGTGCAAACACTTAACGATGCTGGATTTCTTGCTTCAAGGGTGCGGAGCAAGAAAGCGAGAGTGAGCCCGGTGTCGACTATGTCCTCGATGAGCAGCACATGGCGGTCTTCGAGTAAGAACTCAATATCCTTGATTATCCTTACGACGCCTGAAGGCTTGAGTTGCCCGGGGTAGGAGGACACCGATAGGAAATCAATGTCGCAATCGATTTCCAGCGCCCGCACCAGGTCCGCCAAAAACATGACGGAGCCGTTCAGCACTGAAATTATCAGGGGGCGGTGCCCGGCCAATTCATCGCGGATAGTCTCCGCCAGCTCAGCAATGCGGCTTTCGATCTGTTCGCTTGTATATGCCACCTCAGCAAGGGCCACCGCCTGATTCTAAAGCGACTGTGTCCCCGCTACCGGGCCAGCGAAAGCAGTGGCGCAAAAAGCGACATCATGGCGGCGAAAATTCCTGAGTCGTGCTTGGGAGGCAGCCGGCAAGGCTTCGGAATGCAAGTCATTCTTACCGGCGCTTTCAAACCGCCTGCGTCGGCCTCTAAAAGCAATTTCTTAGAATTGAACGACACCTTCGGGGCCGTGCTTCGGGCATCTAGAAGCGCCGTTGCATCCTTCAATGCAATCAGCTCGGCCGAGGTTCCGTCTCCGTAGGTGACCTGGCCCCAGACTTGGCTCAACTTGGCAAGTTGAAATCTTCGAAAAGACCTGAAACCGTGTTCGAGAAGGGCTTGCGAGTCTGCCGCGGGCCGGTCGCTGCCAAGTACTACCGAGATTCGTTCTTCGCTCCCCCGCTTGGCCGAGCCGACCAGGGTCTTGCCTGCCTTGTTAGTTTGCCCGGTCTTAACCCCGTTGGCCCCGGAATAACCTGTGAGGAGTTCGTTTCGATTAACAAGGGCCCTGCCTTCCGGGTGACCCTCCCATGGGATCTGGCGGTCGCGAGTTGCAACCATCTTTCGAAAAAGCGGCATGCGCATGGCGGCCCTTGCGAAAAGAGCAAGGTCAAATGCGCTGGAGTAATGGCCCGGATCATCGAGGCCGTTGGGATTCGTAAAATGACTATCGACTGCGCCGAGAGTTTTCGCCTTCGCGTTCATCAGCTCGGCGAATCCTTCGATCGATCCGCCCGTGTGCTCGGCGAGAGCCACAGCAGCGTCATTGGCTGAAGGAAGCAGCAGCCCGTATAACAATTGCTCGACTGTCAACTTTTCTCCGGCGGAAAGGTCCAACTCGGAAACCGAGGGATCGTTATCCCCCACCGATTGCGCTCGGGCCGAACTGGTCACGATATCGGAGGGCTGGGCCTTTTCTATGACTATTAGGGCCGTCAGAATTTTTGTCGTGCTTGCTATGGCGCTACGACGACGCGGGTCTTTTGCCCAAAGCACTTTCCCATCCAGGCCGTCGATCAGGATCCCGCTGATTGCAGTTACTTGTGGCCCGGATCGGTCCGAGGTTGCGGCAGCCGGGGGGGGCGGCGTAGCCGCAACAGCGCTCGCCGGCATTGCGACTGACAACAATATTGCGCAGCAAAGGAGTCTTACGCGAAGAATGAAGGCGCCCTGGTTAGTGATAGGGGGTTAGTTGGTCTGTGCGGCCATTAGACGTTTAGGAAATCCCGCAGGCAGGAACGCAGCATTACCTGTTTCATGCGCCGCGAGAGCTTTGCTAGTTCAAGCAACGACTGTGTTCGGCCTCGAGTGGATTCGCCAGGACTCGTCCGGGCGGCCGGAATCACCTGTTCGAACAAGCCGACTTCTTTTTCTGCAAAATTCTTGTACATCTTGAGATGCCGGGCATGGATCCCGAACTTGGCGAACTCCCTGGCAATTTTCGCCATCTGAAGGTCGTCTTCGTTGTAATAGATCTCTCCCGAATCAAGCAGTCGCGCCTCGACGAGACCAAACTCCTCGAGCTCCGCAATCTCGTCACTCGACAGCCCGCTTGCGCTTAAGAACTCCTCCCAACTCAGGCTGAGTCCTCCTTCGATCAAGCCCCCGTCTTCATCTGAGGGCGATTTCGGCAAGGAAGCGTCAACCTGACCTTCAGACGCCGACACTGTTCCGTTCGTCAGATCGGCCGGGTCGAAGTTCTGAAGTCTCTTGCGGATTATCTTGAGCGGCATAAAGTGATCCCTTTGGAGCCGAAGTATGTAGCGAAGCCTGGCTATGTCGGAGTCATTAAATTTTCGGTACCCCGAAGGGGTCCTTTCCGGATCCACCAGCCCCTCGGTCTCCAGAAATCGAATCTTTGAAATCGAGACGTCCGAGAATTCGTGGCGCAGCGCCTTCAAGACTTCCCCAATGCTCAGCTGCGTCTTGGTTGAAGCCATCAGGCGGGCATGTCGGCACCGCCGGCACCGTCGGTGAAGAATATCAACCTGAATTTTCCGATTTGTATTTCGTCGCCGTTTCCAAGAGGCGCCGAATCCACTCTGGCTCGGTTCAAGAAGGTTCCGTTCAGGCTCCCCAAATCTGAAATCTGAAATCCGGCTTCACTTCTCTTGATTTCGGCGTGCTTACGAGAGACGGTCACGTCGTCAAGAAATATGTCGCTCGACGAATCCCTGCCGCAGACGATCCAGTCCTTATCCAGCCCAAACTTTGTCCCGGCGTCGGGGCCCTTTTTAATGACCACGATCGCCTTTCCTTCCTCGAGGTCCTCGATGGGAATGGGCAATGAGACCTCGGCGGCGCCCTCGCCCGAGGGTTCGGGCAGAAAGTTGATCGTGGTGTCGGCGGCATCCTCGGGTTGAAGGGTGGTGCCACAAGCGCTGCAAAAATTGGAGCCCGCAGGATTGCGATGACCGCAATTGTGACAATACATAGAGGTAACTCTAAACTGAAACTAGAGGGTTGAGCAAGTGGGGTGACAATTCAATCTTCCTGAGCGGGTGCGTCAGAGCAAAAACTCTCGTACTCCTCTGCGCTCATCAACCCTTCGAACTCAGTAGCGTCCGACGGCTCAACGACGATCAGCCAGCCCTCGCCGTATGGATCTTGGTTTAGCGCGGCCGGATTGTCCTTGGCTTCCACATTTACCTCGGCGCAGGTCCCCGTAACAGGCGAAAATATGTCCGATACAGATTTGGTTGACTCTACTTCGCCCATCGGCTCGCCCCCTTCGAGGGCTTGTCCAACAGCAGGAAGGTCAAGATAAACAACGTCGCCCATTTGTTCTTGAGCAAAGTCGGTGATTCCCACAGTAATTCGGCCGTCGACATCCAGCCGGCCCCATTCGTGCTCCCGGGTATATTGCAGATCGTCAGGAATCTGTGACATTAACCGTCTCCGTTCGCTTCAGTTCGGTTAAATATAATGCGCCCGCAACCCAATACATGGCTGCACCCATCGCAAGCAAGGCCAACGACGCCGCTTCGACCTGCTTTTCGAAAGGCGTCGAAAATGCCAGTGAGAACACAGCCAACCCCATTCCCGCAAAAATCGCAAACGTGGCCGCCTTCCCGGTCCGGTTTACGGGCAACCGCGGGAAGCCTTTTGATTCCAGCACAACAAATACTATGGTTACCAACAGGTCGCGAAGCAAAATGGCCGCAGCCAGCGGCCACCAGATTGCACCTCGGAAAGCAAGTACCAGCAAGACGGTCATGATGGCGGCCCGGTCGGCTACAGGGTCAAGCAATTTACCCAGGACGCTCACCTGTCCGGTTCGTCTGGCAACAAACCCATCGATCCAGTCGCTGGCGCCGATAACGGCAAGAAGTACAAACGCCGTACGATCGGCACGCCCCGATAGGAAAATGAATGCGAAGACCGGAATTAGTGCGATTCGCAACGACGTGATGAGATTGGGGATCGTGAATCTTCGAGTCAGAACGCCTATTTCTTGCGGTGCCTGCAGGGACAAGTCTCGGGCTCCTTTTCGAATTCGTAAGCTTCTCATAGGCTACAAGAAATGAGTTCTTCGACGAATCCCTCCGGCGTTGGACCCGAGGTTGTAACCCGGGTTGTACCCAGGAGCGCCCAATGGTTCGTCGCAGTTTTCCTGACGGTGTTCATGTTCTGCGGCTATTTCGGGATGGAGGCTTGGCCCCTAACCGGTTGGAGACTGTTCAGCCAACTACGCACCGATCGCCAGACATCCTGGAAGGCAACCGCAGTCGATCTGTCGGGAACGGAGCTGCCCATACCATTTGGCAGGCTTTCCTACGCTTATCGCGGTTTCCCCCAGGTGTTGAAAGAGTTTTCACGACTGCCTCGCTCCGAACAGGTTGCTGTCTGCCGAGCCTGGGCGGCGGCTGCAAGCGGGCCGGGGCGGGGCTTGCCGGCGGTACGCATCTACAGCACCGAGTGGCGGTTGTCCAGGCGATCTGGAATGCGGGCCGCTCCCCCAACCACAACCCTTCGATTTGAATGCCGGGATAACTCGGTAAGGCGCTTAAGGGCGTGACCTGGGCTAAAAGGGTGACCTGGGCCAAAAGGAAGGCCGCCGGTATCCATTCCTGGATATTTTCGGTTGAATCCGCCGAAAGGCTTGCGGCTCTTCGGATTGGCCTGTTCCTGGTGCTTGCCGCCCGGCTTTCCAGGCGTTTGTACTTGGAGCTGGCGGGACAGCCGCCGGCGCTCTTTAGGCCCTTGTCGTTCATGAACATGTTTTCCTCGATGCCTCAGCGCCCGGTTGTTATCGTGGTCCAGATTCTTGGGGTGGGTTCGGCCTTGATGGCCGCTGCCGGGCTTTTCACCAGATTGAGTGTTCCCACCGCCTGGACGTCGGCGGTTTTTCTCAACGGCATGCACACAAGCATTGGCAAGGTCATGCATAACGACGTCATGCTGCTCCTGTGTGTGGCGCCCCTTTTGCTGGCCCCATGCGCAGATGCATGGTCGATCGACGCCCGGCGGCGGGGCCGGGGAATGCTTTCGCCCCAAGCAAGCGTCAAGTACGGTTGGCCTATTCGAACGGCAATGATCGTGGTCGCAGGGGCCTACTTTTTTGCCGGCCTTGCTAAGGTTCGAAATTCCGGCCCGGCCTGGGCTTTTGGCGACAACATGCGCTGGATCCTTTACGCGTCAAGCGATTCGCAGCCAGAACCAAACGCACTTGCCCTGTTCATCGCCGGAAGGGTTTGGCTGGCCAGAGTCTTTGCAACGATGACTTTGGCGTTCGAGCTTGGCTTTCCGTTGGTGTTGTGGCGTCCGCGAGCCGCCTGGTTGTTCGTGCCGGGGGCCGTGGCGTTACATGTAGGCATATGGCTGACGATGCATTTGGACTACACGGCCTGGATTGCCACGGTGGTCATCGTATTCGTCAACTGGCCCTCGTTTTGCCGGTTGGTGCGCTCCTTACTTGAGGGCGTGTCAAGTAGACTTCGCCCCGACCCGCCCGGCGCGAATAGTTCTTCGACCGGCGGCCCCATTGGAAGCCATAGCGTTAGGAACTAAGTACATTTTGCATCGTATGCCTGCGTCACCAGGTTCGACAAGCACCGTTCGGCAGGTAGCGACGGCGACCGCGATGGTCATCGTATTCCTGGCGGCCTGGACTGCTGGTTCCGTGGGCGCTCCGGCGGGCACTGCCGGCTCGCAGGCATGCGGGATCGGTTCTTGCCCCGAGCGCGTCTTGCTTGCCGTATCGGCCGATGGCCCGGGCGAAACCGTTTCAATCAATGCCGAGGGCGACACTCACGACAGGCTGCTTCGGGAGCTGGAACAGCGAAAGCTTGCAATCGCGCTTTTATCCACCAGCCAGGGCGAATACGATCGGCAAAAAGCCCTCATCGATATCTCTCAAGGGGCTCGCCAGCCGCTGTCTCTTTATGCTCCCGACCCCAAGCCGCTCGCCCTGATCAAAACCCCACCCGGCGGCGGGCGGATTAGTGGATGGTCCGACACCGTCCGGCGTGCCCAAGACGTTTCAGCGACGCTGCGCCCCGGGCTCCTCGCGCAATCAATTCCAAGCGGGGCTGCCTTTGTTTCCAACACGGGCGGGCGAACCGACGCTGCGTTCGCGGCCGCCGATAGCAATGGGTCGGTGGCCGAAGTATCGATAGGGACTGCCGCGACACTGGTAGAGCGGACTCGAAGCGCGCTCGGCCGAAGGTCTCTTGTTGTGATGGGTCTGCCGCCGGGAACCGCCGGCCGTAGCGTTCTTGATCGATTGATTTCAGGTCGTGGCAACAGCGAAATGTTGATCTTCATTCAACTGCCGCCCACGCCACCGGAAACAAATATCGAGGGTTTCGCCCCCCGGCGTTACCTCCGGCAAAGCGATCTGGGGCTGGCATCGGACCTGGGCGCCAAAACCCTGACCTCGGCTTCTACCCGGCAGCCCGGCCTTGTTACAACAATTGACCTTGCTCCCTCTATCCTGGGTCACCTAAAAATAGCTGCTCCTAAGCCGATGCGAGGCCAGACGATTGTGGTGGGCGAGACCCGCACCGCAGAGCAACTCGACTTAACGCGGCACAGGTGGGAACAGCTGCGTGCAGGTCGCCAGCTCGGGTCGATCAGGATGATCGCTCTGCTGGTCGGCCTCGTGTTCCTGATTGTTGGAACCGTTAAAGGAGTCAGTCGTCGCCTGGGGGAAGTAACCATGCGTGCTTTGGGGCTCTCCTTGATGTGGTGGCCTGTCACATCTTTAGCCGTCGCTGTCCTCACCCCCAAGGGCGCCATGATCGAGTCTTTGCTGATAGGCGGGCTTTCGGTCGCGCTGGGATCTTTGACCGACAGAGCGCTCCCATGGCCCAGAGGCCCGGTTGTTCCGGTTTTGTCGGGTCTGCTTTTTCTAACGGCAGACCTGGCCTTTGGCGGACGTTTGTTGGTGACGTCAGTCCTAGGCCCGAGCCTCGCGTCGGGAAGCCGGTTTTATGGAATCTCAAACGAGCTGGAACCAATGCTCCCCGTCCTGTTGCTCACCGGAATAGCCGCTGTGGCGGGGACCCGTGAAAATATCCTGCCGGGGGCTTTTGCCGCCGGGGGAATTATTCTGGCTTTCATCGTGGGCTGGGGGCGCTTGGGGGCCGACGCGGGCGGAGTTGTAACCGTTGCAGCAGCATTCGCCACGGCCTGCGTGGCGTCGATGTCCGGTCGCTTAAACCGAAAGCGGACTTTGATGCTGCTTCTGGCGCCGGTTGTGGCGGTGGGGCTGCTGATTGCAGTGGATCTGCTTTTTGCAGGCAAGAGTCATCTGGCCTTGAACCTAACGAGATCCAATGGATTCCGAGAAATTTGGGAACTGTTTGCCCGGCGCTACCAGCTGGCTCTTGGGGTGCTGAGTAACGCCGGCGCCGACGTAGCTGTGGTGTCGGCAGCCATAGTGGCGGTTTTCGTCTTCCGCAATAGATCTACGTTCCTGCCCGTTCTAGGAGATGGATACAATGCGGCCTTGATAGGAGGCCTGGCCGGCGGCCTCGCAGGAGCGTTTTCCAACGACTCCGGCCCGATCCTTTTCGTGAACGCAGTTGGCGCCCTGCTGGCGGTAGTGGTGTACCTACGAGGAATTCCTACTCAAGTATGGAAGGGCCAGCGGCAACCGTCGCAATAAAGTCACGAACGCCCGACACAAAAATAGTCCTGCTTGCCTGGGTTTTGGCCCTTTAAGCGAAAGGATTTGACGGATGAAAGCTCAATCCTGTAGTCAGGTCCCGAAGGGCAAAGACTTCAGCCAACAAAGGCTAAACGGTGAACATCTCGGCAAGACGAGGTACGCGCTGCAATGCGGGCGGCAGCCCGTCTGGACAAGGACGTGATAGGCGGACTGCCTCCTTGTCTTCGAGGATGCCCGGCACCAGATGGCCGGTTTTATCGAGGTCCGCCCCCTGATGGCGATCACTGTTTAAGGGGCGTCGGGCCTCAGATCGAATCCCAGTGCTTTAAAGTCTGTGTCGAATCCGAAGACTTCCGAGATTCCTGTCTGCCGGGCCATGGCCGCGCTGATGGCGTCGGTCAGGGAAAGCTCGACCTCAGGGTTTGCGCTCAACAGATCCCAGCCCATCTCCTCATGGCGCGGCTGGACCCACAGCACGCGTAATCGGCGGCCCTTCACGGACTGTTTGAGCGCTTTGCGGAAGGACATTGCAGCATCCAGCCCGGCATCGTAGATGAGCCTGGTGGCCGTCTCGTCTACGACGTAGTTGGTGGTCAAGAAGCGAGTGCCGCGCCCCGCTTGGGCCTGATAGTAATTCACAGCGGCCGGATGAAATTTGTCGTTGCCTTTCAACAAGGCGATCCAGCCACCCGAGTCTACGAAGGCCAGGCCCACGCCTACCGGGCGTCTCGATACAGGTAGCGATCATGGTCGACCGAAGAATCCGACCGCCCCCCGCGGATACTCCCGGCAAGGCGTAAGAAGGGATCATCACTGTCCGAGCCGTCTGGGCGCGCCAGGTATGCCCGCACCGCGTCCCGGACGATCGCCGCCGCTGAGCGGCCTTCGGCAACGGCCATCGATTTGAGTCGAGAGTCAAGATCCTCATCGATATAGATCTGCTTCCTCAGCATGCATGCAGTATACACCACCGGCTTTTATATGTCGGATACCAGCGGGGGCGTTTCTACCACGTGAAAATTTTTAGTCGGGCCGACAGGATTTGAACCTGCGACCACTCGGCCCCCAGCCGAGTGCGCTACCAAACTGCGCTACGGCCCGCTTTCTATGAGTCTACCGCCTAGTGCTGCCCACTAGCTTGCCGGGTTTGTCTTTCTCGCTCTCTGACTACGATACGAATCGGGTTGCCGAAAAATCCGTACTCTTCTCTTAGTCTCCGTTCGAGAAAGCGCAGCCATGCCGCCGGCAGGGGTCCGGTCGAAAACAGGACGAATGTAGGCGGAGCAGTCGAGGCCTGCGTGGCATACAGCACCCTTACGGCGCGGTTGCGGTCCCTCGGTGGCGGAGCCTTTTGGTGAGCCTGCTGAATCAATTGATTGAGGCTCCCCGTTCCCACCCGCACTTGTCTTGCTTCGAGGACCGGTTCGAGTTGCGCCAGAATTTTTTGGATGCCTCTTTTCGTGAGGGCGGATATTCGAAAGGTCGGGGCAAAATCTACGAACTTCAGGCGCTCAGCGGCCGTGGCTTCGATCAACTTTGACTCGTCGGGGTCTTCAAGTAGATCCCATTTGTTCAATACCAGTAGTGCCCCCACCCCTGCCTCCGAAACGTCTCTGGCTATTTTCTGGTCCTGAGCGGTAGCGCCCTCGCTGGCATCGAGAACGATGATGGCAAGATCGGCTCGCTCTAATGCCGCACGAGTCCGGCCCGCGCTCCACGCGGCGACCCCTTTGGTCTTGGAGCGGCGGCTAAGACCGGCGGTATCGACAAACCGGTAATGCTTGCCGCCAAGCTCGACAATGCTGTCGATCGAATCTCGGGTGGTGCCGGGCTCGTCGTGCACAATCGCTCGATTCTCGCCGATTATTCTATTGAACAAAGATGACTTGCCCACGTTGGGCCGGCCGACTATCGCTATCGAGGGAATGTCGGCAACCGGCACTTCCGGATCGAGCCTGGGCAGGGCCTCGTCTATTCTGTCCAGCAGCTCGCCGGAGCTTCGTCCGTGCAGGGCCGAGACACCTATCGGCTCACCAAGCCCCAGGCTCCAAAATTCCGAAGAAGAGGCCTCTGCTGCCTGCCCGTCCACCTTGTTTACAGCGACGATCACCGGTATCTCCACTCCCCTCAAACGCTTCGCAAGCAGTAAGTCCTCTGAAGTCGTGCCGGAGTGGGCGTCAACCACAAACACGACCACATCGGCGCTGTCGACCGACTTGAGGGCCGTCTGAGAGACTTTGCCGGTGATTGTCTGAGGGGCGTCCGCCGATTCCCGCGGGGTTTCAATTAGCCCACCTGTATCAGAAATGATGAACTTGCGGCCGCGCCATTCGACTTCCGTTTCAACCCTGTCGCGAGTCAGGCCCGCCGCGGGGCCCACCAACGAGTTCCTTCTGGCGGACAACCGATTGACGAGCGTTGATTTCCCTACATTCGGGCGGCCGATGACAACAACCTTCGGATAGGTGCGAGCTACTTTCAACTATTCACCATCTCCAGGATTTTTTCGACAGTTTCTTCCGCAGACAGGTCAGTGGTGTCCAAAACAACGGCATCCTCGGCGGCCACAAGTGGCGACGCGCTTCGTTGGGTGTCTCTTAGGTCCCGGCTGGCAAGATCTTCGAGCTGCCACGCGGTCCCCGATCCCGATGGATCGTTTTTGCGCCGCGCACGCTCATCCAGAGCTGCGGTAAGAAAAATCTTGAGGTCGGCGTCGGGCAAGACGACCGTCCCGATGTCGCGCCCTTCAACCACGGCGCCGGCGGGATTCCGGCGAGCGATCTCGCGCTGGCGCTCAACCAGCCATCGGCGCACCTCTGCATTCCTGGCCATCTTAGAAGCGGCGGCACCGGCCTGCGGCGAGCGAATAACACTGGAAACGTCTCTTCCGTCAAGAATCACCTCTTCGCCCTTTAGATCAACGGTCGTTGACTTCAACAGGGCCGCTATCAATACCGAGTCTCGGGTCGGAACATTGATTGAGAGCGCCTTCCATGCCAGCGCCCGGTACATTGCTCCGGTATCGACATGGTCCAGGCCGAGCCTCAGCGAAAGTGCCTGGGATACCGTGCTTTTGCCCGAACCGGCCGGACCATCTATCGCAATCAGAATTGGCTTGCGGCCATCTAGGGCGTCGCTCAAAGGGCGACCTTGGAGGGCGTCGCTCAAAGGGCGACCTTTCGTAGGTCTTGTTCGAAACCGGGATAAGAAATAGACGTGCATTCCCAGCCTCGAATAGAGATTGGCCCGGCGGCAACCGTCGCCGCAACTGCAAAGGTAAGGGCGATTCTGTGATCGCCGTGGGAATCCACGGACCCTCCGGTGAGAGGTGTCGGCCCCTCGATGATTAGACCATCCGGCACATCCTCAACCGAGGCCCCCAGGGTCCTTAGGCCCTTTGCCAGAACACCGATTCGATCCGATTCCTTAAGGCGCAATTCTGCGGCATCCCTTATTACTGTTGTGCCGGTGGCCTGGGTTGCCGCCAAGGCCGCCAGTGGAAGCTCGTCGATGCTTCGCGGGATCAGATCACCCCCGATCTCCGTCGAACGCAGCTCGGCTGAATCAGCATAAGACCGGCCCCTTGGCTCGGGGTCGGTCTCGTCGATTACTTCAACTACGTTGGCGCCCATGGCTCTTAGTATGTCCAGTAATCCAGTGCGGCCCGGGTTCAGACCGACACCGGTTACTTCCACTCGACTCTTTTTCGCCAGGCAGGCGGCAGTTAAGAAATAAGCGGCTGAAGAAAAGTCGCCTGGGACGGCAATCTCAAAGCCGTCATTCTTAGGCAAAGCTCCTGGACCGGACAAAACTGTCTGCCCGTCGCCCACAGCGATGTCTGCGCCCAGCCAGGCGAGCATTCTTTCAGTGTGATCCCGGCAAGGTTGGGACTCGACAATCGTGGTTATTCCTTCTGCTTGAATGCCGGCCAGTAGAATCGCTCCTTTTACCTGCGCGCTTGGCACGGGCAGGTGGTATTCAATCCCCCGTAATTGCCCTCCCTGAATTTCGATTGGGGCAACGTCGCCTTTCGACAAATTAAGCGTGGCACCCATTAGCCTCAGCGGGGCCGCAATTCTTGCCATCGGCCGGCGGACCAGCGACTGATCGCCGCCAATGCGATACCTGCCCATACTTCCGGCAACGGCGCCGGCGAGCAATCGCATCGTCGTGCCTGAATTGCCGGCGTCGAGATCCGCCTCGGCGCTGAGGTTCCATCCGTTCCCGGTCACGACGATCTCATTGTCGGCGTGGTTCGAACTTTCAAATCCAAGAGCCCCCAGGCATCTTCTCGTCGAGGCGACATCCTCCCCTGTCGCCGCGCCCCTGATCCGGCAGGGTCCATTGGTGAAAGCGGCCGCGATGAGCGCGCGGTGTGAAATAGATTTGTCTCCAGGCACCCGGAGCTTTCCGTCTATTCTCGCCAGGGGTTCGAAGGTTTGATTCACCTAACGAATCAATTCGGGGCTGAACCCTTTTTGAGCGATGGCCCGAAGGGCCTCATCGGCATTGGGGCGCCCGGCGACCGACAGGTGGACAACTCCTCTGCCTCCCTCGGGAGAATGCACAATGTCGATATCTTCGATATTGATTCCTGCCTCGCCAACAGTGTTGGTAACCTCGGCCAGAACGCCGGCGCGATCGGGAACGGGAATTCGAATTTCGACCAGCTCCTCGGGTTGAACGCCGGGTTTCGCAGAAAGCGACCTTCTTGCTTCCCGCGCCGAGTTAAGCATTTCGCCCAGGCGGCCCCAGTCCTCGGCCGCCAGTTCTTCCTCGGCGGTGGCCAGTGCAGTCCGAAACCTACGCAGAACATTGAGCAAGGCAAGTCGGTTGTCTCGAACTATGTCCAACCATAAATTCGGGGAGCTGCCCGAGATTCTGGTCATGTCTAGAAACCCTCCGGCTGCCAGCAGAGGCAAACCATCCGGAGACGCCGATACATCTGCCGCAAATCCCATCAGGGTGCTGGAAATCAGCTGCGGTAAATGGCTGGTGAGAGCCATAGCCTCGTCGTGGCGCGTGGGGTCCAGCGAGATCACTCGGGCGCCCAGGCCCGTTATGAAATTCATCAATGTTCGGTAGGCTGCGGGGTCGGTTTCCGGGGTAGGCGTGAGCACCCACAAACAGCCTGCGTACAAGTCAGGCGTCGCAGCATCAATGCCATCTTTTTCAGACCCGGCGATCGGGTGTCCGCCGACAAAGTGAATCCCGGAAGGCACAGCGTCGCTGATCTGTCCGACTATCGTGGCCTTGGTGCTGCCAACGTCGGACACAATCAGGCCGTGACCAGCGAATTTCGCAACCTGCTCAAAGGCTTCGGTGATTGCGCCAACCGGCGTAGCGATGATCACTATTTGAGCGTTATCGACCGCCTCTTCGATTGACCCGGCGGCGAAAGTTATGGCGCCCCTTTCTAACGCAGAGGCGGTGCGCTCAGCTTCGAGATCGAACCCTCTAACATGCTTGGCCAGTCCCTTCTTAAGGCTGGCAAGCCCCAAAGAACCACCCATAAGTCCAGTACCGATTATCGCCAAGGTCTCGACGCCGTGGGTGTCGTTAGCGTGGGTGTCGTTAGCGTGGGTGTCGTTACCGGCGTGCCCGCCGGCACTATCGGCAGCCGCAAGGTGGCCCGAGTCAGAGCTTGGCTCGGTCATTGAGGAAGATCTGCTCTCAGGGGTTTTGCCTCTCGCAGGTAGATGTGGTGCAGGGCCGAGCGATCCTTCGTTGTGGAGATGTGCATTAAGACGCGAATCACCTTCGGGATTGCGCCTTCCACATCGATTTCTGATGCACAGAGCAAAGGAATATCGGAGATGCCGATTTCCCTGGCCGCGGCAGCCGGGAACTCCGACCTAAGGTCCCGGGTGGCTGTGAAAATGATACTGACCAGATCGTCTTGCGAAAGCTCGTTACGATCCATCATTTCCTTCAGCAGTTCAGCCGTAGCCTCGACGATGTTCTGTTTGGTATCCGAGGGAACCGAAGTTGCTCCTCGCAATCCTCTAATTTGCATACATCGATACTAGTGGACGCCACACTAGTGGCTCAGTGCCACCTGCGGACCTCGGTGGACCCCTTAAAGGCCGGCCTTGTTGTATAAAGCCTCCACCTCCTCGCGGGTCAGGTTTCGATAACTTCCCTCGGCTAGTCTGCCGAGCTTAATAGGGCCGACCGCGGTCCTAGTCAACCGCTTCACCCTGTAACCGGCGCCCTCCATCATCCGGCGGACCACGTGATTGCGGCCCTCATGAACGCTCAATTGGACCACCGTGGCAGGATTCGCCCCCTTGAGCGAATCGAGGACCTTTACCTCGGTTGCAACTGCTGGTTTGCCTTCTTCTATTTCAACGCCCTTGACGAGTTTTTGGATGGCCGCGCGGCCGAATGTTCCCTTCACCTCAACCACGTAGGTTTTTGGCATCTCATAGGAGGGATGGGTCATCCGATGAGCAAGTTCTCCGTCATTAGTCAAAATCAGTAGCCCCTCTGTTGACATATCCAACCTACCGACCGGATAGAGCCTTGACTCCTCGCCCACCAGGTCCATCACAGTGGTCCGGCCCTTGGGATCAACCGAGCTGGTGATGACTCCCGCCGGCTTGTTCATCGCAAAGTATTTTTTTTCGAGATCGATCTGAATTCTTCGGCCGTTAACCTCAATCCTGTCATCCAACTCCGCACGCCCGCCGAGAACAGCCTTTTTGCCGTTGACACTTACCCGGCCTTCGGAAATCAGTTGCTCGGCTGCTCGCCGGGACGCAATGCCGGCCTGGGCAAGTAGCTTTTGGACCCGGATTCCCTTCGGGGCGCCCGGTTGGGGTTTGGGCGGGTTAAAGGCCGGGCCCCAGGCCCGTTTCCATGCGCTCTACCGCTTTCGTGTCGGGCATGAAATTACTAAGCTCGGGCAAGTCGCTCAGGCTGTTAAGGCCCACCTTCTCTAGAAAATCCGGAGTCGTTCCGTACAGGATCGCTCTGCCGGGCCCGGTGTCCTCAGAAGCCTGTTCAACGACCCCCTGGATCATCAACGACCGCACCACCCTGTCGCAATTCACTCCCCTGATTTCGGTCAGTTGGGAACGCGAAATCGGTTGCCGGTATGCAATTATCGCCAGAGTTTCCAAAGCAGCTGGACTTATACGAAAAGACTTCTGGTCATTGACAAAGCGCTCGAGATAAGGCGCCGTATCCGCAGATGTAGCCAACCGCCAGCCACCGGCTACTTCGCGCAACACTATCCCGCGATCGTCTGCGTAGAAGCTCTCGGCCATATTCGACAGAATTTCGACCACGTCGTGAGCAGGGACCTCAAGCAAGAGGGCAAGGTCGGCCGTTGGCACGGGATCATCGGCGACAAACAAGACCGCCTCGATTACTTTTTCGGCCCGGAGGGCATCGGTCATGGCTGGGCTTCCGGCAGGGGCTGACGCCATCTGACAACAATTTCGTCGAACGGATTGCGCTGTTCAAGCTCCACCTTTTGATCCTTGAACATTTCAAGCAAGGCGAGGAACCTCACGATCACATGAATTCGCCCGGTTGCGCTTCGGCACAGAGCCTTGAAGGTGGCGACCCCAGATTGTTCGATTTGCCTCACCAGCATGGCAACGGTCTCGCCGATCGAAACCGTTATCGGGGTTACGTGAGTGACATCGACCGTTGGATCGGGCTTGGGCGTCAGAGCCCGGGCGGCGGCCCGCCCCAACATATCTATAGACAAGCCCTCGAGCATGTCCGGCGGTGGACCGAGAAGCTCTTTTGGCAGATCCGCTTTTCTAATAAAAAAACCGGCATTTTTGGTCAGCCGGTCTCTAAACAATTGGGCGACCTGCTTGAACGTTGAGTATTCGATCAACCGGTGAACCAGGTGATCTCTTTCCTCAAGAAGGGCGGCCAGCTCCGGATCGCCTGCGGGCCGGGACGGAAGGAGTTTGAACGATTTCAGCTCCAAAAGAGTTGCGGCGAGAATCAAGAAACTGGTTGCCACATCCAAATCGAGTTCGCCCATCCCTGAAACAACTCTCAGGTACTCCCCCGTAATCACCGAAATCGAGACATCGGCCACGTCCATGCGCTCCTTCGAGACGAGTTCGAGCAGAAGCTCTAAAGGGCCTTCGTAGTTTTCTATTTTCACGGCGTAAGTCATATGGCTAGTATTCCAAGCATAGCCACCGCGCCGCCCGGTCGAAGGGATTTGGGCGCGCTTTAGGTAACTCTGAGACCAATTCGTTCACGGACTGTGTGCAGAGTCTCGGAGGCTGCTTCCCGCGCTCTATTGGCCCCCGCCTCCAAAATTCTGTCCAGCTCGCCCAGGTCGTCCATTATTTGCGCGTATCGGACCTGGAAAGGCGCCAGGAAGGCTGTGATCGCATCGCTGAGATCCCCCTTAAATTCGGCGTAGCCCTTCTCCGCAAAGTGTTGTCCCACCAGGCCGATGTCGGTCCCCGTGACCGCTGAGTAGATCTCGATCAGATTCGAAAGGGCCGGTTTGGCGGCTGAATATTCGATCTCGCGGCCGGAATCGGTAACCGCTCTCGCTATCTTTTTACGAACGACATCGGGTGGGTCGCTCATCCAGATCAGATTATTTGGGCGATCCGAGCTTTTGTCCATTTTTCGACTGGGGTCGTCAAGGGCCATGATCCGAGAGCCATGTCCGGACACAACGGGCTCGGGCACCGGAAAAGTGTCGCCAAATGTGCGGTTGAAGCGTTCGGCCAGATCACGCATCAACTCAAGGTGCTGCCGCTGATCGTCACCCACCGGCACAAGTTCTGCCCGGTACGCAAGCACGTCGGCCGCCATAAGGATCGGATAAACAAACAACCCCGCGCCTATTGAGCGAGCCTCAGACCCGGCGCCCTTATCCTTAAACTGAGTCATCCTCCCAAGCTCCCCCATCTTGGACAAACAGAGCAAGATCCAGGCAAGCTCGGTATGCTCGGGCACCTCTGATTGGACGAAGAGCACCGAGCGCTCCGGGTCGATTCCGCAAGCAATCAAGCTCGCCGCGGTTTGGCGGGTGCGCTGAGCAAGGACATTTGGGTCCCAAGGAACAGTCATTGAATGCAGATCGACGACCGAGAAATAGGCCTCGTGATCCTTTTGAAGCTCCACCCAGTTACGGAAGGCTCCTATGTAATTGCCGAGGTGGGGCACTTCGGCTGTGGGCTGTACCCCCGAAAATACTCGCGCCAATATGGTCCTTTGTTCGAATAAGTCGCAATCGTAATCGACTTTTTACCCGGCCGGCGCTGACCCCTCACGCGGCCAGCGTTACCCTAGAAACTCATGATCGAATACCTGTTAACAAAACCTCCACAGTTCCTCATCTTTGTTTTCATCGCTCTAGCGGCAACTGCCGCCATTTCCTTCCACGAATTTGCACACGCTCGCGTAGCTGCGTGGCTCGGCGACCCGACCGGGCGGCTTACGGGCCGCATGACTCTCAATCCAAAACGCCACCTCGACCCGTTCGGAAGTTTTATGGTCTTGATAGCGGGCTTCGGCTGGGGCAAGCCCGTTCCTGTCGCCCCCAATAGGCTCAGATCAAGGCGGGGCGGGAGAATTTGGGTCGCCTTAGCCGGACCCCTTGCAAACGCTGCGTTGGCGATTCTAGCCGCGCTGCTGATCCGTCTGGCGAAGACGACCTCAATCTCAGCCGGTATCGTCGTTGAATTCCTGGCGATTGCAGTGGCTGTGAACGTAGTGTTTGCCGTCTTTAATCTGCTTCCGATCCCTCCCCTTGACGGTTTCCCGATCCTTGCTGAACTGCTCCCGCCGTCTAGGAGCGAAGTCATCTTTTTTCTGGAAAGGTGGGGATTTCTGATTTTGCTGGTGACGGGCCTGATATTGTTCCGCCCCGTTTTTGGTCCGGCGTTAGCGCGGGTTACTGCAGCGCTTCTCCGCCTGGCTGGAGCGGCTTAGGCTCGAGCGGCCTAGGGGGGAGGTTTAGACGCCGGCCTGTTTACAGGAAATGCAAAGACGTGTTGAGGGGACCGCCTCAAGACGCTCCAGACCAATCGGGAGTCCGCAGTTTTCGCATTTGCCGTAAGTGCCCTGGTCGATTCTTAACAGAGCACCCCGGGCCTCGGCCAGGCGCTGCTGAAGCCCCTCTGCGAGGGAAAGCGCCTTTACCCGCTCGGCTGTGGTGTGGGCGGCGTCGGCGAAGCCTTCGTCAAAGCTGACGGCTACGCTGCCATCTTGGCCAAATCCGAGGTCTGCCAGTTCCGCTTCGACGATCGAGATTTCCTCGCCGATTTTGACGCGCGCGCTCTCGACCATCTCTTGGGTAATAGGCGATTCATTTTTGGCTGGGTTTGGTTGCACGGCAGGTCCCTCGTTTGGATCGTACGGCGCCGGACATTCCGGACCGGCGTTAGAATCCTACCCGGTGTTGGCTATGCCAGCTTTGCTTCAGTCCGACTGCAACGCTTGGGCCCCAACATTTAGCCGGGACTGTGAACGGCCTAAGGCAACTGCTATGAATTTACTGAACAGAGGGTGGGCCCTCGTCGGCCGGGACTTGAATTCCGGGTGAAACTGGCAGGCCATGAAGAAAGGATGACCGGGCAGTTCGATTATCTCCACCAGCCGCCCATCAGGCGAAGTTCCCGAAAGAGCCATGCCCGCCGCCTCAAGAGCCTCGTGATAGGCGGGGTTCACTTCAAACCGGTGGCGGTGGCGCTCGTAAATCACCTCTTCTCCGTATGCTTGCTCGGCCATGGATCCGTGCTTCAGCTTGGCCGGCTGCAGGCCGAGCCGCATAGTGCCGCCCTTTTGCTCGATGTTTTCTTGGTCGGACAAAATGGCGATTACCGGGTGCGAGGTTAGTTCATCGAACTCTGTTGAATTAGCGCCCGGCAAGCCGGCCACATTGCGAGCGAACTCTATGACTGCACACTGCAGACCGAGGCAAAGGCCCAAAAAGGGAATTCCGCGTTCCCGAGCGATCCTGGTTGCGGTGATCTTGCCCTCAATCGCCCGGGGACCGAATCCGCCCGGTACACAGATGCCATCGAGGTCTGCCAGTACCTCCTCGCCGGTGGCCAGATGTTCTGGAACGACCCCGCTGCGCGAAGCTGCAAGAACATCTCCGCCCTCGGCGCCTTCATCTGAGGCGAACCAAACAACCTCGACTCTTGCCCCGTGAGCATATCCGCCGGCTTTAAGGGCTTCGACTACCGAAAGATAGGCATCCGGCAGGTCGGCATACTTGCCGACCAAACCCACGCGAACTGAATGTTTCGGGTTCTCTATCCTGGAAACCAACGATTGCCATTCGCTTAAGTCGGGCTCGGCGTCTTCCATGCAGAGCTTGTCCAGGACAAATTTATCCAGCCCCTCTGAGCGAAGGACCAGCGGAATTTCATAAATATTCGGTGTATCGACGGCGGAAATGATTCCCTCAACTTCTACGTCGCACAGAAGCGAGATCTTCTTTTTGAGGCCTTCGGAGATTTTGCGGTCTGAACGCAATACCACCGCATCGGGTTGTATCCCGATGCTTCGCAGTTCCCGGACCGAGTGCTGCGTTGGCTTGGTTTTCAGCTCACCGGAAGGGCCGATGTACGGAGCAAGAGTGACATGAACGTAGCAGACGTTGTCGCGCCCAACCTCGAGCCGCAGCTGGCGAATGGCTTCGAGAAACGGGAGGCTCTCGATGTCGCCCACGGTCCCACCTACCTCAGTGATAACAACGTCGGCTTTGGTCGAATGCCCGACTTTGAGGATTCGGTTTTTGATCTCGTTGGTGATATGGGGAATGACCTGGACTGTGTCGCCAAGGTAGTCGCCGCGCCGCTCCTTGGCGATGACTGCCTGGTAGATGGCCCCGGTAGTTACGTTGGACTCCCGGTAGAGGTTTTCGTCAATGAAGCGCTCGTAGTGGCCCAAATCGAGGTCTGTTTCGGCCCCGTCTTCAGTCACAAACACCTCGCCGTGCTGAAAAGGGCTCATGGTCCCCGGATCCACGTTGATGTAAGGATCCAGCTTTTGCATTGTCACTCTGAGCCCACGGCACTTCAGCAAGCGACCGAGCGAAGCCGCGGTCAATCCTTTACCGAGGCTGGATACAACCCCGCCGGTCACAAAGACATGTTTGGCCACGGAAATAGATCGTATCAGACGCGAGAGGGCGGACGATCCACTCGACCGAGACCGTCCAGCCAACGCAAGGGTCCAATTCGCTGAATTCCTGCTGAAAAGGAATAGACCTCTGAGAATAGGGACAAGGTCAGGATCACTGCGACAGCACCGAGGCGAGCCGGCAAACTGAGGAGCAACACAAGCCCCATTCCCAGGATCGCTCCGATTGTATTTGAGCCCGAATCACCAAGAATCGCCGATTCGCCAAGGTCGCCGGGCAACCAGGCCATTACTGCGCCCACAATCGCCGAAGACGACACCAGGTAGCCTGATCCCGCCCTCCCGGCCCCTGCGGATGCCCCTGTGGCCATGATGGACACAACGGCCAGCGGCGTCCAACCGAGTAAGAAGAACTTACATGCCCGGCCCGGGCGCACATCCAGGAGGTTGAAGAGGTTGGCAGTCCCTGCGACAACAACAGCATCCACTATCGCGGGAAGCAAATCCGATTCCAAGCCGGCCGAAGCGGCAAAGGCCAGCGCCAAGCCACCCGCCAACTTGACGATCCCGCCCGTGACCTGTCGCCGAGCCAGAGCCTTTAAGTGGCCTCTCAACCCTTTGGCGCCACCACCGCCCGAAAGATCGTCGATTAGTCCGAGGGCAAAGAAGCCTGCAGCGGTCAAGAACACAACAAGAGTGACCTCAGGCCAGGCGCTAAGCGACCGGCGAAGGTCCGGTGAAAATGCCTTGGGCGGCAACGGCCCCGCCAGGACCATGCAGGCAAAGGCGATCCCCAGGGCAGCAATTAAGACGATGCCGCCGATTGCCGGCACGGATCGCCCGCGATAATTCACCACGGTCAGGCCGGCGGGAGAATTCTTGAGTAAGCGAGCCCCAGCAATCCAGGCGGAAAATAGCCCAACGACGCCGAGGAACACGGACAGAACAATCGTAGGGTCGATCACGTCGTCAGGATAGGCTCCCTGGATGCGTTGCGTCGCGATAGTTCCCGCATACAACAATCAGTCAACGATTAGCGAGACCGTAAGGGCCCTCGCCGACGACGACCGCGTCGACGAAGTTATTGTTGTCGATGACGGCTCGGCAGACCAAACCGCCGCCCTGGCCGAGACTGCGGGGGCGAGAGTCCTTCGACAAAGCGTCAATCGAGGAAAGCACGTAGTCCTTGAAAAGGGCATGACTGAGGCGGGCGAGGCAGTCTTGTTGATGGTTGATGCCGATACCGGCTCAAGCGCTAAAGCGGCAATTGCCCTCGTCGCACCGGTGGCTGCGGGCAAGGCGGACATGGTCATAGGAATCCTGCCCTCGGCGGAAGGCCAAGGGGGCTTCGGTTTGGTTAAGGGGACTGCAGCCTGGCTGATTAAGGCGGTATCAGGCTTCGAAAGCGTGGCGCCCATGTCGGGACAAAGGGCGCTTAACCGGCAGGTATTCGAGGCATGCCGGCCCTTAAGCGAGGGATTCGCCGTCGACGCAATGCTGACCGCCAAGGCAGCGCGAAAAGGCTTTAGGTTGCTTGAGCTTCCGGTTGAGATGACACATGATCACACCGGCAGAACAATGTCGGGTTTCCTCCACCGAGGCCGGCAGGGATATCACGTCCTCAAGGCGTTCCTACCGGCTCTAGTGCGTCGCTCCTAAGGACACTAAGCGGGCAGGGTTTGAGCGGGGGGCAGCAGCGTTGTGGCCCCTTTCCCGGCGCCGTAGTGGCCATAGGTTCCCGCAAATGCTGCTTTTAGGCCCAAGGCTAACCCCGCCTGACCCAAGGGTTCATCCAGTCCGTCAATCGTTACAACCTTCAGGGTTGCCTCAGCTCTGACTGCTCGCATCAAAACCGAAGGAGTGGAATTGGGCTCGGTTAACGCAGTTAAGACCGGCGCCGCTGCAAGAGATTTGATCAGGGGAAGCAGCAGGAGTTTTTGACTTGCATCCCGGACTCCGGGGGGAACTATTACCACCGCGGTGCCGGGTTCCGCGAGTTCGCCGGCCGGTTTTGGTTGGGCACCGGATGGCTGCCCGGTTGAAGCCAACCCGGAATCGACCAGTTTTTGAATGAATCCCGGCTGCCGCCCTGATAAAGCATCGGTAAGTCCCGCCACCACGTCGTCGGTTAGGCCCTTGGGATCGGCGGCAGGAAGGGCCAGGTCGGATGCAATTTTCCGCCTGCGATCATCTGTTCTCAGGTCCAGGGCGTCTGAAATCTCGATCGAGCCCTCAAGCTTGGCGCCCGCCCCCACCAGTGTTTCCTCAGTTGCAGCAACCAGTTGGTCGGGCGTCGACTGAAAGGCAACCAGAACCACGGGGCGGTCCGTCAGAACGCCCTGAATGAGTAAGTCGCGGCTCACCGACGCGAAGGATTTCAGCGAGTTCAAGTCTTTTTGCAGGCTGAGAATCTGGTTCCGTCGCGTCTTATTAGTTTCGGCCAGACTCTTCTGAGACCTCTGCAATCCCGTGACTGTTTTTTGGTCTATGAACGAGGCCCCGAATAGCACTCCCAAACCTAGGGCCAGGAAGACAGCAACCAAGGTCACTACGTGGTACCTGAAGTTGATCAAGGCCCTGCCTCATTAGAATCTAGCCGGCCATCCAACATCAAATGGCCTGGTTGACTGAGAACCAGACATCCTTTAGCCAGTCACCCATGGCTTCAAGCACCAGATGCATAGGCTGCGAGATGCCGATGACTATCAGCATTGTGATCAGGGCCGCCGCGACCAGCCCGAAAAGCTCAAGGCGCCTCGGTGCGCTTCTGTGCAGCTCACTGACGCCCTTTGCATCAACGAGTTTGGGTCCAACCCGCAAGCGAACCAAGAAGGTCGAAGCCATTCCTTTCCGTCCTTTGTCCATAAACTCAACCATGCTGACTCTCGCTCCCACGGCAACAATCAGTTCTGCGCCTCGTTCGTGAGCGAGCAACAAAGCAACATCTTCGCTCGTTCCCGGCGCCTCAAATGTCACGTACTTTAGACCCAAAGCATCGAGCCGCTCGGCCCCCGGGGCTTTTCCACCCGGGAAAGCGTGCAGCACCAGTTCCGCGCCGCAGTTGAGGGCCTCGGTAGTGACCGAGTCCATATCACCAATGATAATGTCCGGTCGAAGTTTCAAGCCGAGCAAAGCGTCGGCGCCGCCGTCGACCGCAATTAAGACCGGCCGGAAGTCTCGCACATAACCACGGCTGAGCGACATGAGATCTTCTTTGTAACCGTAGCCGCGGACAACTACCAACACGTGTCTGCCGGCAATATCGGTCCTTACTTCTGGAAGCTTGACGGCGTCGAGCAAAAACTCTTTTTCGTTGACCATGTACTGAAGGGTGTTTTCTGCGAAGCTCTCGAGAGCCGATGAGATCCCTCGTTTGCATTCATCCAATCGCTGCTCGGCAAGCTCGACCGTAACTACCCGACCCTTTGCAATCGGCTCACCCGCCTGGAAGACCGTGCCGTCTTCGAGCAGAATCATTTCGCCGTCCCGAACTCTTGCAAGGAGAGACCGGCCGGCGTCATCGATCAGGTGAATGCCGGCGGCGGTTAGGACCAGGGGTCCCAGATTCGGGTATTGTCCGCTAGACGAAGAGGCGGCGTTGATAACTGCTTTAACCTTGCGCTCCACCAATCCTTCAGCGGCAATTCGGTCGAGGTCTTGATGATCGATTATCGCTATCTCGCCGGGCTGCAGCCGGCCGATAAGAGCTTTGGTCCTAAGTCCAACTCGCGCAACCCCATGAATGGACCCGATCTCAGTTTCAGTACTTGCCCGGGTCTTGAAAAGCATTAGACGCTTCCCTCGGCAGGCGACGCAGCGGGTGTGGGGTGAAAGCCAGGCTCAATTCGAAACCTTGAACGCAATTTGTCGTAGAAGCCGATGTCGTCGAAGGTAACCAGCAGCAGCGAGCTGGCGTGGGGGGTGATGTCGAGGCGATTACCGGCCTCGAGTATTTCGACTGCCTGGCCATCTGCAGAAAACGCCACGCGATCATCCGGGCATTCAAGAGTCACCGTCCGGTTGGGCCCGACCACAATGGATCGCCAAAGAGGTGTGTGCGCAGAGACCGACGTCAAAATCATTGCTTGAACTTCGGGTTCTACCACGGGCCCTCCGGCAGAGAGCGAATAGGCTGTTGAGCCGGTGGGGGTTGAGACTATGAACCCGTCGGCGATGTAGGTGGCCACTGCTTCACCCCCTACCGAGACATTTATCGAAACGACACGAGACAGGGTTCCTCTTTCGAGAACCACCTCGTTCAGGGCCGCCACGGGTTCGAACTTTTCTCCCGGCTGACTGGCCCTTGCCTCGAGCATCATTCGGCGCTCGATTCGGTAACGGCCGGCGATCAGGGCGTCAATCATTGGTTCCAGGTGCTCGGCATCGCCCGTTGAAAGGAACCCTAACTTGCCGAGATTTGCTCCGATAAGTGGAACCCCAAACGAAACGGCTACCTGCGCTGCCCGCAAAATAGTTCCGTCTCCGCCGAGGGCTATTACAAGATCGGGGTTTTTGTCCCCTGCGTCTTTGGTCCCTGCATTTTGGTTCCCTGCATTTTGGTTCCCCGGAGGGCTGACGAGGGCGATGTCTCTGCGAGCCGCTATTTCTGCCAGTCGCGCTTGGGCGGCGGAGGCCGTGGGCATGGTTGGATGAGCTACGACTCCAATGACTCTTAAGTGTTCGATCACTGCCTAACCCTGGATCCAGCGGCCCGGCTCACCGCGCCGGATATCGCGTTGGAATTGTCGAGCCCGTCGCGTCGGGCATGAATGAAAAACTCCTGGTTCCCACCGGCGCCCAATAGTTGCGATGCGGCGGCGCCTACTGTTACCAGGCCCTTGGCTTTAACCGATTCAACGACCGACTCCATACAGCTAAGCCAAACTTGAGGGTCGCGCACAATGCCTTTGGGTCCCACCTGGGATCTGGGGGCCTCGAATTGGGGCTTTACCATAAGGATGAGACTACCGGTGACCGCGGTTGCGTTCGCCAGTTCGGCCGTCACCTGCCTGAGACCGATAAAGCTGAGGTCGGTCACCACGACATCGTACGGGCCCCCGTGCGCTGCAGGATCGAACCGGCGAATGTTGCTGCGTTCCAGGAGCGTCACTCTGCGATCGGTCCTGAGGCGCCAGTCAAACTGACCGTAGCCAACGTCAACAGCAACAACCTGGTGAGCCCCATTGCGTAGAAGGCAGTCCGTGAAGCCGCCTGAGCCGGCGCCGGCGTCGAGGCACGATGCTCCGGCCACGTCAACTTCAAGGTCGTCAAGCGCTCCTGCCAACTTGTCGCCCCCCCTCGACACGAACCGGCCGGAAGGCTGAAATGTTATCGGAGACCCTTTGCCGACCAGGGTGGCCACGCCGCCGGCAGGCGCACCGTTAACCAGGATCAGGTTTTCCTCAATCGCAACTTTAGCCTGGTCAACGTCTTGGAAAAGGCCCCTGGCGACTAGTTCCCTGTCCAATCTACGACGACGTTCAGCCACCGTAACGGCGCCCCACTAGGGTTCTTGCGGGGCGGGCTCTTGCGGGGCTTTTTGCTTCGACATTTGTTCCAGCTCTTGCTCGAGTTTTTCCACCAAGTCTTCCACCGGGCGCGGACGCTGATCGATAGGGAGGCGCCTCAGTTCGTCGAACTCGAGACCGGGACCAATTTCACTCATGACTTGATCCTATCTGCATGGGAGCATTTGCAGGCGGTTCTTGGGCGCTGGCCTATGCAGGGCAGATCGTTAACGAACGGCCGCAAGCAACGGATACGGGTTTACGGGCCGCCCTCCGCCCGGATGCCACTCGAAGTGGACGTGGCAGGCCCCGCCTCTCGCGTTGCCCGTCCTGCCGTTGTAGGCGATCAGTTGCCCGGCGCGCACGCTGACGCCGTCACGCATGCCGGGAGCGTATCCACGCAGGTGGGCGTAGTAGAAAACGTCACCTCCGGTCGCTCGTAGGTAAAGGACCGTTCCACCCAGGCCGCCCGAGTGCATATTCTGGAGCGTTCCGTTAGTAACCGCTTTGACCGGCGCTCCACACGGCGCCATCACGTCGGTCCCCTTGTGGCGTCGTCCGCCCGACCGGCGAGCACCCCAACTGTTGGTGAAGGCCGAAGGGCTAATGGCAGTCGTGAATGAAACGAATTGGCCGAACCTCTTAACCTTGGCGCTGCCCTGGACGCCTTTTAATTGGGATTCCAATTCTGATTGCTTCGCCCTCAGGCCCTTAGCAACCGTGCGTTGGGTTGCTGCCGTAGCGTCAAGCTGCGCCCTCAGGTCCCCCGCTCTTGATTGTATTATCCGTAGTCCTTCAACCAGTTGCGAATCCTTGTTGCCGGCCTTCTCGAGGTAAACCAGCCGTCTCATGAAGGCGCCCATGTTTGGAGCAATGAGCAATTGGTCAATGTAGCTGGTGATCCCGCCGTGTTTGTACAAATACCCCGCTCGTTTCTGCACGAGGACTGCTTTGCTCGAAATAGTCCCATCGGCCTTGCGCAGGTCGGACTCGAGCTTTTGGCGTTTAGCCTGGGTTAAGGCGAGTTCGGTCTCGAGGCGACTGTAATCTGCGGCTGTAGCGTCGAGTTGTTTTTGAATGGAAGAAACCTCCGCGCCCGTTGCAGTCGAGACATTGAGCAAGCTCAGAGCAAGCGCGACGGCCATCGCTCCGGAGATCCATTGGAGTAGCTTCGGGCCGAAAACGAGCCTAGTGCCCATGAGGGATATATATCATTGGGAAGATAACTTAAGGCTGCCAGCCTGGCGGCATCCTGTCAAGCAGGGCAAGCGCCCCAGGCATGGAGGGTATGCTCCCGGAATGTTTCCGGGCAATGCGTTAATCCCGATTCGCGACGACAACCCTACGAAGAACCGGTCGGTTGTCGTCCTCGCGTTGATTGGGCTGAATATCATTTTTTTCTTTCTTGAGCCGCAGCTCGGCTCGGGAAACAGTTGCCGGCTTTTCGCATTTTTATACAAGTGGGGCGTGGTCCCGATTGAAGTCCTGGCCGGTCGCGCTCTGACCGGAACTATCCCGGAACTGGTCCCCGGCCAAGGAACGGCGTGTGCCGGGGTTTTTCTTCAGTCGAAGTCGATAATGTTTTCACTGTTTAGTTCAATGTTTCTGCACGGCGGGTTCCTCCACCTGGGCGGCAACATGTTGTTTCTGTGGGTATTCGGCAACAACATTGAAGACACGTTGGGGAAGGCGAGATTCATCGTCTTTTACCTCTTGACGGGAGTTCTCGCCGGTCTTGCGCACGTTTACACAAACCCAACTTCCATCGTCCCGACTATTGGCGCAAGCGGTGCAGTTGCAGGGATACTGGGCGCGTACATAGTTCTTTTTCCACGAGCCCGGGTTACTTCCGTTGTTCCCATCTTCATTTTCCTGCACTTCATGAGAATTCCGGCCGCAGCCTTCCTTGGCATTTGGTTTGTCTTCCAGCTGCTAACCGGCGGGAGCCAGCAAGCAGGGGGCGGCGGCGTGGCCTGGATGGCTCACGTTGGGGGCTTCATCGCGGGAGCGATTCTGATCCTGGCGTTTGGCGGCCTTCGGCGCCGCCACAGGGGGCCGGAACTTCTGGCTTAGATATTTATCGGGCGGGTTGGCGGGACCGCAGCTACGCTTGGATTAATCAGATCGCCTAGAGACTCAAGTACGTAGGTTGGCCGGGGGTCCATGTCCGGCTCATCGACTGCTACCCCGGAGAGCACGAGAGCCGAATCCCAGCCGTTGCGGTGGGCGCCGGCGATATCCGACTGCAACCTGTCCCCCGCCATCAGGATCCCATCGGGACCAAGTATCTTTGAAGCTGCTTCCATCATCGGGGCCTCGGGCTTGCCGAGGACAACCGGGTCACCGCCGGATGCCGCCACCACGGCCGCAAGAATAGCTCCCGTGCCCGGCACGAATCCGTTCTCCACCGGCATGATCGGATCGTTGTTTAAGGCAACGAAGGCCGCTCCGTCTCTAATTGAATTGGCGGCCGCGGCCAGGCCTTCATACGAAAGATCGATGTATCTGCCGACGATCACGATGTCGGCCACTTGCGACCTTTCTACCGGGAGAAGTTCGACCAGATCTTCCAGCTGGGAAGATATGTCCCGCGGTCCCAAAACAAAAGCCGGCTTTCCCGCAAGGCCATGTTCGGTAATCCATGTCTTGGCGACAATCGTCGAGGTTAGTAGCTGGTCCTCGCTAATCTTCAGCCCCTCGCCGGCCAATCGCTCTACGACCTTCCCCGGCTTATAGGAGCCGTTATTGGTCAGCAGCAGCAGAGGCTTGGCCGCTTCTATGATCGCCCTTAAGCCGTCGCGCCCGCCATCCAGCATTTCGTCGCCGCGCCAAACAACCCCGTCGAGATCAACGGCGAATCCGGCGTATCGCTCGATGAGTGTCAAAGGGCTGGGGTCAACCGGCCAAGCGGTTAAGAGCGTGAATGTAGTCCTCGGAATCGGGGCGCATTGCGATCGCAATTTTCAAAAGGCCCACCGCCCGGGTCTTATCGCCCAACCTTGCTCTGCAAAGGCCCAGTCCAAAATGAGCGTAATCGTCGGCCGGATCGAGGTTCATGGCTTGCTCGAACTCTTCGCCTGCGCGCCGCGTTTGCCCGCTGTTGTACAAAGCTCGGGCCAAGGCTTCGCGAATCGAAGTCTTCGATGGCTCAACGGCGACCGCTCTTTCCAAAACCAAAGCAGCTTCGTAGTTCTTGCCGCGCCTCATGAGGTCACGACCAACGCTCAGTAGTTCGTAGACATCTGGTTCATCCACCGGTTGCCGCCTCCAGCCTTTCTGGTCATTCAGCGCTCAGCCTCTGACATTATCGCACCCCGGGCCGAGCCCATGATATAAGCGTGAGATGCCAAATATCGCACCCTTTCAAGCCATCCATTACCCGTGGGACGCCGACTTCGATGAGCTGACGGCCCCTCCCTATGACGTGATTTCGCCCACCGAGGCCGAAGGGTTGCGGACCTCAGATGACCACAACGTCATCAGGGTGAGCGTGGGAGGCGACTACTCGAACGAGTCTCAAGCCAAATATGACCAGGCTGCTCTGAGCCTCAGGCAGTGGCTCGGCTCGGGGGTCCTGGTGAAAGACGACGACGCATTGTTTTATGCGTACAGCATGGAATATCAAGTCGAGGCCGAAATGAGGACAACCGCTGGGCTTTTGGCGGCCCTGACGCTGGAACCCTTTGGAACGGGGGGAATCCACCCTCACGAACGCACCATCCCGGGACCGATCAAAGACAGGTTCGAACTGATGAAGACTACGAAGGCAAATCTTGAGCCTCTGTGGTTTTTCGCCTCGTCGAGGTTGGATGGCTTCGGGGCGCTGATGGAATCGACGCTGGAGGCGCCGCCTCTAGCCCAAGTCAGCAAAGCCGGAGTCAGGCACAGGATCTGGGCGCTTCAGCCGGACAAGGTAGCGGACGTCGCTGCCGGCGCTGGCGAGACTCCGTTCGTAATTGCCGACGGGCATCATCGGTATGAAACCGCACTCGCCTACCGGGAACTGATGCGACAGGAATCGGGGCCGGGCCCTTGGGACGAAACCCTGGCTTTGATTGTTGATCCGGTCGACTTTCCGCCCCTTTTGGCCCCGATTCACAGGATCGTGACGGAGATGGACACACAGAGCCTCATGTCCCTGGCGGCGAGTCAGGGCATTGAACTTGCTCCCTTTGAAGGTGACCTACCGGCGCTTGTTGCCGAAGTAACGCAGCGTGGGCCGGGACACATAGGGGTCGCCGCCCAGGATGCAAGCTGGGTAATGGCGGCTCAGGGCGACCTCGACACGACGTTTTTGAACGACAAGATCCTTGAGCCTTTGGGCGCCGAGGTAACGTACGAACACGACGCCGGGGAAATAGCGGCGACAGTTAATGCCGGCTCGGAAGCCTTTATTCTGGCGGCCGCCCCCATCGACCTGGTGGCCAAAAAGGCTGAAGCAGGCGACCGAATGCCGCCGAAAACCACGCTATTTTGGCCCAAGCCAAGGACGGGCTTTGTAATGCGGGACCTAACAAAGTAGTTACTCCGAGCCGTACAAACACGGCGGACCGTCCGGCCGCCAAAGGGGCCGCTCTATTTTGGCTTGGCGCTCAAACGCTCTGCCACGTCAAAAAAGTCAGGATCGGCCTCGGCTATTTTTTCCCAAAGTTTACGGGCCGCTTGGGTTTTGCCGGCTTTTTCTAACAGATCCGATTCCACGTACCAGAGCTTGAGATGCAGGTCTTCGATGGACCCCGATTTGAGCTTGACCCGCGCTAGTGAGGCCAGGCCTTCATCAAATTCTCCGAGGTCGGCATGAGCCCCGGCCCGGACCATGCATAGCTCCGCCCAGGTTTCGAGGGTCACCTGGGATCGCAACACTTCATTGCACATTTCCTTGGCACGTTCCGGCCGGCCGAGAGCACGATAACAATCGGCGATCACGTGGTTTTCATCCACTGAATTCGTCAGCCGCTTAAAGGTAAGCAGCTCGCGAGAGCATTCCTGCCAGCGCTCGAGGTGATAGTAGGTCAGCCCCAGCAATTCCCGCACCTGTCCGGAACGGCTTGCAAGGCTCTTTGCCTTCTCGGCTTGCTCAGCTGCTAGTTCGAAGTCGTCCAATTCGAAAGCCTGAAGAGACTCGAATACGGCATCAATTGCATCGTCGGCCTGTTCATCCTTGGCTGTGGAACGAAGTTCGCGCATCCACTCAGGCGGCAATTTAGGAGGTCCCGACTTGCGGGGAGATTGGCCCCCTCGGGTTTCGGTTGGCCCGGACGGCCGAGAGTCACGCCGGGGCGCAGTTGCATCTGCGGGCCGAGAAAGCGGTTCGGGTCTACGGCCCGCGGGCCGGGACCCCGGCGCCCGAGGCTGGCGAACCGGCCCGGATGGCCTGCCGCGAGGGCCCATAGCTCGATTGGCCCGGGCGCGTTCGTCCTGGGCCCGCCGCTCATCTCGTGATGGCGCTGCTCCCCTGTTGGGGGCTGCGGGCCGGGGCACACCTGTCCTTGCGGTGGGCTTAGGGGCTCCAGCGAAAGGCTGCCCCGATGGTGAGGGCCGCGATTGAGTCTCATCGGGCCGACGTCGGCCTGCTCCGGCTGATCTAGATCCTGTCGCGCCGATCCCCTTGGGCCCGGTCCGGGACGTATCTTTGGACGACGGTCCTTTGCGAGTTGGCCCTGTTGGGGGCTGAGGTCTGCCGCGGGGTTCAGGCAGAGGCCTTCTACTGGCGGGACCTGAAGCCTTACTTCTGTCTCCGGCTGCCGATGGACCTTTTCTCGCCGGTCGGGCCGGGGGCTTGCCTCGGCCGGGCGCGGCCTTCCGCTCG
>JBPCIX010000076.1:0-5299 GCA_051005875.1 Actinomycetota bacterium | reverse complement strand
TCGGCGACATTGTCCAAGTTCCCAATCAGCGCCCCCCCGAGTCTTACCGTGTTCGTCTTAAACGGTTTTGTAGGTTGCGGGGTATCTACGCTCGCCAGCCCCCGGCGCAGGGCCTCATTTACGACCTTTTTTAGATTCGACTTTTCCCGCTTGCGAACTCGCTCTAAAAGTGCGGCTACATCATCATCAAGGGTCAAAGTTGTCCTCATACATCAAAGCTTAAAGTAGCTGATGCCTTGATGTCAACCATGGAATGTTCATTCTGGCCGAGGTGACGTCGTCTGCCAGACGCAGTTCCTGCTCGCTGGGATGGAACCAGCGACTTCTGCCTTGTAAGGGCAGATCGCCCCTGGGCCGTTTGAGCGTGCCCACGGGATTTCGTGCCTGATGCCCGGATTTTATACCGCGCATAGCTATGCCTCAATATGCCCCTTTTGGCCGCCGTCCGCGGACTTTCTGCGGACTGCTGAATCGGATTAGAGCACCCTTTGCTCACGTTTTGACTAGGATCCTATGCTGGCCAACCTTGGGAGGTCTAGAATTATGGAACATGCAACGAACCGCTACGGATCTAGAACCAGAAGCTTCAGCCGAACAGGTGCGTAAGGCCCGCCAGGCTGTGCTGGCCGCGGCCAAGAGTCATGCTTTGAGCGACGTGAGCCTAGCCAACGACGGAACGCTAGTTGTTCACGTGGACGAAGATCCAACCTATCGGGAAGTTCTAGGCTTCATAACTGACGTAAAGAAGGTCATCGGCGCCGCCCCCCGGGTCATAACGGACGACAGCCCTGCATCCGGGACACTCAAAACCAAACTTTTGTGACCGAAGGCGAGGCCCACCTCGCCGAATTAGCCGGCGTTCTGGCCCACTTGGAGCGGCTGCTCGGAGCCGGGAAGGCGAATTACGACACAAATTTTGCCACAAGGCTCGCCTTTCAGCGTCTTTGGATTGTGGCCGGCGAATGTGCGAAACGCTACTGCGACGCGTCTGATGATGATCTTGGCCTAGACCCTTGGGCTTCTCTTTGGGGATACCGAAATTTTCTAGCTCACCGCCTCCTCTCCGAGATCAACGATGATCGAGTCTGGCACGAGACAGCTGCCGACCTGAAAGACTTGCGTCAGCGTCTTGGGCCAATCCCACGATAAGCACCCGGGCTTATTGAAATTTGGTCCTGGCCTCGCCCGCCGTCCCGGCGCGTAAGAACCAGCAAACAGCCGTGGTCCCGCTCATTAACGCATTCCTTGAGGGGCTGGGGGATAAATCGGTGGAAGTACTCTCGGCTAACCTGGGCCGGCCGGTGCTCGGCTCGTACAACTCGTTGCCCAGGAGCAGAAGCGCTCCATGGTGCAGCCTCATTCACGGAAGGGATCCTGGAAAGCGCTCAAGAAATTGGGCGGACCCTGATGCACCCGCTATAAGCGCCTCCGGTGTGAAACCCCAAAGGTACTCGACCCAGATCGTACTTGATATTCCGATAACCGGAATGTATATTCAGTTTATGAAACCTAAGGCTCCCCCGCTCCTGCCTATATTTAGGTCGGATCTTCAGGCCCGCCTCTTGGCCGAGCTCTACCTGCACCCAGACAAGGCGCTTTCTCTGGCGGACCTAACCCGGAAGACGGGCTCGCCCATGCCGACCATTCATCGCGAAGTCGAACGGCTGGACGAAGCAGGCTTGGTCATCTCCGACCGAGTGGGCAATGTCAGGCTCGTTCGCGCCAACCGCGATCTTCCCTACTTCGCAGAGCTGAGCGGCATGCTTCTCAAGTCTTTCGGCCCCCAAGCAGTGCTGGCCGAAGCGATTGCAGATATCAAAGGAATCAAGACCGCATACATCTTCGGCTCATGGGCGCATCGGTATCACGGCGAATCAGGATCCGCCCCCGGAGACATCGACGTCTTGATAATCGGCAATCCTGTTCCCGACATGATCTACGAGGCCTGTCGTCAAGCCGAATCCAGGATTGGAAGCGCAGTGAATCCAACGATCCTCAGCGAAGCAGAATGGAAAACGGGAACAGGCGGTTTCATAGAGACGGTACGCGAAGGGCCGCTGGTCCCGATCACTGGGAAAGATAAATGACCGCAACAATCAAAGATCTTCTCAACGAGGGCCGTCTGGAACCTGTCAAGAAGGATCCGAAAGCTGCCGCGATCATCTTGGCCGATGCCACGAAGCATCTTGAGGCAGCTAAGGCCATCGCAGGACTCGATCCCAACGGCTCCTACTCCCTTTTATATGACGCCGCCCGCAAGGCTGTGGCAGCACACATGCTTGCCTCGGGCTATCGGTCAACCAAGAAACAACTGGGAGCCCACGTCGCCGTCGTTGCTTATGCCGAGATAGAACTCTCCAAAGGGAAGTTCAAAGCTGACGTGGCGAGCTTTCAGCGAATGCGTAGAAATCGCAACAAGTCCGAATATGGGGTGGCCTTGTTTGGTCAAGCAGAAATCAAGACAGATCTCATCCACGCCCGCGGCATAGTCGAGTCTGTAGAAACAAACTGGCCGAGTGACTGATCAAGATGTCACTCGCATTTTCGCGGTGGGCGATCTGCATGGAAATCTTGCTTGGACCAAACGCGTAATCCAGAAGGCAGTAGAAGCAGGCGTCTCCACGATCCTTCAATTGGGCGACTTCGGCTACTGGCCCCACACGCCCGGCGGCGCTCGATTCTTAGAAACAGTCAGCAAGGAACTCGAAGACGCTGATGTAACCCTCTTCTTCATCGACGGCAACCATGAGAACTTCGACGAACTTGACCGGATAGGCGCGCTTACTGCTGAAGCTCCGTTCGAAATAGCTCCGCGAATCACCTATCTCCCGCGCGGCCTCCGTTGGCGATGGAGTGGTTTGGATTTTCTCGCGATGGGCGGTGCCTACTCCATCGACAAGCCACGGCGAATCGTCGGGGCTTCATGGTGGCGGCAAGAATTCATTGCACAACGCGATATCGATCGAGCGCTTTCCGGTGGAGAGGTGGACGTGCTAGTCGCTCACGACGCTCCTGCATCAGTTGTCCTGCCATTTCCTATCGAGGAGAACCCTCAGACACAGGCGAACCGACAAGCCCTTGACGTTGTGGTCAAGGCAGTCAAACCGCGTCTCTGTCTGCAGGCTCACTACCACCGCGCGTACGAACTCGAAATTGAATGGCGGGAGGGATATCTCTCAAAGGTTATCGCTCTCGATTGCGACGGAGCAAGTAGAGACGAACTCAACATGAAGGCGATCGATCTCATCCCCATATTTCTTGACAAGGTCGCAGAGCGATAGGACGGCCCCTTCGACACTCCGCGGACTGTCGCGGCCTAGCCGGCCGGCCAAACACTCGTAAAGCACCACCCCCACTGAATAAAGATCTGCTCTCTCGTCTACAGTTGCATCGACAACCCCCGATTGCTCCGGCGCCATGTAGCGAGCGGTGCCCACGGCCTGGTCACTCAGAGTTGCGTCCAGCGAGGCGGTCAAAGCCAGCCCGAAGTCCACCAGGTGCGCGCCAACAATGGAATCCTGACCTTCCACGATGATGTTGCTGGGTTTTACATCCCGGTGCAGAATCCCGAGCTCATGTGCATTTTGCAGCGCCTGCATAAGGTCGCAGCCCACCGATAAAGTACTTTCAGCGCAAAGGGGGCCCTCAAGAATTTGCTCGGCAAGGTTGCGTCCCGGCCGGAAAGGCTGGACGAGGTAAACGAAATCTGAATCGCTCCCGTAGTCGAGCAGAGGGGTGAATGAGCCGTGGCCGAGGCGCGCCAGAACCGACGCCTCATGCTGCAAACGGACGCGCACCGCCGGCGCCACCTTGTCCGTTTGAAGGAGCTTGACGACAACAGGCTGCCCGGATCTTTCCAGATCCCTGGCCAGGTAGGTCTCAACTCCCGGCCCCCCTTTAATGAGCCGGTGGCAGTCGTACCGCCCCTTAACAAGCAAGGCTGCTTCTAGCGCCTTCGGGGCAAAATTGGCTTGGGTTGAAGTCATTGCCGGATCCACACATAGCCCCCTTCTTGAGGATCGGAATGCTCTTCTTTTGAATGTCGGCAAAGGCCGGGGCTTTCTTTAGCCGAAAGGCCTTTCGGGCCGGCCCCGCCAGTTCCGAGGCGATGCGAGGGACTCCAATCCGAGCAGCGCCTGGAGGCTCTCGGTACTCGCGCTATTTCCCAGACTGGACTCAAGGCCGATGAGATTGGGACCGATTTAAAATTCGGAAAATGTGAAAATTACAGGCAGGTCCCTGAGACCGAGGCTGAAATAGTTTCTATCCCAAGGGAGGTGTTCGGATTGGTGACAAAGATGGACCCGGCACAGATGCAAGCGCATTTGGCGACGATCGTAGATTCGAGTGACGACGCTATCCACAGCAATGAACTCGACGGAGCGATCCGCACCTGGAACCTCGGAGCGGAGAAGCTGTACGGCTATACCGCCGAGGAGATCGTCGGCAAACCGATCTCGATGCTGGTGCCGCCGGACCGCCCCGGCGAGGTCAAAGAGATTCTCCTTCGCAGCGAAAAGGGTGAGCGGGTCGACCGCTTGGATACCGAACGTCTTCGCAAGGACGGCACCGTGGTACCGGTATCACTCACGATCTCACCCATCAGGGACAAAAACGGCGCCGTCATCGGCGCTGCGACCATCGCGCGTGACATCAAGTACCGAAAACTTCTGGAGGTGGCGTTGGAAGCAGCGCGCGACCAGGCGCTGGAGACCAGCCGCTTGAAGTCCGAGTTTCTCACAACCATGAGCCACGAAATCCGGACCCCCATGAACGGCGTGATCGGGATGACGGGGATGCTGCTCGACACCGAACTCGACCCAGACCAACGCGAATACGCGGAGACCGTCCGCTTTTCGGGCGAGGCCCTCCTCACTATCATCAACGACATTCTGGATTTCTCCAAAATCGAGGCGGGCAAACTGAAGCTGAAGATTCTCGACTTCGACCTGCGGACCGCGGTCAAGGAGGCGGCAGACCTCCTGGCGGCGCAAGCAAATTTCAAGGGGCTGGAGCTCAACACGATCGTCCGCCCGGAAGTGCCCACTACCGTAAGAGGCGATCCCGGGCGGCTCCGGCAGGTACTCATAAATCTCGTGGGCAATGCCATCAAGTTCACTGAAACGGGAGAGGTTGTGGTGAGGGTCGGACTCGCCGCGGCGAACCCACACGAGTTTATAGTTCGCTTCGAAGTGACCGACACGGGGGTTGGTATCGCTCCTGATTTCGTCCCGCGCCTGTTTGACTCGTTTTCTCAAGCCGACTCATCAAATACCCGCACCCACGGAGGTACCGGGCT
>JBPCIX010000075.1:0-4931 GCA_051005875.1 Actinomycetota bacterium | reverse complement strand
TAAGGACCAAAGAACTGTTACACTGGCCACCGATGCAATTCAAGTAAATACTTGTTTGCCGGCCACGAGCCTGGCAAAAAGGAAAGCATCAAGCCTGGCTGGGATGAGAAGCGGCCAAACCTCATGGGCCGCTACATCCACAGCAAACTAAGACCCCCCAAACAACCAAAAAGGACATTTCCTATGACCAATAATATTGTTTTGCCATTTATCGCGGAACACCCAAAGGTTCAGGTGTTCATGTGCCCGACGCCTAGATTTAACGGTCCGGCTAGGCGCGTGAAACCCCGTCGTCACTCGGGGTCCCCATAATGGGAAGCGACCCTACAAGCACGGATTCCGGTATGGACATAGATGTGATAGCCGAGGGGATTTCAAAGGGAAGCAACAAAAAGCCCCGATTCTCCGGCTTTTTGACCGAAGATCCAATCGGGTACATTCGCGAACTGGAGTCGAGCGGGCGATTCCGGAGGGACACCGGCTGGGGGCGCATTTATCACCCGGGAAAGATTTCGTTCCGCGAGACCGTTCCCAAAAACAGCCTTCACATCCTGATCGACGGCGATCACGTCTCTGCTCACATCGACCGGGTTTCTCCGCTTAGCTTTCGTGAGAACCGTTCCCAGTATTCGCTTTCGCGTATCCTGCTCCACAACCTGACCGGAATGATTGACGACATCTATCATCTCGTGACGAAGCGCTTGCGGAACCGTCATCCCGAAATGGAATGGGACTAAGCTCCGGGGCGCCCCACTTAGCGACCTCTGCCGCAACCTGCCCCTAACCCAGAAGGCTCCCGAGCGTGTCTCCAAGGTTTGCTGCGGGCGCCACTGGGGTTACCGGTTGGGCTGCTGGGCCTGGTTGAGGGGGCGCCTCATTAGCGGCACCGCCAGCACCGGCACCACCCGGCCCTCCGGAGCCCCCGGCGCCTCCGTTGCACCCTCCCGTGGGATCATTTGAGCTGGCCCCTCCGGCACAAACGCCAGGGCCTCCGGCGCCGCCATCGCCGCCGCCGCCCTTGCCGCTAGAAGTGAAGCCTGCATGGTCACCCGAACCGCCTGCGGAGGCACCAGGGGCGCCTGCGCCTCCGGTGCCTCCGCCAGGGCCACCTGCTCCTCCTGGGCCTCCAGCCCCTCCGATACCGTCACCTGCGACGCTTCCGCCGCTCAAGTCTGAACCAGTCGAACCGGAACCCCCGCCACCTGTGCTTCCTCCCGACCCGTTTGATCCACTGACAACAAACACACAGTTGACGCCCTGGGAGGGGGCGTCGCTGCCTTGGCCGAGGCAAATCAAAGCGCGTTGCCCGACGGCGGAATGGGCAAGCAGACCCGACATGGCCGCTAGTAGCTGAGCGGCAATTGCGATCGCAATGAGCCTGTACTTCATTCTCCCTTTATTTTCCTACGGCCGCGGGCCAGGACGATCCTGAACCAGCCGTGTCTCAAGAGTAGCATTCCGCATAAGTTGCGATCGCTACTCTTCAGGCTGCGGCTGCTACCAGCCTGCCCCGGGTTGGTTCGCGTCTTCCCGGCTGGCCGCTTCGAGTAGTGCCAAACGAATGGCCTCGAGCAGTGCCGATCGTACGTAGGGCTTCGTGAGGTACCTCGCCCCGAGCGCCCGTCCCGCCTCAACTTCTTCCTGCTCAACATGGCCGCTCAAAAATATTCCCGGCAATTTGTCGAGGCCTGGCAGCTCGCGCAGGGCAACCAGCAGGTCGCGCCCATCCATGTCGGGCAAACCGATGTCGAGGACTGCCACGTCGGGCGACCCCCCTCCGCTCAGAAGTTTCAGTGCGTCACTCGCCGAACCGGCCGTTTGAACTCGATGGTCGCTACGGCGAAGCTGGGCGGCGACCAGTTCGGCCGTTGCTGCGTCATCGTCGACAACCAGAATCTTCGCCATCTTATTGGGGCGGAACCTCGCTCATAATCTCTTCCCTGCATGCACGGCATACGCGTTCTAACTCCGCCTCAATCTCACGAAGCAAGTCGGCAGCATTAACAATAACGGCATCTCTGCCGAGGCGCTCCATCTCTGCGCAGAGTTCAACCAAACGGTGGGCGCCAAAATTGCCTGCGCTGCCCTTCAGACTGTGGGCGCCCTGGGCAACCTCGCCCGGATCGGACTTGTCGACCGCGTGCCGCATTCTGACGATTTTTGAAGGTGCATCGCGCAAGAACAGCTCCACGATTTCCCGAAACACCTCGCCGACCCCGTCATCAAGGTCCCGAATGGACTGCAAGGCTTTTGGGTCTATGGGTGGCTTAGAATCCATCATGTCTCCCTTTCTCTTTCATTATTACTTCGGCCTGGCTGAACGTCTGCTTAACGTGAAATCTCACATTGAAGGGGCAATAGGCCCAAAAGCTCCTGAACGGTCAGGAGCAGCTTGGGCATGTCGGATTTAGAGAGATAAGCGTCTACTGCCGGCTCGGCCTGAGCCTCGCCGGCCATGTTAAAAGCCGTGAAAAACAGGATCTTTGAGTCCGGTGCCAGCTCCCTTAATCGTGGAGCGACGGCCAACCCCATGATTTCACCCTCGATTGAATGGTCAAGAATGATCAATCTTGGAGGGTCCTCCCGGACCAGCGCCAGCGCCTGGTCCGCCGAAGCTGCTTCGCCCATAATTTGGATTCGCGGGTCTCGCCTTAGATACGCCTTAATCAGCATGCGCATATCGGGTTCGTCCTCCACCAAAAGGGCGTGCATGGTGGGCTCGAGATCGCTCATTTCGCCGCCGCCTTGGGAAGCTGGACCGCGAAAGCCGAACCGCTGGGCCCGTTGGGCTCGTACCAAACCCGGCCGCCGGCAACCTGGGCAAGTCCCTTGACTATTGAGAGTCCCAACCCGGTCCCATGGCTGGCTTTGCTCATATTCTTATCGGCACGAGCGAACTTTGCAAACAGAGACCGCGCAAACTCCGTGGGAACCCCATCGCCTTCGTCTTTCACAAAAATCGTTACTTTGCCGTCCCCACTCGAGGCCTCGATACGAAAAGGCGGCTTACCGTAAACATAGGCGTTGCCCAGGTAATTGGAGACGATTCGGTTGAAATGATCCGGATCCACATAAACCGTCAGACCGGGGTCAACTCTGACCTCCGCCACCGCAGAGTACTCGGCTGCCAGGTCGTTCACGATACGTTCAATAGCCGGTTTAACCACAAGGGTTGACGGGTGGACCACAACCTCTTCCATTTCCAGCCGGGCGAGTATCAGCAATTCTTCTGTCAGTCTGGCCAGATGCCCACTCTGCCGCTCGATGCTGCCCACCATCTCCAACCTTTCGGTGTCATTGAGTTCCGCCCACTGCGATGCGAGCAGGCTTGCAAACCCCGATATCACGGTCACCGGCGTACGCAGGTCGTGAGCCGCAATCGCAACGAAGTCGCGCATTGCTTCCAGATTCTTGCGTTCCTGCTCTGCCAACCCCACTCGTCTGAGGGCCATATCGAGGCCCTTACGCCACATAAGCACCGCCGTGACGGCCAGCGCGCTGAAAACGACCACCTGAAGGTTTCGGAGAACTTCGAAGAGAGTGTGCATTTTATTTTTTCTCGCCCTCTCTATCGGTGGCAAATGGCACCTGGAACAGTGCCGAATGGACTGAGATTTTCAGGACTCAAGAAGACCCCTGCTCGGGCCGACACAACACCTACGGGAACTCCGCGAAGAATGGATGAGGCTGATGAGTCTTCAGGGACTAAAAGTGCTTGTGGTTGACGACGATGAGACCGCGCGCTTGCTGCTGACCACCATGCTGGCGGAGCTAGGCGCCGAGGCCCGGGCGGTCCAGAATGGCGAGCGCGCTGTCGGCGCCCTAAGAGCCGCCTCCCGTGGGCGCCCTTTTGACGCGGCAATTGTGGATTGCAGGATGCCGAGTATGGACGGGGGAAACGTAGCCCTGGTAGTCGCAGCGGACCCAACGATTTCCGGAGTAGATCTAGTCTTGACATCGTCTGCAACCCAGCTGAATTGGGCTCGTGCCGCCCATCTGGCAGGCATCAGAGGATACCTCTCTAAGCCCGTTCAGAAGGGTCAATTGTGGCACTGCTTAAGCACGATCATGACTGGGCTCAATTACGGCTTGATCGATGAAGGTTGCGACAAGTTCAAATCGGACGAATCGCTCGACCCGGCTGCGATCCATGCTTTAAGGGAACTTGGTTTGAATACCGGGGACGACATATTCAGCCGAGTGGCTGAGCTTTACCTACTGAGCGCTCAACTAAAAGTCGACGAGGTGAGCGCCGGCGTTTCGACGTCACACGCCGAGCAGACAAATGAAGCCGCTCATGGTTTGAAAGGCAGCTCTGCAACAATTGGCGCCAATCGACTGGCCGGGCTGTGTGCTCACATCGAACAGTTAGCGCGAGAGAGCGACTGGCAGGCCGCCCGGGCCATGATTCCTGCGTTCGTGGCCGAGTTCAGACGAGTTTGCAGGCTTCTCAACCTTGAACTGACCGACCAGATCCGCGATCGTTCCGCCACCGCTTGAAGCCTAGTTGAGCGGCCTAGCTGCGCGGGAACCCACTAGGCCTCTTCGGGATGGGTGCCTGAGGACCGAACGCGGGTTACGTAAGAAGCGGCTTCGGATCTGCGGGCAACCTGGAGCTTTTGCAAGATCGAAGAAACATAGTTTTTAATCGTCTTATCCGAGAGGTTGATGCGTTCACCGATTTGGCGGTTGGTTAGGCCCTCAGCGACAAGGTCGAGCACTCGCTCCTCGGTAGGAGAAAGTCGAGACAGCCTGGGGTCTTTTTCATTCTCAATGGGATTGCGGATCCGCTCGGGCACCTGGTGAGTAACAGCTGGATCGAGCAGGGCACGGCCTTGCCCTACGTCGCGAATCGACCGAACTAAATCCTTGGCCGGAACCCCCTTCAGCAGGTAACCTGCGGCCCCCGCCATTATTGAATCAAACAAGGC
>JBPCIX010000074.1:0-26574 GCA_051005875.1 Actinomycetota bacterium | reverse complement strand
TTCCCCCCGATCGGTGCGGTCGTCGGTAACTGCGACCTGCCGCTGGACCAGATCCGAGGCGAAAGCCGGTATGCGGGCCGCTGGCTGCACGTGTCGCCCGGGCTCGGCCACAGCATCTACGCGCCGTTTCGTTTCGCCTGTCGCCCGGAGGCCACCCTGGTCGAGGTCCGCTGACCCTGCCCAGGCCATGACCGGCCGTCGATTGTCCACTTCGCGGACCGCTCGGTAGCATCCCCGCTCCCGAACATGCTTCACCCCCGGGATGTAGCGCAGCTTGGTAGCGTGCCTCGTTCGGGACGAGGAGGTCGTCGGTTCGAATCCGGCCATCCCGACGCCAAATTTTTCTTGTATCGGCGCTTTTGGATCAGGAGAGCAGTAGTTCGAGGTCCTCGCGTTGCATGTTGCGAATTAGGCTGTTGTCGGCGTTGATAATTGAGTCGGCCAGGGCACGCTTGGTTTCCTGAAGCTGCAGCACTTTTTCCTCCACGGTCCCCGCGGCGATGATTCGGTATGCAAAAACTGGTCGAGTCTGACCAATCCTGTGCGTGCGATCTATCGCCTGGGCCTCAACGGCCGGGTTCCACCATGGGTCAAGCAGAAAAACATACCCGGCCGAGGTCAAGTTGAGACCCAGGCCTCCGGCCTTCAGGCTTATTAAAAACACCCGGCAATCCGGGTCGCCCTGGAATCGCTCCACCCGCTCCCGCCGGTTTCGGGTGCGGCCGTCGAGATACTCGTAGACGATGCCCTCGCGGTCCAGCCGGCCGCGAACTATCGCGAGCAGCTTCGTGAATTGCGAAAACACGAGCGCCTTGTGTCCCTCTTCGGCGACTTCCACCAGTTGCGGGATAAGCAGATCCAGCTTGGCGCTCGGATCCCCGGCCTTTGAATGGTCAATTAGGCCCGGGTGGCAGGCGGCTTGGCGCAATCGAAGCAGCGCCTCGAGAACCAGCATCTTCGATTTAGCCATCCCATTGCGGTCCACCCGGCCGAGCAGGTCCCGGCGAAAATGATCGCGCAGCTCGTCGTAGTGCGTGCGTTGGGCGCCCTTTAGCTCACAAAACAAAGTCTGCTCGGTCTTGGGCGGAAGGTCCTTGGCGACCTGGTCCTTAGTTCGCCTGAGAATGAACGGCCTCAGCGCCTTGGCAAGCAGAAGCCGAGTATTTTCGTCCTGGGTCTGATTCGCGTTCATTTTGAAAGCCCCCGCCGCTCCCAGCATGCCCGGATTCAGGAACTCGAACAGGCTCCAAAGCTCGCCGAGATGATTCTCGATGGGCGTGCCGCTGAGCGCCAGTCGGTGATCGGCCCGAAGCAGCCTGGCCGCCTTGGCGGCCGAGGTTGAGGCGTTTTTAATCGTCTGGGCCTCGTCCAAAATGCAATAGTCGAATTTCAGGCTGCTGAAGTGGGCGGCGTCACGTCGCAAGATGCCGTACGTAGTCAGTACTACGTCGTACTCCTCAAAATGTTCGCCCGGCGTCAGCCGCTGGCCGGTGTGGTCGAGAATCTTTAGCTTGGGCGCGAACCGGTCGGCCTCCTGAATCCAGTTGAAGACCAAAGACTTGGGAACCACAACAAGCGACGCCAGACCCGCGGCGCCCGCCGCCTGGGATTCCCGGGCCGCCCTCCTTGACTCCAGCAAGGCCAGAACCTGAACGGTCTTACCCAGGCCCATGTCGTCGGCCAAGCAGCCCCCAAAGCCAAATTCGTCGAGAAAGTTGAACCAGCCCAGGCCTTCTTTTTGGTAGGGGCGCAACTCCCCGACAAAGCCCGGCGGGGCGGGAACGGGCGCCACCCCGCCAAAGTCCCGCAGCCGGTTTCGCGCCCGCGCAAAAGCTTTATCCACCGACGCCTGGGGTTGCGCGGCAATCAGGGCATCCAGCAAACCAGCTTGGGTTGGCTTGAAGCGCAGACTTTGGCCGTCTGGTGTTCCAAGTGAGGCCAGTAGTCCGTACTGCTCCAGCCATTTCTCGGGCAGTAGGCCCATGGTCTCGTCGCCCAACACTACAAAGCCATCCCCCCGCTTGGCGGCTGCAAGAAGCTCCGGCAGCCCGGCCGTTGTTTCTCCATACTCGAGACTGGCCTTTAGCTCAAACCAGTCGATGCCTGATACGACATGGGTACTCCAAGCGCCCGGACTGCGGTAAATAACACCTTCGGCTTCCACGTGCCAGCCGGCTTCGATCAGCCGGGCGACGACTTTAGAAAGTCGGCTGGGGGCCAACTGGTATCCACCGCCCTGTTTGGGGCGCCAGCCCAATTCGGCAAGTGTGGCGGCGGCGGCGTTTTCGGCTTCCGGGTCGCGCGGGACATAGACCTTTGTTCCGGGCAGAAACACTCCCTTGGCAGGGTCGTCGCTCGAAACGTGGCCCTGCTCGTAGGCGAACGAGAGCCTTCCCGATAAGCGAGGATCCCGGACCCAACCCCCGTGCGACGGGGAAGTGATTTGCAGGCGCGGGCGGGGTGCTGCTGCAAGTTCTTTCCATTGCAACCCGGCCGGGAAGTCCACCCTGGGTAGGGTGGGGAGCTTTAACAGCTGCGCAAGAAATTCATCGGTTTGATCGGACGGCACCGTCAGCGGACCGCCGGCTCTAATCGAAGAGATCCAGCCGAATGCGCCGCCGTCGTCAAGCTCGCCGACCACGCCGTCTTCGCCGAACACAAAACCGCCCGCGATTAGAACCGCAGGTTGTTGCAGCGGCATGCGTTCGTCGCCGCGCTGTAAACGTCCGTCAATTGCGTAGTTGAGCCCGCCCGTCTCCAGGTGAGCCTCGATGCATATTTCCCATGGGCGTCCGTGGTCCAATTTCAGGATCGGCATTTCGCCCCCGGTGGAATCGAGCCTCAGCCGGCCGCGCCCGGTGTCGCAGATAAGGGGAACCACCAAGTCGGATATCGAACCTGGCACCCCTAATGAAACACCCGAAACGCCGTATCCGGAGTAATGGTCGTAGGCGGTTTCCCGCTGATCTTGGGCGCCCAGGAGCATGGTTAGGATCTGTCGATCGCCCTGCTCTGGCACTGTTGATATGAACTTGGAATTGATCCGTTGCGTTTTAGGTTTGCCCCACTCACCATCGCGGCGACGCTCCCGGCGAACAACATCCACTGCCAGGCGCCCGGCGGATCTCGTCGCGGCAGCGTTGACCAGGTACAGAATCTCAGCCTCTTCGGCCAAAGGCCGGGCGGGGCGGCTATGTTGAGAGTTCGCAATCGACCGCAGCTGCATGGCCCAACGCTCGGCTGAGTGAAGGGATGCGGACATGGGATCGTACTCGTCAAGATCGTCGCCCCAATCTGCCTCGTCATCGGCCGGCCATTGCCGGGGAACGGTGGTTCGGGCCGGGGGTGGTGTCCCTTTGGAAGTCTCTGCCCCGCCCGGGACGTCGGCCAGATGGCCGCCCGCTTCTGAAGCCAGAATGGTGGCCCAGATGTGCTTGCAGACTCCGGAGTCGAAGTAAGGGCAGCTGCACGAGACAAAAAGAGTTTCGTCCCTCAAGGCCAGACGAACCAAGTAACGGCGGGTTCCAACGACGTGGGCATTCACCTGGTCCTCGTCAGCTTGAGCGATACTGACGGCGCCTTGTTTGAAGTAGGCTCGTCCCCGGTCCCGAATATGGATTGGAACCCGGTCGGCCAACAACTCCTGCAGGTAATTCAAAGGGCCAGGGCCAGGGCTAGGGCTAGGGAGTGGCGCCTGCGTGGCGATGCAGGCCCCCCGTCAACGGATGTCCTCGGTCGGCCAGGCCGAATTGGCCGAGAGGATCTCGTCGTCGCCCGTGAGCAGGATGGCGTCGTGGGCCGTCGCGGTTGCAATTGCGAAGGCATCAGCGTAGGCGACCGTAAAACCGGATTTAATCTTGGCTGCCTCGAGGACCCTTTGTCTTGTCGGAAGATCCAGCCTCAGCTGGGGCGTCAGAGCCCTGATCACTTCAGCAGCGGCCGGCTCGCCTTCGCGCCTTGCCACGATGTAGAAGACCTCGCCCAAGTTGACCCAGCTCATTACCGGGCGCTTCTTGAGAGCTTTTTGTACGCGAGATGCGGCCGGCTCTGCGTCCTTTAGCCACTCCAGGACCGCCCACGAATCCAGACACTCGCTCACCTGCGCCTTTCACGGATTCGTTCTTTCTCTAGATCTTCGGTCAGGGGCACGCCCCGGAATCTGCCCCTCAGGGACTCCCAGCCGCGAACCGGCTCCAGCCGGACGCCTCCGTTGTCAACAGAAAACGCCACCTGATCGCCGGGTTGGAGTCCGATGCTTTCGCGGATGTCCTTAGGGATCACGACCTGGCCCTTCATACCAACCTTATGAGTCATACTAGTTAGTATAACTCTTACGAAGGGCCAGCCCTATGGATAGTGAGTTCGTCCAAGTTACTACTACTTTCGAGTCCGAGGATGATGCCCAGGCGCTGGCCGGGCATCTCGTGGGTGCCAGATTGGCGGCTTGCGTGCAGGTTGTCGGCCCAATTAGCAGTACCTATCGCTGGAAGGGGGAAGTTGAAAACGCTAAGGAATGGATGTGTCTGATAAAGAGCCGGGCCGCCCTTGCGGCTCGCATCATTGGGGCCATTGGTGAGCAGCATTCCTATGAGATGCCGGAAATCACGGTGATTCCAATAGTGAGCGGCAGCGCCGGGTATCTGGATTGGATTGAGGCAGAAACGAACGAGGAGTCCGATCTTGGAGTTTAACAAAGTCATCAATAGGCGGCGGATGGTTCGGAATTATGCTGGCGCCGGATCGGTTCCCCGGGAGCAGATTGAGCGAATAATGGCGGTTGCCGGCAGAGCGCCCAGCGCCGGCTTCGCGCAGGGCCAATCATTTATCGTCGTTACCGACGCTAAGACCAGGCAGAGAATCGGCGAGATCGGTGGCCAGCCTTCTTATACTGAGCGGGGTTTCCAGCCCTGGATTTCGGAGGCTCCCGTCCACATAATTTTGTGCACCAGCCCTTCGATTTATTCAGAACGGTATGCCGAGCCCGACAAAGCTGGGACGCCGGGGGCCGAAGGTAAATGGCCGGTTCCATGGTGGCATTGGGATGCCGGCGCTTCGTTCATGCTCCTACTGCTGGCCGCCGTCAACGAGGGGCTGGCTGCTGGATTTCTGGCGTTTCAGGTTAACGCCTTACCCCCCCTGAAGGAACTACTGGGGATTCCTGAGGAAGTAACGCCGCTCGGAGTTGTAACCATCGGAAAGCCGGCCGCTACCCAGCCTAAAGGCTCCGCCGCGAGGGGACGAAAACCTCCAGCCGAAGTCATTCACTGGGAGAAGTACTGAGTTGAGTGCCCTAGCGCCTAGTCGCCTCGCGGAATGAGATTTAAGATTGAAGCCTCAGGAGGACAAAGAAAACGAAATGGCGCGAATTTCGACACTCCAAGACCCGGCGTGACAAACAGGTAGCCGGCGCCTTCGGCCGAGTCATCGTCCGATGCCCGATCGATTCTTGCTAGGCCTCGGGCAAGCGCTGTCGGCAATGTCGAGTTGGTCACAACTGCGCCTACAAACGGAAGTCTCACTTGGCCGCCGTGGGTGTGTCCGGAAATCACTAGGTCGTAACCGGCTTGAATAGCTTCAAGGTACGGTCCGGGATCGTGGACTGCACACACGGCGAGGCCTGCATCAGGATCGCGCTCGAGTAAAGAGCGATCGTCCCACCCAAGGTACGGGTCGTCCAGGCCCGTAACCTGGATCCAAGTGCCGTTGCATTCGGCGCCGACGCTGCGGTTGGTCATGTCTGTCCAACCGTCATTGACAAGGGCCCTGCGAAATCTATCGGTGGGGTTTCGCCGGACACCGTGGCGGCGAACCTTCAGGAAGTATTCAAAGTAGGTCTTGAAGGTGGGTGCGAAGTAGTCGGAGGATCCCAGTACAAAGAATCGACCCGCATTTCCGTGAAGGCCGTTTAACAGTCGCACGCAAGGATCGACCGATTCAGGCTCGCTCAAAAAGTCTCCGGTGGCAAAGACGAGATCGTAAGTTTCGTGTCCCAGCCCTTCCAGAAACTTGGCCAACTTGCGGTTGCCGGGCGCCAGATGAAGATCCGACACCAGCAGAATCCGAATCGGTGTGGCGCCGGGCGCCAGAACAGGGATGTCGTATTCGCGGCGGCGATAGCGCTTGGCTTCGCTAACCCCGTGCGCGACAAGAGCCAGCCCGGCCAACGCCCCGGACATCGCCATTCGCCGGATATGCATTTCGTTGAAAACTTTAAAGCTGGGGGGTCAGCTCTAGAATTGCGCCTTCGCGCATCCACCTGCCGATGTTTTCCTCGGCGGTTCCAACGACCGATTGCCGCTTAGCCAGGAGAATTTCCGCAATCTGTCCGAACTCTTCGGGGTTGTCGGCGGTTATTACACGGACCAGGGCATCGAACTCGCCCATCTTGGCATCGCGGCCCTTGCGGCGAGTTACGACGCGGGCGCCTCTCACCTTTTTTGCTTCGGGAATGATCTGCTGCGGCTCACCCGAAAGCACGAACAGTCGCTTGTCCTTGGTATAAGCAAACCAGCAGGGGATGGGTTTGTCCGGAGCAGTATCCGGCGACAGCCAGAGTATGTCTGATCGTTTCAGTCCCTCCTCGATCGAGGCCTCGAAGGGTAGCGCGGCAGTCGCCGTCGCATCTTTACCCCACCCGGTAGAAGGATCTGCGAGGTAGCCAAAAGCGTCCCACTCAGCATTGACGGCCCTCAGACAATAAAAGGCTGTGTAATTGAAAAATTGTTCGATCGCTTCCATCGGATCATCAAAATCTTCATAACGGATTATTTCTTCGTCGGGAACCAACCCCGCCTCGATCCAAACCTTCCGCTGCGCAATTGCGGTTTCGATCGACTGGGGCGCCGCAAACTTGTCGTCGGGCCGCTCTGCGCCGGTCCCGCGATTTTTGTGGGGATCCTTGCGGAAGGCCAGGACATAGGAAGGCTGGTCCGTTGAAATGTAGGCCTCGGACCAAAAACTCCCGTCGTGAAGCCAGGCGAGCAATACGATTGTGGGTTGCGAATAAGCCAATCTGAAACCGGTCCAGTGGGCCTTGAAAGTGCGGGCGACGGTGGCACGCAGCGATATTTCGAGCGTGCCGACGGAGCCTTCCCCCTCGGCTATCCGATACTCGGAAAGGTTGCGGGCGATCTGATCCTTCAACTGGGTAGTGGTGACCTTCTGCATCGTTGCCATTGCGTGATTATATGGACTAATCGTGAGACACAACAGGACACTTCCGTTCTAGTGCCCCGACCACCAACCTTCGGGGTGTTTGGCGGGGCACTAGCCGTCGCCGCATTCATGCTGGCCGGGATTGGGGGTGCTGCGCCGGAAGTTGCCGAAGCTGTGCCCCAAGCGCCCTCAATCGATTACACCGAGGTGACCGGCCTGCTGGATCCACCCACTTCGAGCTTTCTTATTCGTCAAATTAAGGCGTCCGGCATTCGCGACGCCGCCGCTCTGGTCGTTCGCCTGGACAGTCCGGGGTCGGTAAGAGTTTCTGCGGCGCCCATTGTTGAAGCCATACGACGAGCCGGCGTGCCGGTAGTTGTCTGGGTGGCGCCGGCAGCCTCACCGGCAGCCTCAAAGGCGAATTCGGCCGCAGCCGCGATCGTCCGAGCAGCTCACGTGGCGGTTGCTGCCCCAGGTTCTACAGTGGGAAGCTTGTCTGCTGAACAGGCGCTAGTTGCCGGAGTGGTCGATTTCGTCGCAAGCTCGCTGCCTGAATTGTTGAATGGGCTGTCGGGCACAAAGGTCGAAGTCTTGGGCAAACCGACGCAGTTGGCCCGCGGCCCCTTTGTCCCGCAGTTTCGCAAGATGGGGATGGTCGAGCGCCTGCTGCACGGGGCAATCCGGCCCCCGGCAGCCTTCCTCCTACTGCTGATCGGGATCTTCGCTCTTATCTTCGAACTTTATAATCCCGGAGTCGGAGGGGCGGCCCTTTCCGGAGGCCTGGCTGTTGGGTTCGGCCTTTACGGACTTACGATCTTGCCTGCGAACTGGATCGCCGTCGCTGCGCTGGTCCTTGCTATCGGAATGCTGACGGCAGATCTGCATGCCTCGCAACTAGGCGTTAAGACCTGGGCAGGGCTTGGTTGCCTTGTTGGTGGGAGCCTACTGGTCCTGTCGGGCGATCCCGCCCCATTAGCACTGCCGTGGTGGGCAATGGGCCTGGGCTTCGCAGCGACCCTGGGATTCTTCTTCGGGGTAATGCCCGCAGCGATCCGGTCGCGGTCGGCACGGCCGCTGTCCGGGGCCGAAGACATTGTCGGAACCGTTGGTGTAGCGCGGACGGACATTTCGCCGGAGGGCCAAGTTGTAGCGCGAGGGACTTTGTGGAAGGCGCGAACCCTGGGTGCAGCGATCGCTCAGACAACGTTGGTCGAGATCAAGGGGGTATCGGGTCTTATGCTGATGGTGGAGCCGGCGAACCTGCCGGTCCCAGAGACCTCAGGTCCCCCTGTCGCCGAGTAAAGCTGGTCCGATCCAGGTATTCAAGGACCGGGACCGCGTACTTGCGGCTGGTCCCGATCATGTCTCGAAACTGGGCGACCGTGAAGGCCCCGTTGCTCTCTACCATTTCGATCACATTCGCCTTAAGCATGCGGATCCATTCGGCCGGGTAAAAAAGATCACCACTCACCTGAACAAGCTCGCCATTCCTGGCAAGCGCCCTGACCAGCTCCATACCGAATTGGGCGCCGAGTTCCGCTGCGGAAGGCACCGATGCTCCGGCCCGCTGAATCAATTCCAGAAGTTGTCGTTTTTCAGGACTCTCAACTTGGGGGGAAAAATCGGGGGACCTAACCGAAGTCGAATCAACCGTTAGGACTTTGCGCCGACCCAGCTCATCGATGACTTGCTGAAACAGTTTGGCCGGCAGGTCTAATGCAGACCGCAAGGTCGTAAGTGGGATTCCCTGTTCCAAAGGATGCTCGGTGTGAAAGGCCCTAACCTTTGCACCGATGACTGCTTCCCAAGCGCTCATGGCGATTGGCGAAGCCGCGAAATCCGCAAGCCATACCAATGACAGACTCTTTGCTTGGGTCACGCTTAGTCCGGTTCTAGTCGGGATGTCGGTGATCCGCATGTGACCTTCTTCTTCGACAAGCAACGCCAAATACTGCAAATGATCGCCGGCGGCCACCCTGGCGCGGGCGCCGGTAAGGAGCTTGGAGCGCGAACCCTTTGCCGGTGGCTCTGTTTCCAAAATTGCGCCACCGCCAAGGGTCTGCCGCCTGCCCGAGTCCCTCAAGATAAAGCGATCCCTGAAGTCGAAGGCCGCGGGGCGGTCCAGCCGAATAAGAGCCAGGGTCTGCTCACCAGCGTCGGCTGGTTCCTCAAGAAAACGGATCGTGGCATCGAGTTCCAGTGAGCCGGCGTACAGTTTGAACGCCCCCTTTTCGCTGGGGGGATGATCCAGGTGGCTCAAGAACTTGATGCCCGCGACAACATTTTCGGTCGTCCGCCAAGTGTTGGGCAGGCATAGAACGTCGCCGCGGTGAAGCGCCTGTTGCTCAAGTCCGCTCAAATTCAACGCCACCCGGTTGCCGGGGCCAACCTCTGGTGCTTCCTTGCGGTGAGACTGGATCCCCCGGATCCTTGCCATTTGGCGATCGGGCAAAATCTGCACCTCCTGGCCTTTTGACAAATATCCTCCGGTCAAGGTTCCGGTAACGATGGTTCCCGAGCCCTTCATCGTAAAGACACGGTCGATCCAAAGCCGGGGCCGGCCGAAGTCCTTAGCTGCGGGAGTGGAATCCAGGAGGCCGTCTAGCTCCTGTCGTAGATGTTCCAGCCCCTCACGCGTAGCCCCGGAAACGGGAACAATCGGAGCTGATTCCAACGTGGTGCCCCGAGTCTTGGCTCTGATCTGATCAGTGGCCACCTCGATTTGCTCGGCGCGATCCTCGCCCAAGGCATCGATTTTTGTAAGCGCGATCAGGGCAGCGGAAACACCCAGCAAATCCAAAATGTCGAGGTGCTCCTGGGATTGCGGCTGCCATCCTTCATTCGCCGCCACTATGAACAGCGTGGCGTTAATTGCCCCAACTCCGGCGAGCATGTTTTTGATAAACCTCTCGTGGCCGGGAACATCGACGATCCCAACCTCGCGTCCTGAGGCAAGTTTTAGCCAGGCGAATCCCAGGTCGATCGTAAGTCCCCGGCGCTTTTCTTCCTCAAGACGATCCGGATCGATTCCGGTGAGCGCCCGGACCAGAGTGCTCTTTCCATGGTCAACATGGCCTGCGGTGCCGACTACATGCAAAAGGCGAGGATCCGCCGAAGAGCGCCGGCTACGACTTGATCGTCTTGTTCGGCGACGGTTCTCAGATCTAAGGTCAGGGCTTCATCTTCCACTCGCCCGATAATGGGCGGATCGTTTTCGACCAATGATTTTGAAAGCTGTGCCCCGCTAAAGTTCTTGCAAGAGATCTTTATTAGCGCCGTGGGAATCTCAGCTCCCGGCGCAGATCCGCCGCCTGCTGCAGAATTTCCGCGCACTACCTCGATGTCGGACTCTGGTCCGGCTCGAACGCCTAAAGCATCGACCACAGACTTGGATCTCAACTCGAGGTCTTCTGGGGTTAACAGAGCCATTTGCCACAAAGGCAGCGATGTCTCCCGGTTTTCGAGGTATGCCAAAAGGGTTGACTGCAGGGCTGCCAGCGTGGTTTTGTCAACTCTGAAGGCTCGAAGAAGCGGCGAGGAATGGAGCCGGTCGATGACCTCCTGTTTGCCCACCGCAATCCCCGCTTGGGGACCCCCCAGAAGCTTGTCGCTTGAGAAAGTAACCAGGTCGGTTCCTGCCTGAAGGGCCTGCTCCACCGATGGTTCCTGTGTCAGCCAGGCCGGCCGAGTGCCGCCGATGCTATGACGCAAGAGACCGCTGCCCAAGTCGTGGATAAATATGATTCCGCGTGCTCGGCAAAGGGAAGCGAGCTTGGCCGAGGCAACCGAGGCTGTGAATCCGACGACCGAAAAGTTCGAAGGATGGATCTTGACTATCGCCGCAGTTTGTTCATTGATTGCAGATTCGTAGTCGCTCAGATGGGTTCTGTTGGTGGTCCCGACTTCCCTCATGATTGCGCCGGATTCGGCCATGATGTCCGGCAGCCGAAACTCACCGCCTATTTCGATAAGTTCCCCCCGCGACACGATGACTTCCCTACCCTGGGCCAAAGTTCGAAGGGCAAGCACGACCGCAGCAGCATTGTTGTTGACGACAAGGGCGCATTCAGCCCCCGTCACGGCCCTCAGCAGTTCCATTGCATGGCTGTAGCGGCTGCCACGACTCGACGCCTCGAGGTCGTACTCAAGATTCGAGTATCCGCTTCCAACTTCAGCGGCGGCTTCGAGCGCGGCGCTGCTCAGCGGCGCGCGGCCCAAGTTGGTGTGCAAGAGCACGCCCGTAGCGTTGATTACTCGGCCGAGCAGCCTCCTCATGCCGGTCCTGATGGCCAGGTTGGACCGCTCGACCAGATCATCGAAAGAAGGCGGATCGTCGCCGGCTAGGATTTGTCCTGTTGCCTGGGCGATCACATGTCTAGCTGCAAGGACCCGCACGGGCGCGGCTATTTCGGCAGGCAGAGCGTTGCTGAGCCTATCCACCTGAGGCAGGCTTCGAAGTTGGGAGGAATCGGTGGTCATCCGGTTTTTGAGTGTAGCCGAACCCCTAGCGGTAAACTTGTGCGATGGGTTTGCTCAAGGATTTTGGTCAAATCCGGCATCGGCCACGGGACTTTGCTAAAGCTTTTCTCATACTGGGAGTAGTTGCCCCGCTTGGGGCCGCGGCGGCGGCAGTTGCGGTGTTCTACTACGTTCCGTTACCGGCGAGCGTGCCGAGCAGGACGGCCGGCGCCCTGGCTCAAACCAGCAGGGTCTACGCCGCCGACGGGGAACTAATCGCCAGCTTCCATGCAGAGCACAATCGGGAGCTAATACCGGCACACGAAATTCCACTTTGGCTGAAGCAGGCGGCAATAGCCTCCGAGGACGAGCGTTTCTACCAGCATTCAGGGGTGGATCTAAAAGCAATCAGCCGGGCGGCTTGGGCCGACGTGAGGGCGCGCGCGACCGTACAGGGCGGTTCCACGATTACTCAACAGTATGTGAAAAACGCCTATCTCAACTCTCCGCAACGAACCGTCTTCCGGAAGGTCCGAGAGGCCCTCGTTGCGGGCCAGCTTGAAAGGACTTATTCGAAGGAAAAGATTTTGGTGGACTATCTAAACACCGTTTATCTCGGCAAGGGCGCCTACGGAGTCCAGGCCGCGGCCAAGACCTATTTCAGTAAACCGGCAAATGATCTGACCGTCTCTGAAGCCGCGCAGCTGGTCGGGATCATTCCTTCGCCGGGGCGCTTTTCTCCGTACTTCGACCCGGGTACGGCGGAGATAAGAAGGAAATTTGTCATCCAAAGGATGGCGAAGCTGCGATTCCTAGATACCGCCCGGGCCCAAGCGGCCCTGGCCGAAAAGCCTGCCTTGGCACCGCTTAAACAAGAAACTTTTCGTTACCCGTGGTTCGTGGATTCCGTGCTCCGACAGCTCTTAGCCGACCCGCGCTACGGCGAGGCAAAAGTGTTTTCTGGCGGTCTGAAAATTTTTACGACCGTCGATCCGCGCATGCAGGATGCGGCAGAAAAGACCCTGCGTGAGACTTTGCCCAACGGGGCCGACCCGCATGCGTCGTTGGTTTCGATCGAGCCAAAAACCGGATACGTGAAGGCCGTGGTAGGTGGGCGCGAGTACGGAGACCAGGAAAAATTCAATCTCGCCCTCCAGGGTCGTCGTTCGCCGGGTTCTTCGTTCAAGACTTTCGTGTTGGCGGCGGCTCTAGAAGAAGGTATTTCGCCCGATCTTAAGTTTCGGGCGCCGGGAGTTCTTCCAATTAAGGGGTGGGGAAATGCCTGCCAATGTGTACACAACTTTGGCTCCAATGGGTACGGATCGCTTAGCATCGCCGAGGCCACCATCAAGTCGGTTAACACTGTCTATGCGCAGTTGGCCCAAAAGGTCGGGGTCGCCAAAATTGTCGATGTCGCCAAAAGAATGGGCATCTCATCGGAATCGCTAAAGCTCGATGAGCGCAACCTGGCCATCTCGATCGGAGGCTTTACCCGGGGTGTCACCGCATTTGAAATGGCATCTGGATACGCGACTCTCGCCGCCGGCGGGATTTACCGCAAGCCCACTTTCATTTCGAAAATAGTCGACCGCGAAGGATCAGTTTTGCAGGAGGGTCCGGCCGAGGGGGTCCGCGCCATCGATCCCGGCGTCGCTTACGAGGCCTCCAAAATCCTTAGTGAAGTTGTAAAAAGCGGCACTGCCCAAAGGGCGGAGATTGACCGCCCGTCGGCCGGCAAGACGGGTACTTCGCAGAGCCACAACAACGCCTGGTTCGTCGGTTATACACCGGACCTGTCAACGGCGATTTGGATGGGCTATCCAAAGGCAACCATCCCGATGAAACTGGTCCGCGGCGTCGCTAACGTAACCGGTGGGACTATTCCTGCCCAGATGTGGGCTGCCTACATGCGAATTGCATTAGCCGGAATACCTCCGAGTGAATTTGAAGTGCCCGGCCAGTCAAGCTCTGAAGACGGATTCGGCTTGCCGGAAAAGATGGGCCCATCGCCCAGCCCCAAACCTTCTCCCACTGAAATTCCGGATGAAGGGGGATCCACACTTGCCCCGGATCCCCAGGTCACCCCCAGTCCGACCGAAGACTCATCAGGATTGCTCGGTGACTTTTTTGGCGGGGACAGTCCCCCACCGTCGCCCCAACCCAGCCCCACCGTGACTCCGGCAGAACCGGGTTTCCTGGGGTAGTGCATTTCGGTTTGTTCCGCTACGGGATTGCGGGCGGCACTGCCGGCGGCGGCACTGCCGGCGGCGGCGCTGCGGCTGCCGGGCACTTAATGATCTTGTCGCAGCTCAAACGTATTGGAACCGCCCAGCCCTTGGCGGGTGGGTATCCGACCGGTGCGTAGTTAGAGGTCAGGACCCCGAGCACTTTTCCGTCGGGATTGAGGACGGGCCCCCCCAAACTTGAATCCGGAACATCGGCATCTACCAATAGTCCGTCGGGCGCGCTGTCCAATACGAATCCCGATGCCGCTGCCGCCTTCAACTTGCCGGGCGACGACCCGGCCGCCCAGACCTTGGATCCCAGCTGAGGATCCCCGGTAGCCCACTCGAGAACGGGAAGCTTGCCGGTCTTGATGATTACCAGAGCTAGGTCCCGGGCTTCATCCCAGCTCCAGACTTGGCCGTCTTGCTCGTTGGCCCCGATGCGGATCCTTACGGGAACTTTCTTCTGGGCGGCGCCGGCCACAAAGCGATAGTTGGTGATGACCCAGGTCTGATCAGCGGTGGAGGTAACAATGAACCCAGAGGCCGTCGCGGGCACCCCCGCCAGATCTTGCCCAAGCACGTAAGCGATCGATGGCGCCGTTTTACCCAATAACGCGGCGACCTCGTTGGTTTGCCTGGTAATTCCACGAGAAGCCTTTTCGATTTCAGCTTTCGATTCTTTTACCAAAGCCGTGAATTCGTCTGTTCGCCGTTTGGCGTCGGCGTCAAACTGCTGAGCGAACTTGTCGATCTTTCCCTCAAGGGCGGTGGTTCGGTATTGGTAAAAAGCAAAAAATGCGACGCCGGATCCGGCCATCCCAATTCCAATGAGCAAGATCCACATGGCGAGCCCGGCCACGGTGCGGGGAAGGATGACGCCGAACAGCGTGCTCGATTTTTCCCGAATGACACTCACTTTAAATCTGCCTGATGAAGTCCATATTCCCTGGGCTGAGAATATAGGGCTTCGCGCGCTAAGTCTCGCGGCCGAAGGTTGGTGGTCAGGGCACTACGGCCATCTTCCCGACACAACCCGGGTCGCTCCTAGGGAGTCTCGCTCGCTCTTGACACGCTCGAAGCCGCTGCGCCGCATGATTGTCGCTACTTGGCGGGATAGGTCTGGACTAATTTCGAAAAGGAGCCACCCTCCCCGGCGCAGCCATCCAGGTGAATCTTGGGCCAAGCGTCGCACAAGCGAGAGGCCGTCCACCGAATTGTCCGAGAGGGAAACCCTGGGTTCAAAGTCTTTGATTTCCTTTGGTAGCCCTCTCAGTTGCGAACGGGCAACGTAAGGAGGATGGCAAGTGAACACGTCAACCTTGCCCTCGAGTGCCCTGGGAAGTTTAGCCAGCAAGTCGCTCAGGATAAAGTGAACTTTGAGGCCGAGCTGCGAAGCATTCTGCCTTGCGACCACCAGGGATGGCCGCCAAATATCCAGCCCGTAAACTTCGGCGTTTTTGGCGCCATCGGCGATGGCCAACGCAACGGGCCCCGTGCCGGTAGCCACGTCGACCGCAACAGGATTTCGCCGGGACCGAAGCCTCGCGATTGCTTTTTCAGCCATCAGTTCGCTTGTGTTGCGCGGCACAAAAACGCCCTTACGCACGATCAGCTTGAGCTTGCGAAATTCCGTGTAGCCAAGTATCAGCGCGACCGGCTCGCCGGCAACCCGCCTTGCCACGAGTTGATCAAACCGTTTGATCTTTGCTGGAGTGATTTGCGAATCGAGATCGTCGGTGGTGATTTGCTTACCCAGTACCTCGCCCAGGAGTTCTTCCGCATTGACTCGGGCGTCGGAGGGTCTCCATAGGTCCACACTGCGGCTGCTGCGGATCGCTTTCGCCCCGCGCTCAAGCAGCTGGTCGGCAATCTCCGGCTTACCCGTGGCCATCAGCGGATCGCCTCTCTCAGGCTCTGAAGCAACTCCTCGGTACCCGCCGCCATCGTGAGGTTGCCTTCCGACAGGATGAAGCCTCCTGCTTGTTCTACCAATGCCAGCCCCGCGCTGGTATCCCATCGCTTGACTCCTTGCTCCCAATATCCGTCGAGCCGACCGGAGGCGACCCACGCCAGGTCAAGTGCGCAGCTTCCTGCTCGCCGGATGTCTCTGACTTTCGGGATGACCCGGCCTGCCACCTGAGCCTGACGAGCCCGGTCCTCGGCAGCGTATCCAAAGCCCGTAGCTATTAATGCTTTGGGCAATTCGGTTTGAGAGCTGGGGGTCAGGTCGGCAGGCTCGCTGAACATCTCATCACGGTTCGGGTCGTAGATGACTCCAAAACGATAGGCCCCTTCGACGCCGATCGACACACACCATTGGGGAATGCCATAAACGTAGTTCACGGTCCCATCCAGCGGATCAACTATCCATTGGACTCCGCTTGAGCCCGTGTTGGCGGCACCCTCCTCAGCGACGATTGTGTCGTCGGGTCTGGCTTCGCGCAGTCGGTCAAAAATGAGCTTCTCTGCGGCCCTGTCGGCGTCGGTGGCCGGATCTGTCGGCGACGTCTTCGACCTGATCTCCCCGGGCTTCATTGACAGAAGCATTTGCCCCGCCTGTCTCGCAAGTTCAACCGCGAGATCCCGCAGGCGCCGTTCTTCCTCGTGCATGGGAGCCGGCTACTTGCCGGGGTCCGGCATGAAACGCTTGGTTTTCATGGGGTTAAGAATAGGGCTGGTAGGGCTGATCTTTTTATTTTTCCTGATTTGGTTTTTGGGATTGCTTTTACTATGGCTAGGGTTTTTGGGGCTTGGGTTTTTTTTGATTTGGATGATACGTGGGTTCTTATTTCTTGGAGGGTTATTTGTTTGCCCGGGTTTAGGACTATTGCTGCTGCTACTTTTTGACCCCAGGTTTTGGACGGAAGGCCGGTTACTGCTGCTTCGCTTATTGCTGGGTGCTGTTCGAGGATTTCTTCTACTTGGGTGGGAGAGACGTTTTCTCCTCCTGTGATTATCAGGTCATCCATTCTGCCCAGCACTCTCAGCTTGCCGTTCTCGTCCACTTTGCCTCGGTCGGCGGTGTGGAACCAGCTCTTTTTCAGACTGTGCGCGGTGAGGTCTTCGTCTAATCTGTACCGGCTGAACAAGACTGGTCCGCGAATGAGTATCTGCTCTCGGGCAAGCTCGATTTCTACTCCGTCGAGAGGTATTCCATCGTAAACGCATCCTCCTGCTGTCTCTGTCATTCCGTAGCTTGTTACCACCCTTACGTCGCGGCGCCTCGATTCGTCCAGAAGGTCGCCGGGGATTGGCGCCCCGCCCAGCAGCACGGTTGAGTAATGAGAAAGATCGACTTCTGCCTTGAATAGTTTGGCCAGAGCAGTCGGCACTAACGAGAGCAGGGTTGTCCTGGTTTCGGTCCTTACAGCCTCGACTTCGAAACGATCGTGAATAACGGGCAGACTCCCAGCCTCTCTGGCTCGCACCAGGACCATCAGGCCGGCTATGTGGGTGAGCGGCAGGCAACACATCCATTGTTCGTCTGCAGAATGGCCGAGTCTCAGACGGCTCGCCACGGCCGCGGCACCCAGCGCCGAGTGAGTGAGTTCAACGGCTTTTGGCCTGCCCCCCGTTGTGCCGGAAGTAGGCATGACCACAGCCACGTCGGACCCCACCCAAACGCCGCCTTCGAGCGCGGTCTGCCCTGCCTGATCGATGAGAAGTGAGGGCTTCAACAAATCAAGAAGTGCCTTGACTGCGGGTTGGGGGAGTTTCGGGTCCATCGGCAGGACCGCTCTGCCATTCTCCCAGGCTGTGAGCAGTTCGCGGGCAAAGGCCGAGCCGCTCTCGAGCCTTAGGGCGACAAGGGGGCTTTCTCCAGCGTTTGGCCTCGGTCCCGTACCGATTGTTCCCATGGAGATAAGGTACTCTAACCTTACGAGTAATTACTCAGGAGTTGTTTCTATGGAACCTCAAACCGACTTTGAATGGGTCGCCCAGGGCGAATTTCAGGACATTATTTTCGAATCTTTTCAGGGTATAGCCAAGATTACAATCAATCGCCCTGAGGTCCGAAACGCGTTCCGTCCGAAAACGATCTTCGAGCTTTCGCAAGCTCTTGGCCGGGCCCGTGAGGATCCTGAAATCGGAGTGGTGATCCTTACCGGCGCCGGCGACAAAGCGTTTTGCTCGGGCGGTGACCAGCGAGTACGCGGTAAGGACGGGTATAAGGACGATCAGGGCGTTACCAGATTGAACGTATTGGATCTCCAGGTGCAAATCCGCAGGCTGCCCAAACCCGTAATTGCGATGGTCGCAGGCTATGCGATTGGCGGCGGACAGGTTCTACACCTGGTTTGCGATCTGACGATTGCAGCGGACAACGCCCGGTTCGGCCAAACGGGACCCAAAGTGGGCTCGTTCGACGGCGGGTACGGCGCCGGGCTGCTTGCTCGCACCGTAGGGCAAAAGAAGGCTCGTGAGATCTGGTTTCTCTGCCGTCAGTACGACGCCCAACAGGCTCTGGAGATGGGACTCATCAACGAGGTGGTCCCGCTGGCCGAACTTGAATCCACGACTGTTGACTGGGCCCAGAGAATCCTTGAAATGAGCCCCCTTTCCCTGCGCCTGCTTAAATCGGCGTTCAACGCAGATGTCGATGGCATGGCCGGCATTCAGCAGCTGTCGGGCGACGCAACAATGCTCTATTACATGAGCGAAGAGGCCCAGGAAGGCCGAGACGCCTATTTGGAGAAACGCCCGCCCGACTTCAACAAATTCCCTCGACGCCCTTAGTGGCTCAGTGGGCCAGCGGGTAGTGAGCAGCAGGCGATGAGCGCTACCCTTTGGGTTGAAGCAGCCCGGCCCAAGACCCTGGGGGCCTCGGTGGTTCCGGTGCTCGTGGGCACCGCGGCATCGGGCAGACTCATTGCATGGCGGTTTGCCGCTGCTCTAATTGTTTCGGTCTCGCTTCAGGTGGCGGTTAACTTTGCTAACGATTACTTCGACGCCGTCAAGGGAGTCGATACCCCCGACCGAAAAGGACCCAGAAGGCTCACGGCGTCTGGTCTCATTTCCCCTTCCAGGATGAAGCTTGCAATATTTTTGGCGGTGTCGGTCGCATGCCTTGCGGGGTTGGCGCTCGCAGTGAAAGTAGATCTGCGTCTTGCTGTAGTCGGAGTGTTCTGCGTGCTGGCTGCGCTTAGCTACAGTGGTGGGCCCCGGCCCTATGGGTCGGCCGCTATGGGCGAAATATTCGTGTTTGTTTTCTTTGGACTTGTCGCCACGATCGGCTCGGCCTACATTCAAACCAAAAGCTTCTCCCTTGCAGCCGCGGCCGCTGCGATACCCGTAGGGCTGTTGGCAACGGCCCTGCTGGTGGTCAACAACTTGCGCGACATTGATACCGATGGGCAAGCAGGCAAGGCAACCTTGGCGGTTAAGCTGGGGCGAGAGCGGACCATCAGACTATTCATAAACTTGATCGTCGCGGCGTTCGTTTCATTGGCTCTAGTAGTCACCGTCGGCGGCGGCTGGCCGGTTCTTGCAGCGTTGCTCGCCGTGCCTTTGGCTCGCCCTGCCGTTGCCGGAGTCGAAACATCCGTGGGTCCCGGGTTGATTAAGGTGCTGGTGGCGACTTCAAAATTGGACCTTGCTTTCGGGATCTTGCTGGCATCCGGCCTGTGGGTTGGGCAAATGCTTTGATCGGACAATTCCTCTACAACCGTGACGAAAGCAACCATCACGTTCAGGTGATGGGTTTTCGGATTCCCCTTAGGGTCCCCTTCCGAGGGGTTGCGCAGCGGGAAGGGGTGTTGATAAAGGGGCCTGAAGGCTGGGGTGAATATTCCCCCTTCCCGGGCTATTCCGATGGCCGCGAGGACCTTTGTCTAGAGGCGGCACTTGAGTCGGCATGCCGGCCGTGGCCGGCGCCTCTTAGGGACGCAATCCCCGTTCACGTCACCGTCCCGGCGCTCGCGCCGGACGAAGCATTTAAGCTCGTTATCGGGTCCGGTTGCTCAAGCGCAAAGGTGAAGGTTGCCGAAGGCGACGATGAGGGGCGTGTCGAGGCAGTTCGCCACGCCCTGGGCCCCCACGGCAAGATCAGCATCGACGCCAACGCAGCATGGAATCTCGACGAAGCCGCCCTCAAGATCAAAATCCTCAGCCGCCACGGGCTCGAATTTGTGGAACAGCCTGTTGCCACGATTGAGGAGATGGCCAAGCTGCGGCGGCTTGTAGATGTTGCCTTGGCAGCCGACGAGATTGCTTCAACTCCCGATCAAGCAGCCCGAGTGGCCGAACATGAAGCCGCCGATGTCCTCGTAGTCAAGGTCCAAAACTACGGCGGTGTGCGGGAAGCTGTACGTGCCATCGGCGTAAGCGGTCTTCCGGCTGTGGTGTCCTCGCTAATCGAAACCTCTGTCGGAATCTCCGCCGGCGTTGCTTTGGCTGCGGCGTTGCCGGAGCTTCGGTTCCCATGTGGGCTTGGGACCCTCGGAATATTGGCAGGTGACGTTTCATCGGATCCGCTCCTGCCGGAAGCCGGTTACGTTTCCGTAAGGCGACCTGGGGTTGACCACCAAGTTATCGCGGAGTTTGAACAAGACCCAGGCCTTGTCCCGGGCTGGGACAAGGCACTGGCTGTTTCTGCAGGACTCACTAGATGAAGGCCCAAAATGCCGGCCAGGCTGAGGCTCTGGTTATGGTCGATGAATTTGTCCGGTGCGGCCTTACCGATGCTTGCTTGGCCCCCGGGTCCCGTTCTACCCCTATGGCTCTGGCCCTCGCCGAGCATCCAGGAGTAAGGCTCCGGGTCTTAATCGACGAGCGCTCCGCGGGTTTTGTTGCGCTCGGAATAGCGAAGGAATCGAGGCGTCCCGTGGCAATTCTCACCACGTCGGGCACGGCAACCGCGAACCTGTTTCCGGCGATCATCGAAGCAAGCTACTCGAAGGCAAGCCTGCTCGTGCTGACCGCGGACCGGCCGCCGGAGCTAAGGGATACGGGGGCAGGCCAGACCATTGACCAGATCAAGCTTTACGGCCAATTCATCAGGTGGTTTGCCGAAGTCGGCGTAGCCGAGGCCCGGCCGGGCTCGGTGGAGTACTGGAGGTCGGTTGCCTGCAACGCTTTCGCCGCTTGTCTTCATTCTCCAAAAGGGCCGGTCCACTTGAACCTGGCTTTTCGAGATCCCCTCGTGCCACGGCCCACCGAAGGAGGATTCCCGTTCCCACTCGATGGGCGGGCGGGCGACGCGCCTTGGCGTGAGCCAAGCAGAGTTGCTGCAGCCGCAGCCCCGGAAGAATTGGATCGATTGGCCGGTGAAATCGGAAATGCAAAACGCGGTCTTATCGTTGTAGGAACGACCGAGACCGCCGGGCCGGCCGCCCACGCACTTTGCGAACATCTCGGTTGGCCCGTTATTGCCGAGGCAACCTCGGGGGCCCGCAGGGGTGACGCCATCTCGGCGTACGACGCCATTTTGCGAGACTCCGGTTTTAGCTCGGAGCACCGGCCTGACTTCGTTCTTAGAATTGGCTCCCTGGGAATCTCAGCCGCGTTGATGGAATTCTTAGACGCGGCAATTACCCAGGTGAGCATTGACGACGGACCGTTTGCGTCAGATCCTCGCCGCGCCTCCGGGCGTTTTCTGCAGGCCGAGCCGACTGGGGTTTGCGAGCAACTGAGGACCCTGGCCAGCGGGCACGCAGATTGGGACTGGCTCTCCCACTGGCTCCGGGCGGGAGAGGCCGCCCGCCGAACCATAGACGAGTTTCTCGATATGCAGACCAAGTTAACCGAGCCTGCAATCGCACGTGACCTGGCCGCACTATTGCCTGATGACGCCCACCTTTTTGTCTCGTCGAGCATGCCCATCAGGGACCTCGACTGGTTCATGCACCCCAGGCAAGGATTAAAGATCTCGGCTAACCGGGGTGTTAACGGGATAGACGGATTCGTCTCGACGGCTCTCGGAGTCGCCCTTTCCTCAGGGGGACCGGCCGTCGCGCTATGCGGAGATCTTTCCTTCCTGCATGACCAAAACGGGCTGCTGTTTGCACGCAACAATCCTGTGGATCTAACCTTCGTTGTTATCAATAACAACGGGGGCGGGATTTTCTCGTTCTTACCCCAAGCCGATGATGACCAAAATTTTGAGCGGTTATTCGGAACTCCCCACAACATCGATCTGGCGCGTCTGTGCGACGTGTACGGCCTGGGGCACGCCCTAGTCCAGGAGCCTGCCCACCTCCCCTCAGCCATGGCTGCGGCCCAAAAAGCGGGTGGTGTTCAAGTGATCGAAGCAAGGACAGACCGGCACAAAAACACCGGGATTCATCGCAAGATCTGGGCCTTGGTTGGAGAAGCGATTTAGTGCGCAGGGCACTAGCCGGTTATGCGACACCCCTGTTTAGAGCGGAAAGGATAGCTTTCAACTTAATCTCCGTTTCTTCGAATTCGGCTTCGGCGACCGAAGCGCTGACGATCCCGGCGCCGGCATAAAGGCCGGCCGACGAATCACCGATATCGGCGCACCGAAGCGCCAGAGCCCATTCGCCGTCTCCGCGATGGTCCATCCAGCCCACGGGAGCAGCGTAGCGGCCCCTATCGAAGCCTTCCGCCATTCGAATGAAGTCCATCGCTTCGCGATTTGGCATTCCACAAACCGCGGCGGTTGGATGCAGGGCGCCCGCCAACTGAAGGGCGCTGTAATGTCCGTTTAGTTTGCCCTGAACTTTCGTGCTCAGGTGCTGCACATTGGCCAACAGGAGCAGCGAAGGCGTCGCCTCCACTTCCATTTGCGAACAAAACGGAGCGAGCTTGTCGACCACATCGCGCTTTGTGATCTCGTGCTCCGTTTGATTCTTGGCGGACGCAATCAGACCGGCACCTATGAGATCATCGTCGGCGGCGTCGGCGCCTCTTGGGGCCGACCCGGCTATGGGCATGGATTCAACAATGTCTCCTAATCTCCGGACCAGCAGCTCCGGGCTGGCGCCCACCATGCGCTCGAAAGCAAAAGTGAAGCAGCCCGGGTATGCATCGGCTAGATGTCTAACGATTTCACCTTCGTCTGGTTCTCCCTGCAGTTCCTTGAGCACTTTTCTTGCGAGGACAACTTTCTCGACCGTACCGTCGGCGAGCTTGTCCTGGGCCTCAAGGCAAATCCGGTTCCAGTGGACGCTTGAATCGTCGCCGGCGGTCAACCGAGATTGGTTGCCCGCCCGACCCGTAGAGTTGAAATCGGGCGGATCAATCGACATCTCGGTCTTCCAGGCAGCGTCATCACTTACCCCGTAAATCAATTCAGGTATGACCATCGCCGAGTCGGCGTCGTTTTCATCGAAAGTGAAACTTCCAAAGGCCATCGGACCCGAGCCGGGCAGGTCCACATCGTCGGTGATGTGAGCCTCGCTGAACAGTTCCTGAAGTCGCCCGGCCAATGTCTCGAAGCGATCGCTGCCTCCGCAGGGACCCAGTCGCAATACCTGGCCAAATCCCACCAGGCTGGTGGAGGGCGTAATCCAAACAGCTGCTCCCGCCGGCGGAACCATCTTGGTTAGACGTGGGACAACGCTCAGCCTCGTAGTTTTCGCGGTAAGCCTGCGGCTCAAAGGCGAGTAGCGCTTATCAGCTGAGCTGCTCCTAATCCCAAAGGCCTCCGGTTTATTGCCTGGAACCCGGCCGAGGAGAGCATCTCCAGCATCTCCGCCAACGGCGGCAGATAGGTAGTTGATCGGGGCAAGTACCTATAGGCTGCGCCGTTGGAAAGCAAACCCCCAATCAGCGGGACGATCCTGCGGAAGTAAAAACGGTGACCCAACTTGGGAAGTGCGCTGCGTGGCTCGGCAACCTCTAACAAGGCAACCCTGCCGCCCGGCCTGAGGACGCGTGCGAATTCAGCGAAGAGACTGCCAAGGTCCGCAACATTGCGCAGAGCAAAGCCACAGGTAACTCCATCTGCGGAAGCGTCTCCAACAGGGAGCCGGAGGGCGTCGGCCAGAACCAGCGGGGCCTTAGTCCGTGTTTGCGCCAGCATGCCGGCCGACATGTCAAAGCCAATGGCCCTATACCGGGCTTTCCGAATCTCCCGGCAAAGGTCGCCGGTGCCGCAGGCGACGTCGAGCACCGTCGAGCCGGGAGCAAGCATGAGAGCCTCGATGGTGCGCCTTCTCCAGCCGGTGTCCATCCCAAAGGTCATCACCCCGTTAACCAGGTCATAGCGAGGGGCGATCGAATCAAACATCAATCTCACGGCCTTTACTTTCTCCTCGCCGCGGGGCATCGGATCCTCGGGCCTCAGATCGGCCATGTGGGCTCCAGTCGCTTTTGAGATTCGCTCCTGACTGCCTTCTTTTCGGGCTCGGCGCCCACCTTTTCGATGCGGGCCTGAGCGGTTGCTATCAGCACCCTTCTGAAGTGATGCCCAACCAACGCTACGGTTGCCGGCAAGAGCTTGCGGAATGCCTCCACCAACTGCCCTGCGGCTTCATCGTCCGACGAAGCCGACTCACGAATTGGTCCCCTTACGTACTTATCGAACAACTCAACCGCCTGCTCGGCAGTCTGGCGGGCCGCTTGATCGTATTGGCGGGCGAGCTTAAGCAGTTCACTTAATGGGAGGCCGTTTTCAAGCAGAGCAAGGCCGGCCGATGCAGCCGAAGCGTCAGCGGTGGTGTAAATAGGTTCTCCGCCTTTGAGCCGGGGGACCAAGAGGTTCTCGCGCTCAATTGCCTTCACGAGAGCCGGCGACACTCCAATCCGATCAGCCAACTCGTCGAGAGTCAAGAACTCCTCTTGCTCGTCCCCCCCTTCACCGGGAGCAGGTCCTGCCAGGGCCTCTACCAACGCTTCGTCGGCTTTATCCAGCTCGCCGTCCAGAAGCCTGCGAATCGAGGCGAGGGTGAATCCCTTTTTCTTGAGATCGCGTACTCGGCGAAGGCGCTCAAGATGCTCGGTGGTGTACCAGGCGACCCGGCCAACCCGCTCGGGTGGGGGCAGAATCGAGTTGGTCTGATAGAAGCGAACAGTGTCAACGCTAAGGCCACAGCGGGCTGCCAACTCGTCAACTCGATATCTCACGAGTATCTACTCTACGAGTACTTCATAAAAACGTCGAATTGATCCTCCTAACCGGACTGGGAGAATCTACTTCTCTATGATGAGTGCTTCATAAAAACGTCGAATTGAGAGTTTGCTCAGGTTTCGGCGAGTCGATTGTTGGGTATCACTCAGCAGTAAGCAGTTGTGCAGAATGAGCCCAGAAAGGGTCAAGGACATGGCAGTCTATAGAGAAGAGCCAGTTAGGCAAGAAGTAGTTCAGGAGCCAGCCCCCGTAAGCTCTGGGCTGACTAGTTATGCATTCGTGAAGTACGCGTTCATCTTGGCGATAACTATCGTCATCCTTTACTTCCTTGCACGATTCATCCTTCCAATGCTTAACGGCTAAGCAAAAGACTGGAGAAAACAAAAGATGATTTGGACCATTATTGGAGTCTTGCTCCTGCTCTGGTTACTGGGATTGCTGGGCTCCATCGGCGGGGGCTTGATTCATCTCCTATTGGTAATTGCAGTGATTGTGTTGATCTACCAGTTGGTGACGGGTCGGAGATCCGTCTAGGTAGGTAAATACTGGCCGTAGAAATCGCCCGGCACATGCCGGGCGATTTCTATTTGCGGGCTGCTACTGGCCGGGACGCTGCACGTTCTCCCAAAGCCTCCTACCGTTTGGCCGATTTGGCTTTTGCCCTTGGTTTTGGTTTCGAGGCGGGTTTTGGTTTCGAGGCGCGGCTACTTTTGGTTTTGGCCGCCGCACTCTTTGGGCCGGTTACCGTTTGAGATCGTTGCTTTGGAGCAGAGGTTCCCTTGGATTCAGAAACTGGTTGAAGAGGCTTAGGCCTCCGCGGCCGCCTGATGGGCTCCTGGTTCGGTTGCTCAATCTCAGTTTCAGGCCGTCCCTCCCGGTCGGAGTCAGAAGGCCCGTTGGGCACTTCGACGTCCAGGCCTTCTGGGGAGGATTGTAATTCGAGAAATGCGGTCTGGTCTTCCCGGCTTGATTGGTCCTTCCAAGCCACAACCGGATCGAGCCTCGACTCACTAGAGGAGACGCCCCGAATTGGCGAAGGTGCCGGCTCAGGAAGCCTCACGCTCAGCCCGGTGCGGGCCAGCAGTTGGTCAAAGTTGGGGGCGCCTGAATCACCGGCGCCGCCGAATTCCGCATAAGAATCCGGCGCTTCGTGAGATAGCGGTCGCAGCCCGCCGCTCTGCTCGCCTGCCCAGGAGTCTTCAGCCTCGCTAAGAGCATTGCCGAGCTTTAGGCGAGTTCGGCGGCCCAAGCTTTGACCCATTTTTTCGATAACGTCTGCGAAGACTCGGTCTCGAACTTGCTCCAACCTGCGATCTCGCTCTGCGAGATAGCGAATAAGAGACTTGCGAATACCTTCGATCTGCGTGCCTGACTCTGACACGTACTTGACGGCTGCGGTCGTCGATTCATTCAGCTGATTGAGAGCCCCCACGAACACCTCCGCCATCTCATTCATGGCAGCACTGGTGGCTTCTTTGGTGGCGTCCGTGGCAGCGGCAATATCGCCGCGAACCCATTCTTGGTTTTCTCGCAACCGGTCCCCGAGTTGGGCTTGGCGGTCCACGAGTTGGGCCTGGGCGGATTCGATGGATTTTTGAAATTCCAGAGCTCGCGCGGCAGATTCCTTGCCTATCCCGATTTCAGCCCCAAGCGAATCGATAATGCTGGTTGCCTTTTCATTGACCGCATCCTCGATGCGGC
>JBPCIX010000073.1:0-8997 GCA_051005875.1 Actinomycetota bacterium | reverse complement strand
CGAGCGGAAGGCCGCGCCCGGCCGAGGCAAGCCCCCGGCCCGACCGGCGAGAAAAGGTCCATCGGCAGCCGGAGACAGAAGTAAGGCTTCAGGTCCCGCCAGTAGAAGGCCTCTGCCTGAACCCCGCCCGTCCGGGACGATGGGAGGACGGTTGAAGGGTGGCCGGGTCTGTTCATCGGCCATCTTCAAAAAAAGCAGAGGCGTCAGCTGCTCGACATACTCAATTGTGGAAATGCCGTCGTCGCGCAGCACCCCGCAATAGTTGTAGAGCTTTTGAACGAGAGCGCCGGACGAGTTGGTCATGTGCGAACCGTAGACCAAACAAATGGCGCGGAGCTTGGGAGTCTCGCCGTACACCGTCCAGGACCACCTAAAGTCGATCTTCCATAAAACAGGAGTGCGGAGCCGAGGCGAACTCGTCGGCCAGGTCTTCCTCGAGCACTACGTAACGCGCTGGGAGGAACTGGCCGACTCTCCCTCCGGCTGGTGCGCTAACGCGTCACCGACCCCTCGTGACATTGACAACGCTGTTCTGGGTCGACAGCAAGTCTGAGCCCAGCGCTTGCGGCAAAATGTCAGTGTAAAGGTCAGCGGGCACTTACGAAGGCTCCTGCGAACTGGGAGCTCCGTTTCCTGACAGGTCGGTGGCGATTAGCGAGAACTGCTCCAGGGCGGCCTGAAGACCCTCGACAATCTCAGCCGCAATTTCATCCGGTGGAGGCAGGTTGGCTGAGTCCTCCAGGCTTTCGTCGCGGAGCCAGAATATGTCCAGACTTGCCTTATCCCGCTTGACCAGGTCGCCGTACTCGAAGCAGTGGAAGCGGTCAGTCTCCTTCCGCGTGTGTCGGTTCCTCGGCCGGTAGCACGAGACGAAATCGTCCAGGTCTTCGCGCCTCAGCGGATTCGTTCGCAGCGTGAAGTGAATATTCGTGCGCAGGTCGTAGATCCATAACTGTTTCGTCCAGGGCGTCTCGCTGGCTTCCTTGCGGTCGAAGAACAGCACGTTGGCTTTAACCCCTTGGGCGTAGAAGATTCCCGTCGGCAGGCGAAGCAGCGTATGGACATCGCACTCGTGAAGCAGTTTGCGCCGCACAGTTTCGCCGGCGCCGCCCTCAAACAACACATTGTCGGGTACTACGATTGCGGCGCGCCCGTTGATCTTCAGAAGAGTCTTGACGTGCTGAAGGAAGTTCAGCTGCTTGTTCGAAGTGGAAGCCCAGAAATCGTCGCGCACTACCACCAGGCTTTCCCGTTCCTGCTCGCCGGCCGAGTTCACCACCGTAACGCTGGACTTCTTGCCGAAAGGGGGATTGGTTAACACCATCTCGAACTTATCCCCCGGGTCTGCGGCCAAGCTGTCGGCGACGGTGATTGGGCTCTCGTCACCCCCGATGCCGTGCAGGTAAAGGTTCATCACGCAAAGCCTGGCGGCCCCGTCGACGATTTCCCATCCGCGAAATGCTTCGAACTTAAGGTGCTTTTTCTGTTCCTTGTCGAGCTGGTATTTCCTGGAGATGTAGTCGTGAGCGATGAGAAAGAACCCGCCGGTGCCGCAGGCCGGGTCGCATATCTTGCTTCCCGGTTCAGGCCGCATAACATCGACCATCGCCCGGATCAGCGCCCTTGGGGTGAAGTACTGCCCGGCGCCGGTCTTGATATCGGCGGCGCCCTTTTCAAGCAGGCCCTCGTAGGCGTCGCCTTTGACGTCAGTATCCAGCGAAAGCCATTGCTCGCGGTCGATCAGGTCGGCGATCAGCCGCCGAAGCTTCGCGGGGTCCTGAATCTTGTTTTGAGCCTTGCGAAAAATAACGCCCAACAGGCCCTTGGAGCGCCCCAGTTCTTCCAGAGTGTGACGGTAGTGGCTTTCGAGTTCGTCGCCGTCGCGTTTCAGCAGCGCAGGCCAGTCGTAACCATCGGGAACGATGGCCGGCCGTTTGAATGGGGGCCGGGTCTGTTCGTCAGCCATTTTCAAAAAAAGCAGCGGCGTCAGCTGCTCGACATACTCAATCGTAGAAATGCCGTCGTCGCGCAGCACCCCGCAATAGTTGTAGAGCTTTTGAACCAGCGCGCCGGAAGAGTTGGTCAAGAGTTGATGTTAACTGCCCCGCCGGCGGTAGATGAGGGAGAGGCTTAAGGCTTAGGGCGGGTTTCGCCCGGCTTGCCGCCCTTCGTTTCCGTTCCAGTCCCACCGGGAACCGGAGGTGGTGGTTGAGTTGGCGGAGAGGACGAAGATAAGGGTTTCCCCGAGTCGCCCCGGCCATGTTGTCTGTTGATCTCGTCCACGTGCGCAGCAACGCGGGCCGAAGCATCCTTCCGGATGCGTCTGTCTCCCATGAGATTATCTATCCAACTGCCGAGGCTCTCCACGTATCCAGTGCCGCCCTCCACGGGCGGGGCCATAAAGAGGTTCGAAAGCCCGGCGTCCTCTTCATCTGTTTGCCTAACCGCCATTCAAGCCCTCCAGTTCGCTCACTTCAGCAGGGACACAATCAAGTATCCCCCAATCAAGATAATCTCCACCAGCAGGGACGAAAGTGCATAAGTCAAGAATCGGACCTTACGCCTAAGTTTGACGTCATTGGCGACCTCTGCTTCTTCGATGTTGCCCAGAAAGCGCCATTTTAGATAGCTTTCTTCGTTGTCCATCATGGGCGTTATCGCTGCGAATTGGGGAGCTGTCGAGTATTTGCGGGTCCATAGGGACAGTACCGCGGTGATTGCGGACACGAGAAGTGCAGTGCCGGCAAGAAGGGCAAGCCAGATTGGGGGATGGGGGGAAGCGACTGGCCTGTTCAAAAAGAATCCCGCGAGGACGCCGTCAACCGCCAGCACGACTGCGGCCTTGGTGTCGATAGCATCAACTCGACGGGACTGAGCCTCAAGGGCGCGCACGCCAATGTCAAACGTGAACGCAGCTCCAACCGGGGGCTTCGAAAAGGCCATGGAGGAATGCTAAAGCATGGCACCGACAGAAATGGCCCTGAAATGGTCAAGGGTCAAATCAAGGTACCTGGCTGGAGGCGGCCGTTTAGGAAAGGGTTTGCAGGACTAGCGTCCGCAGACTGGGGACGAAGTACGATGAATCAAATGCAAGCGCAGCCGAGTCGCAGTTTCAAAGTTGTGGTGGAACGGGCCACGAATGACGATGCCTGGGTGACCTATGTGCCAGCATTGGGCAATCTCTCGACCTTCGGGGACACTCGCACGGATGCCCTAAACCTGACCAGAGAGGCCATTATCGGCTACCTCGAAGCTGCCGCCAAGGCGGGAATTCCGATTTAAGCCACGGACTTAGGCCGCCACCGGGAGTTTCTTGCCCGCCCGCAGGGATGACTCAAGCCAAACTGCTTCCGCGGCAACCTTATCGTCCACCTCATAAAGCTCGGCAATCCGTTCGTCGGTGAGGTTTCGCTCTTTTAGCGCGTAGAGCACGATTGTCGGGATCCTCGATCCCACGATAAAGGGCTCGCCGCCTAAGACGTCGGCATTTATCCGGGTATGTGCGGAGGGCCTAATCAGGTTCGGCCCCCAAAGCTTTCTCCGGCCCAATTGGTCGGCCTCGGAAGCCTGCAGACGAAATTCAGGGAGCATCTTCGCTACCTCACCCGCCAACGCGGTTTGATTGTTCAACCAATCAACAATGGCCAACGGGTCCTCGGTGGGGATACAGGCGCGCCTTCCACCGGCTTTGACCTTGAGGTCGAAAGGGTTATTCCTGACGGCGTCGGCCATTCTTCTCGCATCCGGGACCGATACGCCCTTCGTTCGGAGCCACGCTGTAAAACGCAGTAGCACGAGATCCTGGTAGGACCAGAGCTTCAATCTTTCCAGAGAAACCGAGGGCACTACAAGCTTTGACTCCCGCGCCCAATAGTAAACGGTCGATTTGGGTATCCCGGAAAGCTGCGAAGCGCGCTCCGCCGAATAGGCTCCCCGGCGGGCCGGAAACGATGTCAGCTTTAGATTTTCCACCTGCGTCCGTCCAGTCCTAGATTAAGCTCCTTTGCCCTCCAAGTACGCTACTACTCGGAACCGACAAGAAACCGGCTATCGGCTGATCCTGCGGATGTCCTCTATGCCAACGGTCGGCCCTTTTCGTTTCTTTTTCGGGGAACGGCATCTTGTGCCAGGCCGACAACTCCCAATAATGCAAGAGGTACCGCAGCGACGAGCCACCCATGGGACCCCTGGTAGGCGAGGAAGGCTGTCCACGCCGCAAGAGCAATAAAAATCACCGCAAGGACAATCCCAAAGGGGTCGCGGCGTTTTTGTTCCTCGTCATCAACTAATTGCATTACTTCACGGTTGATGTGGGCCTCAAGACGAGGGCGGGCCTCACTTGCATCTGGTAGAAGCTTCAAAATATCGAGATCTTTAATGATCCAATCTCTTCGACGGTGCCTCCGCGTCGATCGCGCGATCTCTCTAACCACTCCAACAACGCTGGCTACGCTGGCTATCGCGACCAGGGCTCGATTCCAGTCCACTTCAAAATGATAGCTCCAGAGATTCACGAATCAGAGCGCGACAACCAGGAACGTATGAGCGGTTGCCATCCGCTGGGTAATTGCAAAAGGGCTTTTCCGGCAACGAGGGGATGACCAATGTTAACGAGAACTTGGCTTCTTAAGAGGGCACCCAGCAGGGCATCTTCCAGAAACGAGAAAAGCTCTCGGCGGCGGCGTCCTTTGACTGCTTAGCTCCCGGCGCCGGCTAATCTGCCGGTGAAGGCGGTTCCTAGTACAGCCTGGCGGAGGTTTGCGCCGCGTCGCAATCCACGGGTAACTTCACGCTCGAGTTCGTCGATGATTGAGAGATGTCGCTCAACCGCCGCGACGATGCGAGTCTGCTCACGCATCGGGGGGACGGGCACTTGGAGCCGCGCCACCGATTTGGTATTGAAGTGAGTCAAAGCGACGCCAACTTGGCCTGCCCTGACCTCAGCTTTCGCTTCGGAGTTCATGTAGTAGGCGGCAAACTTCGGCAATATCCCCCAGAGTCCCTGGACGACGACAAGATCGGCGCAGTTTGCCTCTTGGATGCTATCGGGTAGCACACATGCTGTACCGACGGAACCTGATCGAACGATTAGAAGGTCGCCTGGAAGGATTCTAGATTTCTTGAGCTTCAGATGGAATGCGGCATCGATGTACTTAAGGCCTGCGGGGTCGAATCTGTTTTCTCGTACATTCTGCGAGCGCAGGAATGGCATCCCCGTTGGCCGATACTCGTCCTTCATTGGACCAACATGGCCGACCGTAACGCGCTCTGCCACCTCTGCAAACTTTGCCGCAACCCAGCCTTCCGGCAGACTTCCATTCGCGGGAAGAGCCGATTCTGGGACATTTTCGTTGCCAAGCAGGTTCTCAGCGGACACTACGGGTCCGTTCTCGCCGCGGGCGAGGGCGGCTTCAGTGGGGACTAGGCGGCCGGTGACGGCAGCTTGGAGGACGGCGGCGCGGTAGCGCTTTAGGTTGGCCTGGACGCGGCGCAGGGAGGCGACTCCGGCGTCGAGGCGCGTGAACTGCTTTTCGATCTCCGACACGATGACTTCCCTGTCCTCGAGCGGAGCCAAGGCAATTTCGTGGGACCGCAGCTGGCTACCGTTGATCGCTTCGAACGTAGAGCCAGTGGCCCCGGCTCTCAATTCCTCTTGTGTGGCGCGTAACGCGTAAAGAACGTACTTGCTTGGTATGCCCTCGTGAGACCGCAGAGCAGCGAGGCCCCGCCCAATGGCCGACCTTTCGCGGCAGAGGTTTGTCGGCCCCACCGGAGCCCTAACCGAAATGAGAACGTCGCCGGGCTCGGCAATCTTCTTAGGAGCCGTGCACCACTTAGTGGCCGTGGGAAACAGGTCACCGAATTCCGCCTTGCCCTGAAAGAATGGCAGCCCTTCACCTGCGGTGTTGTAGGTGCTACCCGGCGGCGATTGACCCTGAATCACCTCGCACAGCTCGGCAATTGGCATGCGAGCCCAGTGGTTGTCCTCCTGCTGAACAGACCCATCGGCCGCGTTCACTCCGGGCGGGACCCGCCGTTTGCCAGAGTCAAAGTCGAGAATCTGACTGCCCTCATAGTGGGAGAGCCTCGTTGAGTTCTTCGAGGAGTTGGGGCAGTTCGGCGCCGAAGAGTTGGGTGGCTTTGCCTAGGCCCCCGTATTCGTTGAACGGAACGTAGTCGAAGTCGTCTACGCCCATGGTCAGGCTGTTGGCTATTTGGTCGCGGATCATTTCCAGCCAGCGGCGCTGTTCTTCGGTAAATTTGCGGCCGCTGTTTTCTTGCTGGGCCAGCCAGTTCTCGAATTGTTCGCCTACTTTCTCGGAGAAAGGCGCCAGTTCGTCTTCTTCTTGCATTGCGAAACGAATGAGTGACACCAAGTCCGTCAGCACCCGCTGGCCGGAGCCTTTGACCTTTGTCTTGTCGAGTTGTTCGTAGGCCCGCCACAGCACGTCCGGGGTCCATTGCCGCGGCGGGCGTTGGATGGTGACGGCAAGTTCTTTGACCTGCTCGTAAGTCAGCCGCTGGCGGTAAGGACGGCTGAACATGATCTGCAGGGCGGTGATCTCGTCCTTGTTGTCCCGGATGAATTCTTCGAACGACGTGACGATGCTGCGGGCGGCCTCGGTCGCTTCCGCCGAGTGGCCAGCCCAAAGGACTTTGTCCTTGCTGGTGGTGTCAATGGTTTGCTCATAGGACTTCTTAATCTCGATCAACTTGTTACGCAGGTCCGGATTGCGGGCGATCGGAGCCGCGGCCGCTTCCAACAGTCGGGCGGCCGCTTCCGCCACCGCTTCCGGTGGGGGATCGGCTTGGCCGGTCGCCGTCCTTGCTGCAGCCACGTGCTCGTCGGGGTCCAGGGCTCGCACAATTGCGCCGGTGAGATCATTCATGCCGGCGCCTCCGGCGGCTTCCTCCACTATCGTGCGGTCGGCGGAGGTCAGGTTTCGGTCGAGGCGCGCCAGGCGGCTTGCCAGGGATGAAAGAAGATCTGGGTCCCGGTTGCCGAAACTGACTTGTTCCAGGAGTTTCTCGAACGAGACCGTGCGTTTGCGTTCCAGCGGCCGGCTGTCGCCGAGGTCTTCTTTGCAAATGCCGACGGCGTCAACGATTACAAACCGGTCTTTGGCCCGGGCGTCGGGCGTGACGGACTTCAGATCGTCGTCGCCGATCACTCGAACTCCGCGGCCCTTCATTTGTTCAAAATAGGTCCGGCTGTGAACGCCGCGCATGAAAAACACGATCTCAAGCGGTTTGACGTCGGTGCCGGTGGCGATCATGTCGACGGTCACTGCGATGCGGGGGTTGAAGCTGTTGCGGAAGGATGCAATCAAATCCTCGGCTTTGCCTCCCGTCGCTTTGTAGGTGATCTTTTGAGCGAATTCGTTGCCCTTGCCAAACTCTTCCCGAACGATGCGCACGATGTCTTCGGCGTGGGAATCGTCCTTCGCAAAGATCAGCGTTTTGGGAACCTCATGCCGGCCGGGGAAGATTTCGGTGAACAGCTTGTCGCGGAAAGTCCGGATGACTGTCCGGATCTGGTCTTCGGACACCACGGCGCGATCCAGCGTTTCGGCGCCGTAGGTGAAATCTTCGTCGAGCTTTTCCCAACGCCGGGCGCGGGTCAAGCGGTCGCGTTTGTCCACGAAGAATTCGGCGGGGACCGTGCCGCCCTTGGCGCTGATCTCGGTCCGGATCTCGTAAACGTCGAAGGTGACGTTCACGCCGTCGGCCACGGCCTTCTCGTGGTCGTATTCCATCACCAGGTTCTGATTGAAAAAGCCGAAGGTCTGCTTGGACGGGGTGGCGGTCAGGCCGACCAGGAACCCGTCGAAGTACTCCAGGACCTGACGCCACAAGTTGTAGATCGATCGGTGACATTCGTCGGTGACGATTACGTCGAAGGTCTCGATGGGGATCTTGGGGTTGTAGGCCACCGGCAGCGGAGCGGCGCCCGGAGCCGCGTAGTCGAAGGCCGAGACCTCGTCGGCTTCCTCCGGCAAATCTGGATCGCCCTGAAGCATCGAGTAAAGGCGCTGAATGGTTGAGATAACGACCTTGGCCGTCGGGTCGAAGACGTTGGATTGCAGGTGCTGAAGGACATACAGCTCGGTGAATTTGCGACCATCGTCGGGAGTGATGAACTGCTCGAACTCTTTCTTCGCCTGGCGGCCGAGGTTGGCCCGGTCGACCAGGAACAGGACTCTGCGGGCTCGGCCGTGCTTTACCAGCCGGTAGATGAAGTTGCAGGCGGTGAAGGTCTTGCCGGATCCGGTCGCCATTTGGATAAGAGCCCGCGGCTTATTGGCGGCGAAGGACTTTTCGAGGTTCGTTATGGCGGTTACCTGCGCCGGCCAGAGGCCGTCGGTGGAAAGCGGGGGCATTTTTGTCAGACGGGCCCGCAGGGTCGGAGTAACCTCGTAGGCGCTTGACGGCTCGGCCACCATGGACAGGCTGCGTACTTGTTTGGTGTAACCCGCCTCATCCAGCCATTGCTGCATGGTTTCTGGGCGGTGGAACGTGAAAATCTGACGAGACCGGGGATCTGGGTCGAAAAGATTGGTGAAGAATGTTTCGACTCCTGTTGATTCATACAGAAAAGGCAATGGGCGGCGGTAGGCGGGCAGCCCCATCTCAAGCCCCTCGCTGTATCGCTTGGTCTGAACCTCCACCCCCGTAAGGGTCCAGCCCTGCTTCTTAGCCTCCACGGCCCCGGCAGCCGCCCCATCCACGAACAGCAAATAGTCGACCGGACCGCTCTCGGTCGGAAACTCGCGTACCGCGACCCCAAGCCCTGCGGTTAAGTTGGTGGCGCTTCGATCCTGGAGAATCCAGCCGGCGGCCAGCAGCTGCTCGTCGATCTGTTTTCGGGCTTCGCCCTCAGGCTTTGCAGGACCCATGACCTCCAGACTATCCGTCCGCGGGCTTGGAAAAAGGGCTGGGGTGGCTAATCCCGGGCGGTCAACGCTCTTCCCACGGATTGATGAGCTCAACTCCCGT
>JBPCIX010000072.1:0-10296 GCA_051005875.1 Actinomycetota bacterium | reverse complement strand
GGTTTGGTGACCCGGACCATCTCCTTGGCGACGTCAAAGGGTTTCGGAGCAAACATGGCGCCGAATACCGAGAGCGTTAGGTCGAACGAATCGTCGCCGACCCCTTGCAAGTCGCTCGCATCTCCCTCTTGGAATGTCAACTTACTCGTAAGGCCCATTTCCGCAGCACGTTTGTTTCCGGCTTCAACCAGGTTTCGGGCGATGTCGATCCCAACGACTTCAGCCCCCAGTTGAGCAAGAGGGACGGCCGTCGTGCCATCTCCGCACCCAAGGTCCAGGACCCGCATCGGCGGAGTGATCTCGAGAGACTGAACAACTGCTTCCCCCGAATCACGCATCAACGCGGCGATCTCGGTGAAGTCGCCCTTCTCCCACAGTTCTTTGTTCGGATTCATGACCGCTCCTCCTGATCGATTGCGCTCACAATATATCCGCGGGCATGAATAGCCATCCGAAGGGTTGGGCGAAATGGCGGAGGGGGAGGTCCGACCACGCGAACCCGGGCGATCTTACATCTGTCGTAGAATCAGATGCGATGGCTACTACTAGACGCACTACAGTCACAGCGGCGTCCGACGACCTGAGCGCTCTCAGCGGGGAAGCCAAAAGGCGGGGCGTCTCTTTATCCAAGGTCCTCTCCGAAGCAGTTTCTGATAAGGCCGCTGAGGTCAGGAAGCGCACCCGGCCCCGCGGCGCTCTTTTTGCGGCGGGAGGCCAAGGAATAAGCGAACGTATGGACCAGGACCCGCAAGGCCCGGCAAAAACGCCCTTTCGCAGCTGATGGCCCTAGTCTTGGACACCGGGCCGATCGTAGCCTTTCTGAATTCGAACGATCCCGACCACGAATCCTGCAAGGAGCTAATAGAGCAGACCACCGAAGACCTCGTGATCGCGGACCCGGTCTTGGTGGAGGTCGATTATTGGATGGCCAAGCTTGCCGGACCCAAGGCATGGAGCGAATTTGCTGCCGATGTTGTCGATGGCGCCTATCGCCTCGAGCACATAGATGATAATGACCTTCGCCGTGCCGGTGATATTGAAGTCAAATATGCAGACCTACAGCTGGGATTCGTCGACGCTTCGATCGTCGCGGTTTGTGAAAGGCTCGGAGAAAAGAAGTTGGCTACGCTGGATCGCCGCCATTTCGCCGTAGTTCGTCCCCGGCATTGCAAAGCACTTACCCTCCTGCCGGCTTGATCGCGCTCAGGTCGCGATCTGTCCTACCGCCTGTGCAATTATCCAGTTATGGCGTCCGGTTTTATGTTTTGGTTGGAATGGAAAAGGTTTTCAGGGTCGTATTTCTTCTTGACCTCGACCAGTCGCTCGTAGTTATCCCGGTAGGTCGCCCGGACCCGGTCCGGTCCTTCGTCCCAAATGAAGTTCACGTAGCCCCCGCCCATCGAATGCGGCTGCAAAGCTTCCCAGTAGCCCTGCGCCCATTCCTTGATCTTTTGCGCGTTTGCAGGATCAGGGTCAATGCCGCCGATTACCCCCGACCACACCGCATCCCGGTAGCTGAAGGCGGTGTCCGCCGGGCCTACCTGGCCGGCGGCCCCGTTGATTGGATAAAGGTGCATGGTGGACAAGGGGGTGGGCAGCCGCGAGCCGAAATCGAGATGCGCGTCGATTGCGCCGTCGGTGATTTGATCGAAAAAGGCCCCTTTCCAGTACCACTGCAGGCCTTTGGGGATTAATTCATCAAACATTGCCTGGAGAGCCGGGTAAGGCATCGGAGCACTAAAATGAAAGGCAGGCTGGCCGACTTGTTGGGCGGGAGCAAACACTTCGTCCTGATTAGCCGGATCTCCTAAATAACACCAAACGACCCCGCACATGTTTTTGTTGTGAATCTCTTCGGGAAACGGGGGCCCCGGGGGAACCATCAGAACCGCAAAAAATCCGTAAAGATCCTCGGGCGCTTGCGGGATGAAGTCGCGGTACCACCGGAGCACTTCTGGCGTCTGCTCGATCGGCCAGAACGTGATTCCGGCCACCACGTTCTTCACCGGGTGCAATCGAAACTTGAAGGCGGTCACCACCCCAAAGTTGCCACTGCCGCCCCTAAGCGCCCAGAAAAGATCTTCGTTTTCCGACTCGCTGGCTTTCACGAAGCTGCCGTCGGCTAAAACCACGTCGGCTTCGATCAGGTTGTCGATGGTCAGCCCGTACTTCCGGGTGAGATAGCCGTGGCCTCCCCCCAAAGTAAGGCCCCCGATGCCGGTGGTCGAAACAATACCCGCCGGCGTGGCCAACCCAAAAGCATGAGCGGTGTGATCCAAATCTCCCATCAGGGTTCCGCCGCCCACCTCGGCCGTACGGGCCTCGGGGTCGACCCTGGTCCAGCGCATGGGGGACAAATCAATGGTCAGTCCGCCTTCTACAAGCCCAAAGCCGGGGCCGCTGTGCCCGCCGCCCTGAACGCCCACCTCAAGACCCTGCTGCCGCCCAAAACTAAGCGCCGTCATAACGTCGCCGGCATCGGCGCATTTGGCTACGACCGCCGGCCGTTTGTCGATCATGGCGTTGTAGATTGCCCGGGCGGCATCGTATTGTTCATCACCTGGAGTGATTACCGGCCCTCTCATCTGGGATCGAAAAGCTTCCAGAGCCTCAGCCTGTGGATTCTTTGAGCCGTTTGAATCGGGCATGATGACCTCCCTTTTTTTCGCGGGACCGAACTGAGCCTCTGACTATAAAGACTTCGGCCCCCGGCTTCAATCCCAACCTTCGCGGTCGTTTAAAGGCGACGTGAAGAAGCTCTCATGTTGTGCGGCGTGTGGACGGGCCTAACCCTGCTGAGCCCGCAGACCGTACGCCAAAAGGGATCTGACTGTAAAGGCTGGTTCGGATGGACGTCTTTGTTTGCCGCAGGTTTAGCCTTGCTATAGTCGGACGGCTTTGGGATGTGCTCAGTGCCCGGAGGCGTTCTTGCTGATTGTGGTCGGTCGGTCGGTAATCCTTATCATTGGCTACTAAACTCTGACTGCGTTAACTTGTGGTTATGTCCCAACGACCCTCTTGGTGGCCGACCCATTAAGGCTGGTCGCCGAGGGATTGGATTGGCCATGGTTGGGGAGAACAACCTCGACTTCTTCTTGATCATCGTAGCTGACCATCATCCTCAGCCTGCCGCCGGTTGCTTCTACGTAGCGGCTAAGAGTGGAAAGGCGGGCATCGGTCCGCCGCTCGAGCTTCGATACATCGGACTGCGATATGCCCAGCTTTTGGGCAATCACGCCTTGCGGCAGGCCCCGCGAACGGCGCAGTTCTGCAAGGCCGGCCGGCTGAGGCGCTGATCTGGATCTGTCGCGCCCTGCGGGATGCTGGGGTTGATCTTGCCGTAGTCCTTCGATCCAGGTAGTCCAAAGAGTGCTTGTGCCGTACATAGGGTGGGATCCGGAAATTAGTAAGACAGACCCGGCAAGAGCGCCCCAAGGGTCAGCGCTCACGGCCCGAATCAGACCCGCCCAGTCATCAAGGTCTCCCCGGTCCAGCAAGTCGTCGAGTCCGGCAAGGCCTAGTTCAGTGGGCTCATTCAGAATCGGCGCCTTCAGGTGGCGCCCAAGTCTCACGGGGGACCCTTCTGGTTGACAAGCCCGAGCATCTGAGTTGCAATACCCCGGCACTGCTTCGCGACGTTGCCCCAGTCCTGCCACCTCGCAAGCAGCCGGCGATAGGACTTTAGATCCACCTCGGAAAGGTCGTAAGGAGCAGGTTCCGCCAGTTGTTTGACTAACTGAGTGGCTACCCGCGCTCCACCCGGGCCGATTTGGTCCGAGTAGTAATCGTCCAGGGACAACGCCACTTGGGCCGCTTGTTTGCCAAGGCGATCCGCCAGGGCGACAAAGTCCAGATAGTCCCTCGTCGCATTTCTTCGTAAGATTAGCCACGCCTTTACCCGGACCATTTCCTCTAAAGTCGGGATGCGAATCCTGTGGCCCTCAATTTCAACTTCCTCCACCTCAAGCGGTCTTTGCCTGATCAGCTGTCGAATACCGGTTTCTACGCCATCGAGGCTGCCCAGAATGAGAACAGGCCGGTTAACGCGCTCTGTTGCCCAACCTTGCGTAAGCTCCAAAACCCCGAGGACCTCGTCGAACCGGTTCTTCAGGTCGCCTAACACATGATCGTGGTCGTGCGACTCTCGGTGACCGGCGTAATGGGCCGCAGCGGTTCCGCCGACCAACACCGAATTGGGAACCAACTCCTGCAGCCGGGCAGCCGACGCCAAAATGCTTTCCCAGCGGCGAGGGTTCGGATCTGCCGTTTCCGGAGGGACGTCATTGGGCTTAGGAGAGTTCTTTTTCTTCACCATCTAGGTGATTATAAGCCATAGTGAGTTGAATCACTAACTGTTCCCGGCGTCAAGCCTTGGCGAAAGATCGGCGGGTCCCAAACAAATCCCCGAAAGGAGAAAGCAAAATGGCAAAAAGACAAGTTGAGGTGTTCACCGCGGGCTGCCCGGTTTGCGAGCCCGCCGTTAAAATGGTGAATGAGCTGGCCTGCCCCGATTGCGAGGTCACCGTGCACGACTTAAGCCGGCAGAAACATGATCTTGTCGGCCGCTACGGCATCAAGACGCTGCCTGCAATCGTCGTGGACGGATCCCTGCTCGGCTGCTGCCGAAACGCTGGCCCAGACATGGGCGAACTACAAGCGGCCGGGGTCGGCAGCGGCAGACCATCTAGTTTGTCGTGAATCTGATAATCTGATTGCATGAAGGATATTACGGCCACCGAGGCTGCGAGGAGCTTTTCCAGTGTGCTGAACGCGGTTGAACAACACCACGAGACCTTCCTTATACGCAGAGGGACCAAGGTCGTAGCCCGCATGGGCCCCGCGACGCAATCCAACGGTAAGTCTTTGAAAGTACTGCTGAAGTCCCACCCGCCAGACAAATCTTGGGCGAAAGAACTGGCCGAATTAAGGGAGGTACTCGTGGCCGAGGAGCAGCCCTGGATCGACTAATACTCGACACTACGGTCCTTATTTCGGCCGAGAAGCGTGGTGCAAGCCTCGATGAAAGTATCGGTGATGAAGACGACGTTGCTATCGCGGCCATTACCGCTGCGGAGCTTTTGGTGGGGGTGATGCTGGCCAACACCAAGAACCGAGTTCGTCGGAGGAGTTTTGTGGAGGATGTCCTGGCCACCATTTACATAGTGGACTACGATCTGGAGGTTGCCCGGGAGCACGCTCTTCTGCTGGCACATGTCCGCAAGACGGGCAATCCCCGCGGAGCACACGACTTGATTATTGCGGCAACCTCAGTCTCGACAAAGCGAACCCTGGTCACGGCGAACCATTCGCACTTCATCGATCTTCCTGGGCTCCTCGTTAGGGCCAGCTAATTTCTTGTTGTGGGCGCTAAGTCGCAACATCTCGAGCCAAAGGGCTGCAAACCGAAGCCACACCTTGGCGGTAACCTTGCATCTGATATGATGTGCTTGATGTCATCATCATGTATCAGGAGAGATGCACAATGCGAACAACAGTAAACGTGGATTCAGATCTAATTGAAAGTGCCCGGCGAACCCTCAAGACCCAGGGCCTGAGCGAAACGATTAACGCAGCCCTGGCCGATGTTTCCAGGCGAGCCAAACTAAAATCCTTCGACGTCCTTGAGTTCGATGTGAAGGATGAAGACATTGCTTCGGCCAGGGCCAACCGATTGTCGTCGGCTAAAAATCGCTCTTGAGCGAAGCCCTAACGCACGCTCCACTCGCAGCACCACACCTTGCGGACAGCACTGTTTGGAGCAAAGTCCGGTCCAGCCTGGCGCCGGGTTGGGCTGAATGGTTCAACTCGGAGGTTCGAGAAGGAAGGATTCAAACGTGCAACCCGGTCGCCCTGGAAATTTTAAGAAGCGCACGTGATTCCGCTGCCTTCAGTTCACAAAGCGCCTTATTGGACCTGCTTCAGGATTGCCCAATTGGACCGAGAGAATGGAAGCGGGCCCGGACGGTGCAGGCACTCCTGGCGGCCCGAAGCCAACATAGGGGGGTACCGCCCCAAGACTTCCTAATAGCGGCCGCAGCCGAATCGGCGGGCATTTCGCTGCTTCATTACGATCATGACTACGACTTAATCGCCGCTGTCACCGGTCAACCTGTCCGTTGGCTGGCGCCTGCAGGATCTCTTCCCTGAAGCCGGCGAACTCCCTGCCAGCGAGGCGATTGCTGATATTCGGAAGCATACGAAGGGCGGCGGCAAGGAATTCTTTAGCTCAAAACTAATTCAAGATGCAGTCACCCGAAAGCTTGAGATCATCGGTGAAGCAGTCCGCCAGTTGAGGCCCCAAACCATAGCCAAAACATTGAAAGTGCTGATGTAATGGGCGATTTCAAAAAGCTGAAGGAGGCAGGTGCGATTGTAGTGAAGGAACCCTATAACCCGGCGACTGAAGGCGAGTACTTGGTCGCAACCTTCTCAGACCCCGACGACAACTACTTTCACTGGTCAGCCCTATTTGCGAAAGGCTCGTCGAAACAAAGTTAGCAACCCTGGATCACCGTCATTTCACCGTAGTTCGTCCCCCGGCATTGCAAAGCACTTACCCTCCTGCCGGCTTGATCACATACCGGAGCATCGGGCTAAGATGCTAGCGACCATACGGAACGGAGGATTTCATGGCTCAGGTGAGCACTTATTTGAATTTTCCCGGCAATACCGAGGAGGCTTTTAACTTCTACAAGTCGGTTTTCGGAACCGAATTCGAGGGAGAAGTAAACCGGATGTCCGATGTTCCCCCGCAGGAAGGCCAGCCACCGTTGGCGGAAGAAGATAAGAACCTGGTTATGCATGTGTCGTTACCGATCTTGGCGGGACACATGTTGAGAGGTACAGACGCCACCGAATCCATGGGATTCAAAGTGAGCCCGGGGAACAACGTTTACATCAATCTAGAGCCCGATACGCGGGCGGAATCAGACAGATTGTTTAAGGCATTATCTGAGGGCGGCAAGCCCGAGATGCAAATGCAGGAAATGTTCTGGGGGGACTATTTCGGTTCTTTGATTGATCGATTCGGCATCCAATGGATGCTTAACTGCAGGGAAAAAGCCGCCGGTTGACGCATCCGCCGAGGCTCTATGTTGGTGAAGGCGCCTCGAGTAGCAGGGTCAAGGATTTGGTGGATCTGGCCCATCTAGGGTCGACGCGCTGAGCGGCAATCAGAACTCACAACATCCGATCCATCAGGAGCGCTGGGGCCAAGTGATGGGCCGGAGTCCTACCGTGGTCCGTGAAAAATGGCTTCGGTCATCGGCGGGGGCACAGAGATCTATTCGGCCCAAACGAAGTAAGGCTGGATACATGCTCGGGACTCCACGACGGCAGTCCAAGGTTCTCCCAAAGCCTGGTTGTCATTGCCTGGCGCTACAGGGTCTATGCTCGGGTTGGTGAGCCGGGAAGCCTGGTCGGCGCCCTATTGGCGCGATCAAGGAGAACCATGTCCGAATCACCGCAACCCCCACGGCGAACCTTCGTCTCAAGTGACATAGGGCTCGCGCGCCGCATCGCCCGTCCGCTGCGAACGTTTATTCACACCGAAGCTGCCGGCGGCATCGTCCTGCTGGGCGCAACGCTGGTTGCCTTGGCAGTTGCCAACTCCCCGTTCGCGGACAGCTTCGAAGGTCTCTGGCGGACCGAACTCGGCTTCTCGGTGGGAAATTTCGACCTGACCGAGGACCTGCGGCATTTCGTCAACGACGCCCTGATGGCTCTTTTCTTCTTTGTCGTGGGGCTGGAAATAAAGCGGGAGATCGTCCTCGGCGAGCTGAGCGACCGGCGAAAGGCGGCGTTGCCAGCGCTGGCCGCCTTGGGTGGGATGGTGGTTCCGGCGCTGGTCTATTTGCTCTTCAACACCAGGGGAGACGGCGCCGCTGGTTGGGGCATCCCCATGGCAACAGACATCGCGTTCGCGGTCGGTGTCCTTGCAGTCCTCGGCAACCGGGTACCGTCTGGTCTCAAGATCTTTCTGCTGAGCCTGGCGATAGTCGATGACATCGGGGCAATCCTGGTCATCGCCCTGTTTTACTCCGATGCGTTCCAGCTCGGCTGGTTGATCGCTGCGATCGGATTATTGGCGGCGGTGGTCCTGCTGCGCCGGCTGAAGGTGACCTGGACACCCGTTTACGTTCTCGTCGGGGCCGGCGCGTGGTTTGCAACCTTCGAATCCGGCATCCACGCAACCATCGCCGGGGTGGCTCTCGGGCTCCTGACGCCGGCCCGCCCCACCGACGCCCGGGGATTTAAAGATGTCTACCGGAAGACCGGTCTGCTCTCAGCTGAGCCTGATGCCCATTCGCTGCGAGCGGTGTCTCTCCAGGCAACCGAGGTCGTCTCAGTGGCGGAGCGCCTTGAGTATCTGCTGCACCCATGGACGAGCTACCTGATCATTCCGCTGTTCGCTCTGGCCAACGCAGGTGTTCGCCTCAGCGCCGCCAGTCTAGGCGACGCATTGACTTCCAGGATCGCCCTCGGAATAGCGGCAGGGCTGGTCCTGGGCAAGATTGTCGGAATCTCGGGTGCCGCCTGGCTGGCAGTAAAGCTCAATCTCGCCCGGCTCCCCGACGGCGTCTCGTGGCGAGTAGTCCTGGGCGGCGCTGCGGTCGCCGGAATCGGTTTCACGGTGTCGCTGTTCATTGCCGGACTTGCCTTCACCGAGCCCGGACTGATTGATCAGGCCAAGATCGGCGTGCTTTTGGCGTCCGCTATAGCCGGCACGATGGGAGTCCTGCTGCTGGTGAGTAATCGAGCGTCCGAGAGTGTCACGGTCCAACCAACGGTGCTCGAAAAAGGAGAGGTCGATGGCAGGGGCGATTGACGTCCTATGAATGGACGACTCTTAAGGGTTTGAACTGCGGCGGCCCCAATCCCGCAATTCCATTGACTCAAATACCTTTCTTCATATAGCCTTCAAGCTCTATTTGTACATTGACATCGAACGGAGGAAACAGCCTGAAAATGCAAAAGTCTGCCTGGTTTTTGGCGCTTGTGGCTTTGCTGGCCACATCCTGTAGCTCAACGGACACAACCGATACTAAGACCGAGGACAAGCCTGAGAGCAGGAGGGTTCAGGTAGACGGCAGAAGTGCCCAGTACGCCGGCGCAGCGCTTTCCTATTTCCCGGATGAAGTAACGCTGCACGCGGGCGACTCCGTTGACTTCAAGCAGGTTTTTAGTGGCGAGCCTCACAGCGTCACCTTTGGCAAACTGGTCGATGAAGCCATCCCCGCTGCCAAAAAACTCGGTGAGCAGAGGCCGGAAGGCGAGCTTAAGGCCAAGTTAGAAGCTCTTCCCTCAATGCTTCCCGAAGGTCCCGGCGACGCTAACCAAATAGCGGTCAACCCGTGCTTCATTGAATCGGGAGCCCTTCCGGCCGACGAAACCAAGCCTTGTCCGAAGGTTGATCAACCGGAATTCCAAGGAACTGAAACCTATTATTCAAGCGGCTACCTGGCACCCGATGCAGGTGACTTCAAAGTGAAATTGGCCGACAACATCAAGGGGGGCGACTACTCCTATTACTGCAACCTGCACGGTCCCCAAATGTCGGGCACGATCAAGGTGGTCGATAAGGACACTGCTATTCCATCGGCCGCTGAAGTCGCAGCCGAGGGCAAAGAGCAGCTGGCGGCAGCCTTCGCTCCGACCGATAAGGCCTATCAGGCCGCCAGTGCCGGTCAGGCGCCTTTCCCACTTCTTGCCGGATTCGGCAGTGAAGAATCCGAGTCCACGGGGATTAACGCCTTTATACCGGGCACAGCCAAGGCCAAGGTCGGTCAGAAAGTCACGTGGACCTTTTTTGGATTCCACACGATTAGCTTCAATCCGCCCCCAGAGGCTGTGTTGGCGGTCGTGAAGGCACCCGACGGCACGTTTCACGCGAACGAGAAAATGTCCACTCCGGTCGGTGGCCCGGGGATGCCCGAGCCGCCGGCCGCCGGCGAATCCTCGGCCAGCCCACCGGCGAGCTCGTCAGCAGGCGCTTCAGCAAAACCCTCGGCCACCGCATCGGCAAACCCGTCGGCCAGCTCACCGTCGAGTGCTTCGCCAACCGCCCCGGGGAGCGGCGAGGCCAGCCCATCGGTCGGGGCCGGCGGAGCGCTTCCAGAGCCAACTGAAGTCGATGCGGGAAAGTACACCGGCGACGGCTTTCGCTCGTCCGGGCTCTTTTTCAGCTTCCCGCCCGATCTCGTCTCATACAGCATGACCTTCACAAAGGCGGGAACCTACAGCTACGTGTGCCTGATTCACCCGGAGATGATAGGAACGGTAGAAGTCGCGTAATTA
>JBPCIX010000071.1:0-15233 GCA_051005875.1 Actinomycetota bacterium | reverse complement strand
TCCGGAAGAAAGAGGCGCATTTATAGTCTCACTCGCCGAGGAAAAGCGGAGTTGTCGTCCGGCAAACAGCGTTGGGACCTGTTCGCAAGAGGCATGGAGAGAACATTGGGGGCGGCCAGCCAATGAGGAAGCAAGCCCCCGTTCAGAATTTCTTGTTGAGCCTGAATGAGGCATTGTTAGTGTCCGCTGCCCGCCGGCGGCGCATCCTGGAAGAGGCTGCCTTCCATTTGGAACAAAGCATGGCTCAAATGGAAGGGGATGCATCTTCGAAAGAAGGCGCAGCCAGCCGAGCCGTAAACGCGTTCGGGCACCCCCATGTAATTGCCGCCCAGTTTGAGCCGGACTTGGCGGGAAGAGTTTGGGGTCGAGTTAGGTCGCTTCTCCGGTGGCGGGCGGATCATCCGTGGTTAGGAAGCCTCGCCGTGCTGTCCCCCTTGTCCGCAGCTCTCCTTTTGGTGTGGCTCGCGAGATTGTCACCCCGCGCCTTGGGCTCGACGGCGCCGGCGCCAGCATTGCTGAAGCTACAGCTCTGTTTGCTCTTGCCTCTCACCGGGTTGGGTCTTCGGGCGCGCATGGTGCGAAAGGCCGATGGGGCTTTTCTGAAGCAAAGGATCCTTCACTATGTGAGTGAGCGCCCTCGAATGGCAGTTTGGCTCGATCACCATGCGTTTTTGGCGCTGTCTTCCATCGCAGGTGGTATCTGCTTTCGGTTCGTGGAAATCTGGCCGCCTGAGATATCGGGCCTTCATAGCATCGCCCATACCGTCCTTCCCTGGCTCCCTTTCCTGGGAGTTCTCGGCTTCTTATCCTTCCGCAGCAGCGCCTCAAATATGCATCAAGTGGAGCCCGCATCTGCGAGCCAGCGAGGGGCGGCTGGCTGCATTTCGCCGGCGAGTCGAGGGACGACCGGCGATAGCGCCCTAGTAACCACTTTTGGTTGGATGAGTGGATTCCAGGTATTTGCTACCTTGCTTCCCATGCTCTATCTGTGGTGGTACTACGACAAAGCCTGGACAGGCATAAGCACTTGGCTTTCGATGGGATTGGCAGCCGTGCCCGCTGCAAGCGTCTCTTGGTCGAGATTCCAAACAAGGCGTTCAACGTGGGAGTACAGAAATCTGGTCTCTGGTCGAATAGCGCGCTATTTAATTGCAGCGGGTGAGCACCCTTGGCTGGCCTCGATTCTCTTTGTAGTGTCTTCGTCTCTGATTATCGCCTCGTTCGTGGCGTTGGGGCCTGAATACAGGGTTGCCCGTTTGATGAACGACTTTTCCTTGCAACTGGCCTTGGGTGCCTGGCTGGCTTTATTCGCCATTTTGATCGGCGTGGTCTTATGGATGCAGGCCTTCGCCGACATAGAGAGCAGAATTCGCTCGGGGGATCTTTAAGGGCACAAGGGCGGCTACCCGCTAGCTCCTATGAAGAAGAATAACGAGCCAGACCCCATGATGCGCGACGAGTACGACTTCTCTGGGGGCGTGCGGGGCAAATATGCCGCACGCTTTTCGAAAGGCTCCAACGTCATTGTCTTGGATCCGGATGTGGCGTCTGAATTTGCGACCAACGAGACGGTGAATCGCGCCCTTCGGGAGGAGATTGAGCGGCGCCATGGCAAAGCCTCCAGCGGGGCCTAGCGAGCTCTAGTCGCCGCGTCCCGTCATTGTCCCGTCACTCAGACGGGAGACGCCCTCGAACACGCCCTCAAGGGACGCTTATGACCCTAGATGCTTTATCCTTGTTTCGTGCCTACACTCTCACCCGAGAAAGAGATTTTGCCCCCTGGCGGCGCTCCGGAAATACTATCGGACGTTCCGCCATCGCGTCCTCGCCGCTTGTCTGGACGCCGAGCTGTTATAGCGGCCACGGGGTTCGCCTTGGTAGTGGGCTTACTTCTTGTTTTAGCGGTCGGGAACTTGCTTGACTGGCTCCCCGAGTTCCGTAACCCTTTTGTAGAACAGAGGGTTGACCGGAGCCAGCCTGCTCTTTTGAAGACACTCGAAGATCTGAGTAAATACCGGGCGGCTGCCGGGCACTATCAGGTAATCATCGATGTGGAGGAAAAAGTCGCGGGTATTCCATCGGCGATAAAGGGAGAGCGAGTCTTATTTGTTGCGGCCGGCTCGGTCGATGCTGAGGTGGACTTCTCAGCTATCGGCGCCCAAGCCGTTGCTGTCTCGGGCGAAGCCGTTACGGTGGCCCTGCCCCGGGCTCGGCTGTCGAACCCACGATTGGACATCGAGCGGAGCTATGTCTTCGAGCGCGACAGGGGACTGGTGGACCGGCTGGGCTCCGTTTTTGGTAGCGAGCAGTCGAGCGATCGAGAGGTGTACCTGTTGGCAGAAAAAAAGATAACCGCGGCGGCGGAAGAGAGTCTGCTGGTCGAGCGCGCCGAGCGAAATACCCGGGCAATGCTGAGCGGCCTGCTGGGCTCACTGGGATTCACCGACGTAAGCATCACTTTTCGTTAAATCCTAGGCCCTACCCCGGATCTGACTGCCTGCCTTGCCTGATGGAAAATCTAAAACGCGAGCCTCCGCCCTCGCGAGGCTCATACCAGGCCCTCCCTCCGTGCGCTTCAGCGGCTGTGGCCACAATTGCGAGCCCCAGCCCCGTGCCCACGATTTCCTGCTTGCTGCCGCGTTCAAACGGTTTAAACAAAGTCTCGGCTTCCCCAACCGGAATTCCGGGACCCCGGTCCTCCACGGAGATGGTCCAGGTTTCAGGCCCCCGCTCGGCCGTGAGATCTACCGTCGCCTTCCCATTGCTGCTTCCGTATAGACCGGCATTTTGAATCAGATTAGCGAAAGCCTGGTGCAAAGAAAGCCGGTCTGCGGTGACGGTAGGCAGATCCTTCCACTTTAGGTCAACAGTTGGAATCTCAGCAGAAAGCTTTCCCGCGAGCTCTCCTAGATCGACGTCCTGCAGTTGCGGCGTTCCCGACGCCTTGGCCATTTCCAAAAGGCCCTGGATAAGGTCAAGCCCGCGCTGGGACTCCGCGTGAGCCAACTCGGTCATTTCCTGCCCCGACTCTCCCTCCTGGTTCGCTTCGAGAGTCAAGGCGGTTGTGCTGTAGATGTTGGCCAAAGGGTTGCGAAGATCATGGGCAACCCTGCTGCTGAACTCGTCCAGAGCCCGATTCAGCCGATGCCCCTCATCTAGCTTGGTTTTCAACTCCAAGCTTTGAGCCCCAAGCTGCGCCTGTCGCTGCCAAAGTCTGCTCAAGAGGACAAGCGCACTCAATGTTGCAGCCATAAAACTGGCAAGCAGCAACCAGGCCACCGGCCCAAACTCATCCAGTGGTTCGAAGATCAACTCCTGCTTTGCAGCTAAGACCACTTTCAAGGGGGTTCCCGAAACCGGGGAGGTCGTGTAGGCATACTCAATGCCCTCGTCCGAGTAGTATTGCCCCGTCCTTTTGACTGCCCTGGCCAGAGCCGGGTCTTCCTGCGACAAACTTCCAAATGGCTTGGCCCTTTCGGTGGTCGTGGCGGCAACTTGTCCTTTCGAATCAATCAGATAGGCGCGACTGGCGTACGGAATCATGTTCTTCAAGAGCTGCTCAAGAGGACTTTCGCTTAAAAGAAAGGCTCCGCTCGTGACTCGCCGGCCGAAGGGCGTGTCATAAGGAGTCGCCACGGCTACAACAGGCAGTCTCTTAGAAGCTGAGGGGACCACGTTCGAAATAGCTACTTTTCCCTTGGTGGCCAGATCGAGATGAGGATATTGCGCCGCAAGGTCCTGCCCAATGATTTCGTCCCGGCGCGGATAGGCATGAAGCAGCCTTCCCTCTGAGTTCAAAAGGACCGCAGCTTGAAAAGCGAATGGCTGGAGAGATTGCTCAAAGGCCTCTCGTGTGGGATTTGCATCAGCCACCCAGGCCCGGGCGAGATCAGCTTCCTTCTTGGCAAGATCGCTCAAGTACGCCGAAACAAAACGAGCGCCTATTTCACCCCTTGTCTGGAATCGATCGTAAAGATCCTGCCTGGCCCTCACTCGTTGGTGATTTAGGAAGGCGAAAAGGGCGATCATCAGCAGCGCAGCTGTCAGCCCCACGGCTGCCATCCGGCGTTTGTAGTGATGAACCTCTGAAGTACCCATAACGCCCAGATTCTAATACGAAGAGTGAAGCGAGGACGCCATTTGAGGACGCCATTTGAGGAAGGGTGGCGCCTAAAACCAGTGCGGTTCCGCGCTAATTGGAAACTAGAGCGTCTAGCCTTGACCGAACTTCCTTCTCCGGAATATGCGACACGCTTTGAAAGAGCACTTTTCCGTCGGCGTTTACGAAGATCCATGCTCCTCGATATCGCACATTGAGGTGCCGCCAGAGGCTGCCATCTGGGTCGACGGCGTGTGTCATTGATTCGGGCCAGTTGAAATCCTTAACGAACTTCTCCATCGGTTTTTCACCGTCCTGTCCTGGGGAGGTTAGGAACTTCACCTTGCCTTCGTAATCTCGCGCTACCTGCGCGACGACCGGCGCATCTTGCCGGCAAGGCCCTCACCAGGGGGCCCAAAACCAGAGCGCCAGGTCTTGGCCGGCGAAGTCGGCGCCGTTGACCACGCCGCCCCCCAGTTTGGGGGCCTGGAAGTCAAGAAGCCCGCCTTTAGATTCAACTACCCCCGGCGATTCAACGGCGCCCGGCTTAGGCGAGGATGTTTCAAAAGTTACCTTGCCACCCGCCTGATTTTGCCCGGAGCAGGCCGCCAGAAGAAATGTAGACAAAATCGCCGCGATGAGTCTGATCTGTGCGGTCCCTTTTGGAGTCAATTCAAGCATCACCCATGTCTAGGCATTATCCACTCAAAGCGAACCTTAAGAGGATCAGCGAGTGGGGGACGAGGTTGATGGCGGGCCCCCGGACCGTCCGCGTGCCGGGGCGGGCGGTGTTGACCAGCTCCTCCCACCTGCCGGAACGCTCCTGTGCCGGCAGTTTGAAGTACCTGGAGCTTTTTCCTCCGTTAAGCAGCAGCAGCACGGTGTCGCCGAACATGGGCCTGCCGCGCTCGTCCACCTCATCGGTTGCCTGGCCGGGGATCAGCATGCCTAAAACATGATTGCTTTGGTCGTCCCAGGCCTCTGGTGTCATCAACGCCCCGTCGGGGCCAAACCAGGCGACGTCGTCCTGGCGGTTGCCCTTGGCGGGCTCTGACGAGAAAAAGCTGCGCCGGCGCAAAACGGAGTTTGATTGGAAGATGTCGATGGCTCGGCGGGTGAACTCCAGCAGCTCGCGGTCTTCGGGCGCCAGGTCCCAGTCAACCCAGTTGAGCTCGTTGTCCTGGCAGTAAGTATTGTTGTTGCCTTTCTGGGTGCGACCCATTTCGTCGCCGCCCAGGAGCATGCGAACTCCTTGCGAGAAAATCAATGTGGCCAGGAAATTACGCTTCATTCGCTGTCGCATCTGGCGGATACGATCCGACGTTGTCGGGCCTTCTTCGCCCCAGTTGCAGCTGAAGTTATGGTCGGCGCCGTCGCGATTGTCCTCGGGGTTGGCCTCGTTGTGCTTATGGTTGTAGCTGACCAGGTCGTTCAAAGTGAAACCGTCGTGTGCGGTCACAAAATTAACGCTGGCGTAAGTGCGCCGGCCCCCGGCTTCATACAGATCGGCGGATCCCGAAAGCCGGGCTGCCAGTTGAGATACCTGGCCGGGGTCGCCTCGCCAGAATCGCCGAACGCAGTCACGGTATTCGCCGTTCCACTCCGCCCACCCCACGGGGAAGTTGCCGACCTGGTATCCGCCTTCTCCCAGATCCCACGGCTCCGCAATTAACTTAACCTGCGACAGCACCGGGTCCTGGTGGATTATGTCGAAGAAAGTCCCCAGGCGGTTCACTTCGTACAGTTCCCTGGCGAGCACGGGCGCCAGGTCGAAGCGGAAGCCATCGACGTGCATTTCGATAACCCAGTACCGCAGGCTATCCATGATCAACTGAATGGTTCGGGGATGAACCATATTCAAGCTGTTGCCGCACCCGGTGAAGTCCATATAGTGGCGCTCATCGCCGGGCATCAAGCGGTAGAACGATTTGTTGTCCACCCCTCGTAGCGAAAGCGTCGGGCCCATGTGGTTTCCCTCTCCGGTGTGGTTGTACACGACATCGAGAATCACCTCGATACCGGCTTTGTGAAAGGTCTTGACCATCGACTTGAACTCATAGACCTGGTGCCGCGGCGCGCTTGCGTAGCGCACGTCGGGGGCCAGATAAGCGATGGAGTTGTAGCCCCAGTAGTTGCTCAGCCCCTTTTCAACCAGCCACCGATCATCGACGAACTGGTGCACGGGCATAAGTTCAACGGCGGTCACGCCGAGCGAGAGTAGGTGATCGATGATCGGGTCAGAGGCCATGCCCAGATAGGTGCCTCGCAGGTGTTGGGGCACCGCCGGATGGCGCATGCTCATTCCCTTCACGTGGCACTCATATATAAAGGTGCGGTTCCAGGGAATCGCCGGAGGGCGGTCATCGCCCCACGTAAATGCATGATCTACCACCACGCATTTCGGCATTCCAGGCGAGCTATCCCTCGGATCGGCCGAAAAATCTTCCGCACTCCCGCCCACCGTATAGCCGAATAGTGCGTCACTCCATTCGATGCTGCCGGTCAGAGCGTACGCGTAGGGGTCGACTATCAGCTTCGCGGGATTGAACCGGTGCCCGTTAGCCGGGTCGTAAGGGCCGTGCAGACGGTAGCCGTATCGTTGGCCCGGCCGGGCGTCGGGAAGATAGGCATGCCACACCAGGTCGGTTCGCTCCAGCACAGGAATCCGGGCGCTTTCAACCCCATCTTCACGGTCGAACAGGCAAAGTTCTACTCCGGTCGCATTTTCCGAAAATAGCGAGAAATTGACTCCCTGACCATCCCAAGTTGCTCCTTGGGGGTAGGGACGACCCGGCCACACGCGCACTTAAGAGCGTTCCCCCGGCTTTGCGAAACCTTCATGCTTCAAAAACAAACATCCCAAGGGAGGCAGGGTTAGAAAAAGTGAAAAAGGCCGTCCATGAGCGCCGGGCTCGCGCGCTTGCGCGCCTCGCCCGTTTCCCTGTCCGCTCCCGCCGAACTCAAGGCCATCGCTGTTTGCGGCTTCGCGCCAAAAGCCGCCTGCAGGGCAGCCGATGTTGTACTCATGCCTGGTAACCGGGGTGAAGTTCAAAACGATCAAAAACATATCTTTATCGGACCTGCCTTTGCGCAGGAGACTGATGATGCCGGCATCCGAGTCCGATGCGTCGATCCATTCGAAGCCGTGGGGGTCGCAATCCAATTCGTGCAGGGCCGGCGCCCCGGCATAAAGGCGGTTGAGGTGGGCGACCCATCTGTGGATGCCCTCGTGGGGCGGATATTGCATAAGATGCCAATCGAGGCTTGCGTCGTGGTTCCACTCGGCCGACTGGCCGAATTCCCCGCCCATAAACAACAGCTTCTTTCCGGGCTGGGCATACATGTCGGCGAGCAACAGTCGTAGGTTGGCGAAGCGTTGCCAATCGTCTCCCTGCATCTGCGAAACCAGCGACCCCTTGCCGTGGACCACTTCGTCGTGAGAAAGGGGCAGGACAAAGTTCTCGCTGAAGGCGTAAAGCAGCCTAAAGGTGATCTGGTCGTGGTGGTACTTGCGGTTTACCGGATCTTCGTGAAAATAAACGAGGGTGTCGTGCATCCAGCCCATATCCCACTTCAGTCCGAATCCGAGTCCGCCTGAATAAACCGGCTGAGAAACCCCCGGCCACGAAGTTGACTCCTCGGCGATGATCTGAACGTCAGGGTGCTCGCCGTAAATCTCGGTGTTCATTGATTTCAGAAAACTGGACGCCTGAAGGTTCTCCCGGCCCCCAAACTTGTTGGGAATCCATTCCCCTTCTTCACGTGAGTAGTCGAGGTAGAGCATCGAGGCGACGCCGTCGACTCGTAAGGCATCAGCGTGGTACTCAGACAGCCACTGAACGGCGCTGGAGAGCAAAAAGCTGCGCACCTCGTTTCGTCCGTAGTTGAAAATAAAGCTTTTCCAATCAGGGTGAAATCCCTGCCGACGATCCTCATGTTCATATAGGTGGGTTCCGTCGAAGTAGCCGAGACTAAAGCCGTCGGTCGGAAAGTGTGAAGGCACCCAGTCGAGTATCACGCCGATGCCGGCGCCGTGAAGATGGTCGATGAGATACATAAAATCCTGCGGCTCGCCGTAGCGGCTGGTTGGAGCAAAGTACCCGCTTGTCTGGTATCCCCATGAAGGGTAAAAAGGGTGCTCCATCACCGGCAAGAACTCCACATGGGTAAACCCAAGCTTCGTAATGTAATCGCTCAGCAGGGGTGCCATCTCTTTGTAGGTAAGGAACCGATTGCCCTCCTCGGTATTTCGCATCCAGGAGCCAAGATGCATTTCGTAAATAGAAATAGGCGCGTCAAGGGCTTGACGGTGGCCGCGCGAACCCATCCATTCTTGGTCGCTCCACTGGTAGTCCCGGTCCCAAACAATTGAGGCGGTTGCCGGGGGAAGTTCGCAGTACGCCGCGAATGGATCTGCTTTTTCGGCGCTGTAGCCGAGGTGAGACGATGAGACGTGGAACTTGTAGCGGGCGCCTTTGGCGAGTCCGGGGATGAAACCTTCCCAGATTCCGGAGCTTTCTCGAGGAGTAAGCGGATTGGGGCCGCGGTCCCAACCGTTAAAGTCGCCGATAACCGAAACCCTATTGGCGTCGGGCGCCCACACGGCGAAAAAAGCGCCGTCCACGCCCCCGAAGCTGCCCAAGTGCGCGCCCATTTTTTCAAAAAGCCGGCGATGGGTTCCCTCATTAAAAAGATATAAGTCGTCTGCGGAAAGCAGCGTGGCGCCGGGCACCCAACTACCCTACATCGCATGCACAAGGGTCAGTGCTCCACGAGAGTCGGGGCATGGCATCATCGATGACATGAGCCTTAACCGATGACGAGTGTGTCGGATTACCCGCGTTCGAAGCATGACTTCAGAGTTATCATTCGCGGCTTGTTTCGCCGGTGCCCATTCTGCGGGAGCCGGGGGATATTTCTCTCCTGGTTCCATCTGGCGCCAGCCTGTCCGGCTTGCGGCTTTAATTTTGACCGCGAGCCGGGCTGGTACATCGGGGGAATGGTGATCAACACGGCGATGTCAATGGCTGTTTTTGCCGCTATTTTGGCCGTCGGGATGGTCGCATTTTGGCCTGACGTACCCTGGCTGGCGATTCAAATTGCGAGTGCTGTCGCGATAACCGCGTCGTCGGTTTTTTTCTATCCCATGTCGAAGACCGTGTGGCTCGGCATCGACCTGTTGATGGCAGGCATGGATCCGTCGGTCAGGAAGTAATAGCTCCGCCCTTATCCAACAGGCGGATTGTCATATTCTAGTGCGATGGGATTGTTCGACCAGGTTCGAGATATTCGTCACGACCCTATGGATGTGGTCATAGCGGGCGGTATCGTCATTGTGGGCGTCCCGGTCATGCTCCTGTCCGCCGCTGCCTTGGGCGTCTACCTATATTTTTTCGCCTTCCCTCCGCCGGTAAGTATCCCGGAAATCAAAGCTGCTACCGCTGCGCGCACCAGCCACATTTACGGAGGCGACGGAAGCTTGTTCGCGTCTTTGCACGCGGAGCAAAATCGAGAGCCGTTGAAGTTCGCCAAGATGCCCAGGCGAGTCGTTAACGCCGTCTTGGCGGCCGAGGACGAGAGGTACTACAAGCACCGCGGGCTCGATTTGAAATCAATTCTTCGCGCGTTGACCGCCGATGCGAGGGCCGGAGGTACCGTGCAGGGCGGCTCGACAATCACTCAGCAATATGTGAAGAACGCTTTCACAGGCAATGAGCGCTCGTTTTTTAGGAAGATCCGTGAAGCACAGGTGGCCTCTCAACTCGAGAAGACTTACTCGAAAAACATAATTTTGGAGCGCTACTTAAACACCGTTTATTTCGGACGTGGCGCCTACGGAATCGGAGCCGCATCAAAATCCTTTTTCGCGAAGCCACCATCGAAACTGACTGTGTCCGAAGCCGCCCTGCTGGCGGGGCTAATTCCTTCACCGGGCAAATTTTCGCCCGACCGCTTTCCTGCCGAGGCAAGCAGGCGACGGACGTACGTAATTGATCGCATGGAGAAGTTGAATTTCATAACCACCTCGGAAGCCTCCGTGGCCCGCTCTGAACAGCCTAAGTTAGCCGAAGTTGAGTCAACGGAGGAAGTGTTTCGGTTCCCGTGGTTTGTCGATGCTGTGAAGCGACACCTGCTCGATAAGTATGGCCGCGACAAGGTATACAACGGCGGGCTCGAGGTTTACGGTACTCTCGACCCGGCAATGCAGGAGGCTGCGGAAAAATCCATCCGCGAAGCGCTGCCTTCTGAGACGGACCCCTATTCCTCGATTGTCACAATCGAACCCGCAACCGGGTTTGTTAAGGCGATCGTCGGCGGCCGAGACTATGAAAAGGAAAAGTACAACATCGCGATCCAAAGCCGTCGCCAGACCGGGTCTGCCTTTAAGCCGTTTGTTCTTGCCGCAGCCATCGAAGCCGGCGTGCTGCCGTCGGACACTTACTCGGGACCGAGTAAGTATTGTGAAATTAGGGACTATCGCTCCAAAGACGGGTGCATCCACAATTTCGAAAATCAAGGTTTTGGCAGCATCTCGGTGGAGCAGGCGACCGTGAACTCGGTGAACACCGTCTACATCCAGCTGGCCCAAAAGGTCGGCATACAAAGGCTTATCGAAACGTCGAGGAGAATGGGCATCTCAGAGCGAACTCTAGAAAAAGACAAGAACAATATTGCGATCGCGTTGGGGGGCTTCACCGAAGGGGTGACGCCGCTGGAGATGTCTTCGGGTTTTGCAACTCTGGCTGCTCGAGGAATTTATCGGGCGCCAAAATTTGTCACCAAAGTCGTTGATACCAACGGCAAGATTCTCGAAAGCGGGCCATCTAAGCCGGTAAAAGCCCTTGATCAGGACATTGCCGACAACATCACCGCAATCCTGGCAAAGGTCGTCACCTCGGGTACCGGCCGGCGGGCTGATATCGGCAGGCCCGCCGCGGGCAAGACCGGCAGTGCCCAGGACTTTCGCAATGCCTGGTTTGTCGGCTATACGCCGGAGTTATCAACGGCTGTTTGGGTGGGCTACAAAGAAACCAACCGGGAGCTGTTGAATGTTAGGGGCGTGAAGGAGGTTACAGGCGGCACCATCCCCGCCCAAATATGGAGTGCTTATATGAAGGTGGCTACGGCCGCTTCCTTTCCTGCTGGATTTGCCGAGCCGGAGGCGCTCGGCAGTTTGGAACTGCCTTTCAAGGCTTCGCCAACGCCAGGCTTTGAGCCCAACCCTTCAGAAGATCCGGGTACATACCCTCCGGGTACATTTCCTACTTACGAACCGAGCTTGGAGCCCTCGCCGACCCCCTCGAGAGGCATTCTCGGCGACCTATTCGGCGGTAACTAAAAGGAGTCGAACGAAGGGGCAACTTCTGGCGGTGAGTCAGTCACAGGCGCCGGCACCGGCGGTGGCTTAGGGGACCGCGGTCGGCCCTTTGCAGTTGGACTGGGACCGGGCGAAGGATTGGCCTTTGGGCACCGAAGGACGATCGCGCAGGTCCGATTTATTGGGACGGCGGTAGTTGAGGATCCCGCCGGACCTGAAGCACTGGTTGTGATCACTCCGATTACTTTGGCATCTGCATCCAGCAGGGGCCCGCCGCTGAAAAGCGGGTCAGCGCTCTTATCCAGGCTCAAACTGCCCGCTACACTTGAAAGTTGGGCCTTGTCTGCTGAAACGCCGAATGCGGTCCCCGGCTTAATACCCACCGCCCACACGGGGGTGCCCGTTTGCGGCTCGGCTTTCGAGAAGGGAATTCCCCGCACTCCACCTTTCCTGAAGAGCACAACCGCCAGGTCGTTCCCAGGGTCGGTGGCTAAAAGCTCCGAATCCAGTTCGGTTCCCCCAACTCTCACGCGCACCGGCAAGTTTTCCTTCATCGAACCGGCCACAAGACGGTTGTTAGTAATGACCCACGATTCGGAGCCGGTTGATTTCACAACGAATCCCGAGCCCTTGGTGGCCTTGCCTGAAAGATCCTTGCCTTCGATCCGCGCGATCGAGGGGCCGACCGTCTTGATAAGTAAATCCTTGTCGGTGGTGGAAACCCGAAGGTTCTGCGCTGTGGATTCGTCTGAACTGTCCTTTAAGCGACTTTCGAGTTTACGAAGTTCCAAATCCATCCGTTTGTTGAGGCGTTCTTCGCTCTTGATCAGCTTGTCTTCGATTGAGTTAATGCTGGTTTGGTAGATGCCAAAAAAGATCAGGCCCGACAGCGCCACGCCGAAGGCAAACATAAGCACCCAAATTGCCACGCCGACCAAGGTGTTGGGCAACATTGAACCAAAAAGGTCGTCGCGGTTTGACATGCGGTTAGGATAACCTGCGAGGGCGAGAGCCGAAAGTAAATATCGGGTTCCTCAATGGCGGCGTGGCCGAGTGGTGAGGCGCCGGTCTGCAAAACCGTTCACTCCGGTTCAATTCCGGACGCCGCCTCCAAGCTCTCTACCAGGGAAAACAAGGTATTTGCCCTGGTGGAGAGCCATTTTCTGCTTCTAATACCTCTGGCCGCTAACGACCGGTAGCGACAATGCATGGCGCCCGCTTCGCCCGGAATTACAATGCTCGAATAGGGACAAGGGCCGCCCTTCATAAAGTCGCTAACATAAAGGGCGGAGGGCATACCCGAGGCTCCGGTCAAGAACATCCAGGCACCCGGTCGCCTCTGCAGGGAGAGAAAGACCACGGCGGTCATGCCGATTAGCACAAAAGGAAGGGCCAAGATCAAAAAGAAGCCTAGGACGATCCCTCCGCTTACCAGGGAGCCAGCCAGCAACCAGATTGCCTCATTGATCCAAGTTGACTTAGCCTGCACGGGATAAAACCTCTTGAGAGGCGCGCGGCCGGTGAACCTAAGCGAGCCGGGCTGCTACGAAAACGAGCCCCGCGAGTCCGATCATGACGGTCACAAAGGAAAAAAGAGTGGTGCGAAACTGGCTGTCCATGTGACGCCTTAGTTCGCCGAAATCTGATTTGAGGTCTCGGAAATCCGATCTCAGACCATCCAGATCACGCTTGGTGGCAACCCTGAGTTCATCAAGATCACGCTTGGTGGCAACCCTGAGCTCATCCAGATCTCGTTTGGTGGCGACTTCGCCCCAGCCCACCGGCGGAACCAACTCCATCATGGTGACTGCCTCTTCCTCACCGAGCACCTTCTGCAACTTTGTGTGCAAAGCGTGCCTGGAACGTTCATCAACTGCCATTTTGACCCTCCTTGGTTTTATTGGCAACAATCGGTTGATGACACGATAAAGACGGCCACCGACACGAAACCCCTTTCAGGGCTAACCGCGACTCGTTTATTGAGGAGATCCGATGTGAGGTGCTGCGGGCCTACTAGGGAGTGGAAATGCAGTCCTGGAAGCCATCTGGATCGGCGATTGCGTTGCAGGTCTTTGTCGGAGTGGGTGCGGGCTCCTCAGGCTTGGGCGGCGGGGGAGCGGGAGGCGGAGGTGGAGCGACAGCCGCCGGGACCGCGGAGGGCGATGCTGTAGGTGCGGGGGAGGGAGTAGTTGCGCTCGGCGCCGGGGGCGCCGGAGCATTGGTGGGAGACGGGGCAGCGGCCGCCGGGGGTGAAGGCAAAGGCGCCGTGGAAAACAAGGGCGCCGGGTCAGCCGGGGCGGGCTGTTGCGGCAAAGGAGACTGGGTGGAATTTGTCGAGTCGCGTGTTCCGGGAGCTTCCGGCTTGGGCGCCAGGGCGGCGTAAGCCGCAAAGGGGAATAGTGCGAACAAAACGATTCCCGAATTCCGAAAGTACCGGGAAATCTCTTGGGTGGCGAGCCTAGGCATTTTCCCACTCAGGGCCCGCAGAGAACCTCGCGTTTATTTTGCCCTGTAAACGTAGGTAAATCTTGCTTCTCCCTTCCCGAGCGGATTGGGCTTCCAAAGCAATAAATACTTTCCTCCGGCCTTTGGAGTTGGCACCTCCCACGTAAGCGTCCCTGACTTTTTGTCGCCCGCGCCGAGCGGTTCATCGAAGAGGATCGCCTTTTCTCCGTCGGCCACTCCAGTGTACTCAGCAACCTTGCCGTCGGGCGTCTTTAGGGTATATCCGCCTCCGACGCTATTTGCCTTTTTCCCAACGTTTTCTACCTCGGCTTCAAACGTGAGGAAAACCTGGTTGTCGCCCGCAGCCGAAAATTGATCCCCGGCAATTGCTCGCTTCCTGATGGTAACCCGAGTGATCTTGGTTCGGACCTTTTCGCCAACGAACTCCAGGGTGGCTTCGCCGGGGGCCGAGGTCTGGACAACGGGATTAACGGTTTTTTTGGCGGGCTCAGACTTGCTGCAGCCGCTGACAAAAACTAAGGCAATAAGCCCGCTGACAAGTATTTTCGGTAGCGGGGAAGACATCTACTTGTGAATACTAAGACTGTTTGCCCGATGTTCGCCAATCGCTCCTGCTTAAGGAGTCTGGTCCGACGAGCTTCCACTCACGATACAGCTCCCGAAGTCAGACGAGTTTATGTCGCACCCATCGTCGGGTCCGCTACTAGGCGGCTCCTCAGGCGGCGGGGGAAGAGGGGAGGCGTCGACAGGGGCAACGGCCGGTACCTCAGGGGCGACAGAGGGGGCAGGCGCCGGCTGAGGGGCGACCTTCTTTTTCGGCTGATTGGCTGTCGACGAGGGGCTTGCCTCTGCGAATAAAGGTTCGGACGAGATTTCGGGGACCGGGATGGCTACAAAAGGAGATGGTGAGATCGAAGGAGCGGGCGTGCTTTGCGATGCCGAACCCTTGAAGGGCTCGGTGGCCGGGGGGTCTTTAGGCAGAAGCAAGACATAAGCCAGGAAAGGCGAAACAGCCAACAGAACCAGTGAGGTGGTTTTGAACATGCGCGGCCCTTTTTGGGGCAGGCCATCCATCGACGGACCGCGCCGCGACGCGGAGCCCTTGTTGAGCCACATGGTTGGATTTGCGGTGGTCTTGTCAGCCATAATAGAAACCCCTCAATAACTGCGAATCAAACAAAGATTATATCGGGGACTGGATATTTAGCCCACGCGCCCAGCCACTTAGGCGCCGGTCGCGCCCCCAGACCCCTATAATCGCTTAGAACGTTTGAATTGGGCGCATAGCTCAGGGGGAGAGCGCTTCCCTGACACGGAAGAGGTCCGAGGTTCAAATCCTCGTGCGCCCAC
>JBPCIX010000070.1:0-3237 GCA_051005875.1 Actinomycetota bacterium | reverse complement strand
GTCGTAGGGCACATTCGCCTCGGCGAGCAGCACGTTCATGTGGCCGGGCATGCGGCCCGCAACGGGGTGAATGGCGTATTTGACCTCGACGCCCTCGGCTTTGAGCTTGTCGGCCATCTCACGAAGGGCATGTTGGGCTTGCGCGACCGCCATGCCGTAGCCCGGCACGATGATCACCTTGCTGGCGTTCTTCATGATGAAGGCGGCGTCGTCGGCCGAGCCGAGCTTGACCGGACGCTGCTCGGCACCCGCCGCCGGCCCCGCGACTTCCCCGCCGAAGCCGCCGAGGATGACCGAAAAGAAGTTCCGGTTCATCGCGTGGCACATGATGTAGGAGAGGATCGCGCCCGAGGAGCCGACCAGCGCGCCGGTGATGATCAGCGCCGAGTTGCCGAGCGTGAACCCGATGCCGGCCGCGGCCCAGCCCGAATAGGAGTTGAGCATCGAGATCACGACAGGCATGTCCGCGCCGCCGATCGGGATGATGAGCAGCACGCCGAACGCAAAGGCCGCGAGCGTGAGCAGCCAGAAGGCAAAATAGCTCTCGGTGCGCACGAACCAGACGATGATCAGCACGATCGCCACGAACAGCGCGAGATTGATCACGTGGCGCATCGGCAGCATGATCGGCGCACCGCTCATGCGCGCGGAGAGCTCCAGAAAGGCGATGATCGATCCGGTGAACGTGATGGCGCCGATCGCCACGCCGAGCGACATTTCGACCAGGCTCGCGCGCGGAATGTCGCCGGGGTTGCCGATGTCGAAGGCGCGCGGCGCATAGAGCGCGGCGGCCGCCACCAGCACCGCCGCCAGGCCGACCAGCGAATGGAACGCCGCGACCAGCTCCGGCATCGAGGTCATCGGCACGCGCCGCGCGATGATCGCGCCGGCGCTGCCGCCGATGCCAAGCCCGATGATCACCAGCAACCAGGAGAAGAAGCTTGCCGGCGGATGTGAAGCGAGCGTCACCACGATCGCGATCGCCATGCCGGCCATGCCGAAGAAATTGCCCTGCCGGCTTGTCGCAGGACTGGAGAGCCCGCGCAGCGCCAGAATGAACAGGATGCCGGCGACCAGATAAAGGAGCGCCGCGGTATTCGGGCTCATGCCGCGCTCCTCATGTCTTCTTCTTGTACATCGCGAGCATGCGCTGGGTGACCAGGAAGCCGCCGAAGATGTTCACCGAAGCGAGAATAAGTGCGAAGAAGCCGAGGAGGCGCGCCCAGATCGGCCCGGAGTCGTTGCGCGCGAGTTCGACGCTCACCGCGAGCAGCGCACCGACTACGATCACCGAAGAGATCGCGTTGGTCACCGACATCAGCGGCGTGTGCAGCGCGGGCGTCACCTGCCACACCACGTAATAGCCTACGAATACCGCGAGCACGAAGATTGAAAACCGAAATACGAACGGGTCGAGCGCCGCGCCGGTTGCCGCATGCAGGGTCGCGGCCGCGAGCGCGGCCGCCTGATCGGCATATTGCTGCGCGGCTTCCGCCGCCTGGCGCGCGACGTCGGCGGCCGACTGCGCGGCCTGCGCGGCTTCCTGTGGGCTTGCGGTGGCCATGTTGGCTATCCCTGTTGGAGCATGATCTTATCCGAAAACCGGTTCCCACTTTTCGGGATCATGCACTAGGCCGCGGTTTCGGTCTTCGGCTGGAAGTTCGGATGCACGATCGCGCCGTCTTTGGTCAGCGCGGTCGCCTTGACGATCTCGTCGTCCCAGTTGACCGCGAGCGCCTTGGCGTTCTTGTCCACCAGAATGTCGAGGAAGTTGTACAGGTTCTTGGCGTAGAGGCCGGATGCCGACGCGGCGAGCCGGCCCGCCATGTTGGTGTAGCCGAGGATCTTCACGCCACCGGTGTCCACGACCTCGTTCGTCTTGGCGCCTTCGACATTGCCGCCGCGCTCGACCGCGAGATCGACGAGGACCGAGCCCGGCTTCATCGACTTGACCATGTCGGCGGAGATCAGCCGCGGCGCCGGGCGCCCCGGGATCAGCGCGGTGGTGATCACCACATCCTGCTTCTTGAGGTGCTCGGCGACGAGCGCGGCCTGCTTGGCCTGATACTCCTTCGACATTTCCTTGGCATAACCGCCGGCGGTCTGGGCGTTCTTGAATTCCTCATCCTCCACGGCGAGGAATTTCGCGCCGAGGCTTTCCACCTGCTCCTTGGTGGCGGGGCGCACGTCGGTCGCCGTCACGACCGCGCCGAGCCGGCGCGCGGTGGCGATCGCCTGCAGGCCCGCGACGCCCACGCCCATCACGAACACACGCGTCGCCGGCACCGTGCCGGCCGCCGTCATCATCATCGGGAAGGCGCGGCCGAACTCAGCCGACGCGTCGATCACCGCGCGATAGCCCGCGAGATTGGCCTGGCTCGACAGTACGTCCATAACTTGCGCGCGCGTGATGCGCGGCATCAGCTCCATGGCAAACGCCACAACGCCGGCCTTCGCCATCGCGGCGAGCGCGGCCTCGTTGCCGTACGGATCCATGATCGCCATCACCAATGTGCCGGATTTGTAGGCCGCGACCTCCGCTTCCGTGGGCCGTTGCACCTTGAACACCACGTCGGCGTCCGTCACGGCCGCGGCCGCACTTTGCGCGATCGTCGCGCCGGCCGCCTCATAGTCCGCGTCGAGCACGCCCGACCTCACGCCCGCGCCGCTCTGCACGACGACGTCGGCGCCAAGCGCCTTCATCTTCTTTACGGTATCGGGGGTCGCGGCGACGCGCGGTTCGGGGCTGGTCTCGGCGGGGATCGCAACCTTCATGATGCCTCCACGGCGCGCCTGTCACCCCGCCGCGGCGGGGCCGCCCGGATCAGACGAGGAAATAAGCCATCAGGATCAGCAGGATCACGCAGAACCCCACGATCCATTTGGTCAGCGTCAGAAACAGCAGATAGGTGCTCTCGTGCTCGGCGTAGTCGTTGCCCTCCGCCGTTGCGTATTCGACCTCGCCGTGGTCGGCCATCGTCCGTTCTCCAGTCAAATCCTTGGCTCGGGGATTAGCGTAATTGGCCGGTGAGGGCAACGGGACGGCCAAGAAAGCGCGGCAATCGGCTCACTTCAGGACAATTTTTCTCCGGCGAGGCCGACTTTTGCGAGCGCAACCGCCTGCCGCTTGGCGACTTCGGCGAGCGAGAACTTCTCGATCGCCTCGTTGAACAGCCGGTAGAAGTTGAGCCGCGCATCGAGATGCAGGAATACGCCGCCGAGCCCGATCGCGGCGCG
>JBPCIX010000069.1:0-24616 GCA_051005875.1 Actinomycetota bacterium | reverse complement strand
CTCGACGACCTGATCGAGAACAACCGGCGGCGGATCGAGCTGCTTGAAGAGATGGCCCAGGCGATCTACCGTGAGTGGTTCGTTCACTTTCGCCATTTGCCAAATTCCCAAGAATCTGGGCCAAACGCGGAAGCTGATCATTTCCCGGCCTCATGGACCCGGATGACCGCTGGGGAAGCAATGGCGGTTTCGGGAGGCGGGACCCCCTCTAGGTCAGAGCCGTCCTATTGGGATGGGGGCACAATAGCCTGGTTCACTCCCACCGACTTGACCCGCGCCAAGACAATGTTCATTGCATCCAGCTCCCAACGGATCACGCCTCTTGGGTTGAGTAAGAGCTCAGCCAAGTTGTTCCCTCCGCGCTCTGTTCTAATGACAAGCCGCGCTACTATTGGAGCCGTCGCAATCAGTAAGACGGAGGCGTGTACGAACCAAGGATTCATCGTTTGTGAACCAAATGAGCGGATCTCGGAGTTCTTTATCTATTTTTGGCTACGAGAACGGGTGCCAGAATTTAAAACACTGGCGAGTGGGGCGACCTTTAAGGAGCTAAGTCGGGGAGAATTTCGCCGCCTGCAAATCGCGCTTCCACCCGTGGACCTAATGACCCATTTCCATACCGCGGTTAAACCACTCGGTGATTCAATCGAACGAATGCTTGAGATGAACGAATGCCTACGCTCCCTTCGGGATTTCCTGCTTCCGAAGCTTGTCAGTGGGCAGATCGACGTTTCCAAGCTTGGTCTCGAGGGCCTGATCGAGGAGGCGGTCTGAGCCCCCGCTCGTACTCAGAAGACGAGCTTGTTGAGCAGCCTTCACTGGAACTTCTGCGGGAGCTCGGGTGGACCGTCGTCGACGCAAATTCGGAGACCTTAGGTCCTGAAGGCACACTCGGCCGAGATTCAATCGGCGAGACGATTCTTACCCACCGCTTACTGGCGAGCCTGAGAAAACTCAACCCCGGCCTCCCCGAGACCGTCATCGCCGAAGCCGCTGCCGCAGTCAGCAAGGATCGTTCGCTAATGGACCCGGTCCGGGCCAGCAAAGAGATTTATGGGCTTCTGCGCGACGGTTACCCCGCATCTTGGCAAGACGAACAAGGCGATGAGAAAGAGGCCAGAGTCCTCTATGTCGATTTTGCCGAGCCGGCCAATAACGATTGGCTGGCCGCCTCCCAGGTTTGGATTACGGGAGATCTTCATAAAAGACGCCCGGACACGATTTTGTTTGTCAACGGGATTCCGCTGGTTCTTCTGGAGTTCAAGGGCGCCACGCGGCCCGTGAGAGAAGCCTATGACGACAACCTGACCGACTACCGAGACACCATCCCACATCTCTTCTGGACCAACGCGTTTGTCATTCTGTCGAATGGGTCTGATGCCAAAGTCGGCGCCACGTATGCCCCCTGGGAAATGTTCGGTAAATGGCGCTATATCGATTCCGACAAATCGGTGGGTGCCGTCGCCCTGGAGACCGCTATCAGAGGAACCTGCGACAAGGAAAAGTTACTGGACATCCTGGAGAACTTTGTCGCTTACATCGAGCGGCCGCGCGGCCTGGTCAAGAGTTTGGCTCGCAACCATCAGGCGCTCGGCGTGAATGATGCCCTGGCGAAACTGGATGAGATCCGGAGTACAGGAGAAAAGCGCCTCGGCGTGTTTTGGCATACGCAGGGCTCCGGCAAGAGTCTGTCGATGCTCTGGTTCACCCAGAAGGTTCTTCGCAAGAGGCCTGGAAATTGGTCGTTCGTAATGGTGACAGACCGCAAGGAATTGGACGAGCAGCTTCACGATGAATTTGCGGACGCCGGGGCGATCAGTAAAGAGGCGAAGGTTCACGCACAAAGTGCTGCTCATCTGCGGACTCTGCTGCAAGCCGACAACCGCTATGTCTTCACGCTTATCCACAAATTCCGTCTCGACGAAACCGAGTCCGCAATGCCGGTCCTTTCGGACCGCGACGACGTGATCGTCATCACTGATGAGGCTCACCGTAGCCAGTACGACATCCTGGCTAAAAACATGCGGGAGGCGCTCCCAAATGCCGCCTTTATGGGATTCACCGGCACGCCACTTCTGGTGGGCGAGGAATTGACGCGCCGGGAGTTCGGTGACTACGTGAGCACTTACGACTTTAGCGAGGCGATAGTCGATGGCGCCACGGTTCCTCTTTACTACGAAAACCGCATTCCAGAGCTTCAGATAGTCAACGAAAACTTCGACGAGGAATTGACGGCTCTGGTTGAGGACGCTGAACTCGACGACGAAACCGAGGGCCAGCTCGTCCGTCGATTTGGACGGGAATATGCGTTAATCACTCGCGCAGAGAGGCTTCGAACAATAGCCAAGGACATAGTCCGCCATTTCACCGGACGGGGCTTTCGCGGCAAGGGGATGTACGTGGGCATCGATAAGGCGACGGCGCTGCGCATGCACGACATGGTCAAAGAAGAATGGGACCTGTATCTCGCCGAACTTCGGCGGCAGCTGAATGAAACCCCCGAGCTTGAGCGGCCTTGGCTTCAGAGCCAGATGGAGTTTATGCAGAGTACAGACATGGCTCTGGTTGTCAGCCAGGGACAAAACGAGATTGCAGACATGAAGCGCCTGGGCTTGGACATTCGCCCTCACCGGGAACGCATGAACAACGAGTCCCTGGACCTTGACTTCAAAGACCCCGACCATCCCCTAAGGCTGGTATTCGTCTGCGCGATGTGGATGACCGGGTTCGATGCTCCCAGTTGCTCAACCATCTACCTGGACCGGCCGATGCGCAACCATACGCTCATGCAGACGATTGCCCGCGCTAACCGCGTCTTCCCAGACAAGGAAAACGGCTTGATCGTCGATTACATCGGAGTGTTTAGGGACCTGGAGCGAGCCCTCGCAATCTACGGAGCGGCGAGCGGCGAGATTGATTCACTCATTCAGCAAAAGGACGAATTGGTGAGCGCGCTTGCGAGTGCAGTGGAAGCTGTGGCGGAATTTTGCGAGCGGTACGACATTGATCTGGACGACCTGCGCGAGGCCTCAGGCTTCGCATTCATAGCTCTTCGCGACTCCGCGGTAGAGAGCCTTCTGGTCGATAATCAGTTGCGAGAAGAGTTCATGGCGCTGGCCCGCACGGCGAGAAAGCTTTTCAAGGCCGTTTTGCCGGATCCAGCCGCCACGATTCACCAGCCCATGGTTGCGGTTATCAGAGTCATTGCAGAGCGAATCGCGGACCTGGTCAGACCGGAACGCCAGGAGATCGGCGAGTTGGCGAATGCTGTTGATCTGCTGCTTGATCGCTCAGTTGGGGCCGAGGAGTATGTGATCCGTGCGGCGGCGGAGGGTGCCGATCCGGACCCGGTCATCGACCTATCAAAAATCGACTTCGAAGCCCTCTCAGCGAGGTTTGCGGGCCGGAAAAGGGCCGAGACGGAACGGCTGGCGGCCCTTATTAAGCGCCGGGCGATCGGCGCCGCAACCCGGAATCCAACGCGGCACGAGCTGGTTGAGCGCATCGAGGCTTTGATCGCCGAGTACAACGAGGGCAGCGTGAACATCGACGAGTATTTACGCCGTCTCATTAGCCTTTCTGGGGACTTAAGCGCCGAGGAACGAAGAGCGGTTGAGCAGGATATGACAGAAGAGGAATTAGCCTTATTCGACCTGCTGACCAAGCCAGATCCAACTCTCGATGAGGCCCAGCGTCGGCAGGTCAAGCAAAGCGCCAAAAAGCTGTTGGTCCATCTACACGAAAAGCTTGTGATGGACTGGCGGCGTAAGGCAAACACTTTTGCCGACATCCAAGTGGCAATTCGTAACGTGCTTGACGAGCAGCTGCCTCCAGATCCCTATCCGCCGGCGATGTTCAACGCCAAAGTGGACCTTATTTTCAATCACGTCCTCAACGCCTACGGCGACGATGGTTCCAACGTGTACATCACGGACGAGATTTCACCTCCAGTCCGCTTCGGGGCCGTCAGTGTGCCGGGAACCGCCGACGAAGTGCTTACGAATCAGGTAGTCGAGCGAATCAGGGTTGACGCCGAATTTGCGGCATTAATCGCTCGCGAGCTGGGGGGCTCGGCCCCCGTTTACACAAGAACAATTGAAGAGTTGATTGCAAATGACGAGGATGACCGGATTGAATTCAAGTCGACCGCCCGATGGAACCTACAGGAAGGTAAGAAGGACCCGCGGATGGAGGATGCGGTGGTGAAGACGGTCGCCGGCTTCCTCAACTCGGACGGCGGGACTTTGCTGATCGGGATAGGCCCGGATCGATCTGCAGTGGGGCTGGACCATGACTATGCACTCGTGAAACCCCCTAACGGCGATGGCTTCGTTAATTGGCTGACAACCCGTTTGATAAACGCCCTGGGAGAAGCGGCCGTCGCTCGAACCAACGCACGGGTAGTGGTCTATCAAGAGAAGGAAATCTGCCGTGTCAATGCGCCGTCGGCCTCGACACCGGCGTGGGTAAGCACAGCCAAGGGAACCAGAGTCTTATATGCCCGGATGAACAACTCGACGAGGGCGATACCGGAAGAGGAAATCCCCCTGTACCTGGCAAGCCGGGGCCTTAGTGCCGTGAGTCCGTTACCGCAGGAGGCGCAGGCCGAGCTGGTTCCGTTTGAAATGGTGGAACCAACGGATGCGGAGCGCAACACGACCTGCGTGCCCCTGGTCGGTTTGCGCGCAGCCGCAGGAGCCTTCGGCGAGACGCAGGAGGTCGAGCCCTTAGGTTGGGTCACCTTTGAGACAACACACCCATTCAAGAAGGGAATGTTCGTTGGCAAGGTGCTCGGGCGCTCGATGATGCCTTTGATACCCGACCCGTCATACTGCCTTTTCCGCGGCCCGGTGCAGGGTACCCGCCAGGGCAAGATCTTACTTGTCCAGCATCACGCAATCTCAGATCCGGAGAACGGCGGCAGTTACACAGTCAAGCGTTTTTTCAGCACCAAGGAAGAATTCGACGGTTCGTGGCGTCATGTGGAGATTCGACTTGAATCGATCAACCCGGAGTTTGACCCCATCGTGCTTCACGATGTGCCGGATGACGAGTTCAAGGTAATCGCGGAGATGGTGCAGGTTCTCGCCTAACGGGGCGTAGGCGCTCTTGCCCAGCCTGGGGGTGGTCTAACAGCTTCGCGGAAATTTCCGTCGAACGGTAGGACCCCATTAGCGCGATGCTAGTGGCGCCGGCGAGCCGGCCTGCTTGCCTGGCGGGGCGTCCGTCGGGCCGGCTTTCTCGCAGATCCGGACTTTTTAGCGGGCGGTGTGCGAACCGAGGCTTTCCGTACAGTGGGCTTGCGCGAGGCGGCTTTGCGCGTTTTGCCGGGGTTGAGGATCCGTCCCACCATCCGGCCTCCCAGCCTCAGGATTATGTCGATGAATCGAAATGTCGGGACCGTAACAGCCAAAATAATCAGCACGCCCCCGGCAAATACCATCACAAGTCCCTGAGACGAATTCACTTTGCCCATTCCCAAAACGAACAAAATAATCCCGATTATCAAAAGAGCCGAAAGAGCCGCCACTCCCGTAAGGATCTTGCGGGGTAGTGGTATCCCCAGACCCTTGCGCCTTCTTTCGAGCAACAGCCGTGCGGGCAGGATGTCGTAGGCCGCGAGCAGCCCTGTTAACCAGATAGCCCAGCCGGGCAGGATCCCAAACGACATTAGCGCTAACGCGACTGCCAGCAAGCCCAAAGGCAGATAGACGACAAACACCCATCGAGCGAATAGGTCTTGGGAACCGGCTTTGCGGGCCATTCTTACTACTCTATCCAGAGGGAGCATTGCGGGCTTTACCTTCGACCAACTGCTTCAAGAGCCCAAGGTCCCTTACGAAGATGCGGGTCAAGACGGGCTTAAACGCGCGGATCCCGATTGCGCCCAGAATTCCCAGTGGTGGAGCCAAAGTCTCGCGCCAGTACATGCGGGTACCTGCGTCCTTTGCGAGGCACTGCATGAAACCGATGCCGCTGACCCAGCCCTTGTGCTCGATTTCTAGGAGCTCGGGGGGCGCCCACTGCGTGACCTCGATCGCGTCGTTAGTGACTATTCCGCCGACCTTGATGGTGGCTTCCGCCGTGACGCCCACTCCCTCGCGCTGGTGGGAAGTGAGCCGAAAGGATTTTCCCTCTTTCATCCAATCCCCCAGATGTTCCCAATCGACAAGGTGAGGCCAAACTCTGGCAGGAGGAGCGTCGATGAAGATGGAAGTCTCAATTGTGATGGGACGTGCCACTAGTGCGACATCAGGCTAGGTAACTTGCGATGCGAGCTCCTGGCCCACACCGGGATCGGCCGGCGAACCGGCGGTCACCGGAAAGGCCGGGCAAATGGCCTGGTGTGGACACCAATCGCAGAGGCGGCTGGGGTGTGGGCGCCAGTCGTCTTTTTCATGTGCGCGCCCTATTGCCTTGGCGATGGCGTTTAACTGACGTTCGAGCCCTTCGAGCATCTGCTGGGATGGGACGAGCGTTATGACCTCGGGCTCCTTGAGATGCAAAAGGCGCAGCATCGCCGGCATCTTGCCGAACGCTCGCCAGCAGACCAGAGCATAGAACTTCAACCCGAAGAAGGAGCCCAGCGCGTAGGTCTCGCTGGGCGATCGGCCCGTTTTGTAGTCGCTCAGTATCCACTCGCCGCCCGGCATTACCTCGACCCTGTCGATAATGCCGCGCAGAAATGCTGTATCTCCCTCGTGCTCCACCCACCATTCCAGCTCTTCTGGGCTGATCGTGCACGGATCTTCAATATCGAAATAGTTGGAAAGAAGTTGCCGGCAGCTGTCGAGCCAAGCGAGCTCTTCGGCCGGATCAAGCTCGACGGCTGCGAATTCTTCGAGCGCCTTTAGCTCGGCCCAGTGATCGGCAAGGGCGCCGTGTGCGTACCCGATGGTTCTGGCGGCGGGGTCGAGCCGCAGAAGTGATTCCAAGACGGCATGGACCAAGGATCCGCGGGCGCTGTAGATATCGGCAGGCTCGGGCAGCCGGTCGATGACCCTGAATTTGAACAACTGGGGGCAATTCTTAAAGTCAGAAGCCCTGGAGGGCGAAAGGGGAACGAGCAAGCTTTCGACCGCCCCCGTTTCGTCATCCACTTTTTTCTCCATACGGGCATATTAGAAGCAACGACCGACAACAAAGGGACAATTGCGCGAGGGGATTAAAAAAGGCTGGTTTGGCCCGGGCTCGTGCCTTCTCTGGCGTGCTTGCGAGCCTTCCGGCCAGACGAGTGCGGAATGCCCGGCGCTGCTTCTAATTCCCACGGTTGGGGGTCTGGCAAGAGCGGAAGTTGCTGCGGCTGGGGCTCTGCCTCGGAGAGGACCTCCTGTTGGGGACCGAAGCAGAGTTGATCCGCTGGAACGCTTACCGCCTCGCTTGAAATAGCCATATCGCCTAATTTTTGGCCAGCGGATCAACGCGTCTAAGAATTGGGAAGGGGTTGGCAGCCTGGCCGAACAGGTACGGCCCGGTCGCCTCTGGGCCCGGTGGCATGCGAGTTTCGAAATGCAAGTGTGGGGGAGTGGTTCTAGCGTTGCCGGTGTTGCCCACGTAACCCACAACGTCGCCCTTGCGAACCTGAACACCGTTGCCGATGCCTGGGGCATACCCGGAAAGATGGGCGTAGTAGTAACTCCAGTTGTCGCCGGGGGATCGAAGCCAAAGCTTGGTTCCCCCCAGCGTGGCGGTGCCGACGTTCTCGATAATGCCGTCGACGACGGCCAGCAACGGGGTTCCGCTGGGGGCGAAAATGTCGGTGCCCTCGTGGCGGTGAAAGAAAACGCTCCCCTCCATGCGCGGCGCGCCAAAAGTATTGACATACGAATAAGGGGCTGCTACCGGGAAAGCGAAGCCGGACTTTCGCTTGCTGATCTCAGCTCGAACCACATCAAACTGGCGTCCCAGACCAGCCAACGACGCCTGGACCTTGCCTTGCTGAGCGTTCAGGTCGGCTTGCTGTTTGGCTATCTCGGCCACCTGCCGCGCCTTGGCGGCCTTTTGCTCTTCTAACTGTGCCCTCACTCCGATTGCGTCACCTTTTAAGGTACGGATCTGTTTGAGCGCGTTCGAGTCCGAGGTTGAAACCGACCTAATCAGCCCAAGCCGGGTTAGGAAGTCCCGGAAGGTCCTTGCCGCAAGCAGCACGTTGACCATGGCGACGCCCTCGGACCTGTAGGTCGAGGCTGCCCTGTGGTTGATCGTTTTTTGGGATTGGAGCAGCTGGCCTTCAAGCTGCTCTTGCTTGGTCTGGTTCTCGGCGATCGGGCCATCCATTGCCTTCAGCTTTTCTTCCTCAGCGTGGAGTCTGTGCTCGGCCGCCTCGTAGTCTCGGACCACCTTATCCAGGCGAGCCTGGACGGATCGCACCTGCTTGAGCGTCGACTCCAATTCGTTTTGCAGCCGGTTCATGTCTTCCTGGCTCGGAAGCTGCGGCGGAAACACTTCCGCGTACGCCGGCGAGGCCCCGGGCGCGAGCAAGCTAACAGACATCGCCAGGCTGATGACCAGCCTGCCTCCTGCCTTTAATTGCTGTCCCTGTCGGCCCATTGGCTCCCTTTTGTCTCTTTGGCTCTTTAACACGGCGATACAGTAAACATCGGGAAAAAAGGCCAGTTTGTATGGGCATCGCGAAAAAAAGTGCTGAATTACTCTGAAACGAGATCTGAGATTCATCCTCGGCGCTCCGGGTTTAAAGAGAGCCTGCCCATTTGGCGGCGGAGTCCCATGCCGTACCTGATACTTAAGGATTTTCGTCATTAAACTTGAAGAAGTTTAAATTGTTTTCTTTCTTACGAAAGTGTAGTCTGATCACCTAGTAGCGCAGGGTCTGTTGCCTGCGCCCCCATTCGGGGTTAGCACGAGAGGACTTAGGAAATGGCAGAAGCAAGCAAGGAAGGCCGCCCGCGGTGGCTATCTGGAGTTATCCCTTACAAAGAAATGGGCTATTGGCAGCCCGATTACGTCCCTAATGACACCGACATTATTGCGGCGTTTCGGCTCACTCCCCAGCAGGGCGTAGATCCCGTAGAGGCCGGCGCCGCCGTAGCCGGAGAATCGTCGACGGCAACATGGACGGTGGTTTGGACCGACCGCCTTACCGCCTACGACAACTACCAGGGCAAGTGCTACAAGGTCGACCCGGTGCCGAACAGCAACCCTCCACAGTACATCGCCTACATCGCGTACAAGCTCGATCTGTTTGAAGAAGGCTCGATTCCGAACCTCACCTCTTCAATCATCGGCAATGTTTTCGGATTCAAGGCCTTGAAGGCTCTGCGCCTTGAGGACATGCGGATTCCAACCCACTATCTGAAGACCTTCCAGGGCCCGCCCCACGGCATCATCACCGAGCGCGAGATGCTGAACAAGTATGGCCGTCCGCTGCTCGGCGCAACCACCAAGCCCAAGCTTGGTCTGAGTCCCCGAAACTACGGTCGCGTCGTTTCCGAGGCGTTGCGCGGCGGGTTGGACTTCGTCAAAGACGACGAGAACATCAACTCCCAGCCTTTCAACCGCTGGCGCGACCGCTACCTGTACTGCATGGAGGCCGTGAAGCGAGCCGAGGAAATGACCGGAGAAGTAAAAGGTCACTACCTGAACGTCACCGCGGCGACTATGGAAGACATGTACGAGCGTGCCGAGTTCGCAAAAGAAATCGGCTCGATCATCATCATGATCGACCTCACCATCGGTTTTACAGCCATGACTTCAATGTCGCACTGGGCCCGTAAGAACAGCATGATCCTGCACCTTCACCGCGCCGGTTATGCGACCTATGCGCGGCAGAAGAACCACGGCGTCAACTTCCGGGTTCTCTCGAAGTGGTGCCGGATGCTGGGCGTCGACCACATTCACGCCGGTACCGTGGTGGGCAAGCTCGAGGGCGACCCGCACGCTATCGCCGGTTACTACGACACGTTGCGTGACGACTTTGTGCCGAAGAACCCGCAAAACGGGATTTACTTCGACCAGGACTGGGGCCACATGCCGGGTGTAATGCCGGTCGCATCGGGCGGCATCCATGCCGGTCAGATGCACCAGTTGCTGCACTACCTCGGTGAAGACGTCGTCTTGCAGTTCGGTGGCGGCACCATCGGTCACCCGATGGGAATCGCTGCGGGCGCAACGGCCAACCGTGTTGCGGTTGAGGCCATGATGAAGGCCCGCAACGAAGGCAGGGACTACATGAAGGAGGGGCCCGGCATCCTGAAAAAGGCTGGCGCAAGATGCCCAGAGTTGGCCGCTGCGCTCGACGTGTGGGGCGACATCACCTTCGAGTTTGAATCGACCGATGTGCCCGACATGGTCGAGGTCCCCACTCCTACGAGCTGATCCTACGAGCTGAAACTAGAAAGGTAATTTAGAAAATGACAGGACTTCACGTAACGCAGGGAACGTTCAGTTACCTGCCTGAGTTGGATGACGATGAAATCAAAGCTCAGATTCAGTACGGGATCGACCAGGGATGGGCCGTCGCAATCGAATACTCCGACGACCCCCACCCCCGCAATGTCTATTGGGACATGTGGGGCATGCCGATGTTCGATCTGTCCGACGCGGCCGGTGGGATGCATGAAGTAACTCGCTGCCGCGAGGCTTTCCCAAGCCAGTACATCCGGGTCAGCCTTTACAACCCGAAACTCACCAAGCAGACAATTGGGCTGCAGTTCCTGGTTAACAGGCCCAAGCACGAGCCCGGATTCAAGTTGGAGCGCCAGGAAGCTCACGACAGGCAGATCCGCTACACCATGTCCCCCTATGTTGCCCAAAAGCCGCACGGTGAACGTGATCAAGTCGGTTCCTAGCAGCACCAGGAAGGCGAAGTAATGGCCGATCCATCGGACAAAACCCGAGCAAGCGCTGAGCCTGCTCCGGAAGTGCCCAGCAGCATGCCCACCAAGGGCATGGGTTGGTCGGGTCGTGAGCAAAAAGGCAACGAACGGATTCAGCCCCCCAACATGGGGACCGGAACTTATAAAACCCCCGGCGTCGCAGAGCCTTTCGGCTCTGCCGACGTCGAGGGGGAGTTCCAGGGCCTGGAGGATCCTCTCCGCGACATTCCCGACGACCTTGAGGTAGACGCCAAGGGCGTAATGGAGGGATCTAACGTCGTTGAAGTGCTCAATAAGTTGGACCAGGAGTTGGTGGCGCTGCGGGAAGTAAAGGGCCGGATTAAGGAAATCTCGCACCTTTTGCTGGTTGACCGTCTGCGCAGGATGATCGGCTTGACGGCCGAGCCCCCCACGCTGCATATGTCGTTTACCGGGAACCCCGGAACAGGCAAAACAACTGTGGCAAGGCGTATGGGGCAGATCCTTTTCCGCCTCGGCTACGTGCGCAAGGGCCATCTGGTTACGGCCAGCCGTGACGACCTGGTCGGCCAGTACGTGGGCCACACCGCCCCTAAGACCCGAGAGGTCATCAAGCGGGCAATGGGTGGTGTCTTGTTCATAGATGAGGCCTACAACATTTACCGGCTTGATAACGAGCGTGACTACGGGCAGGAAACTGTCGAGATGCTTCTAGAGGTCATGGAAAATGACCGGCAGGATTTGGTCGTCATCATGGCAGGCTACAAGGACAAAATGGAAGGCTTTTTTACCGATGTCCCCGGCATCAGTTCACGCATAGCTCACCACATCGATTTTCCCGATTACGACGTCGACGAGATGATGGATATCGGCCGGCTGATGCTTGAACAGCAACGATACCGACTTACTCCTGACGCCGAGAAGGTTTTTGAGGAGTACTTGACGCTTCGCAAGCAGCAGCCTCACTTCGCCAACGGCCGCAGCGTCCGCAATGCACTTGACCGGGCAAGAATGCGCCAGGCCATCAGGGTTTTCGAGGGCGTAGAGCGCGGCCGGCATCTGACGAAAAAAGATCTTGTCACCATCGAGGCCGAGGACATCTCAAAGAGCCGGGTTTTTCAAGCCACTTCAACTGAGTAGTGCTCATCAGGGACCACTAAAATGGCCGACGATGCGGAGCGGGTAGTGCTTGCTCGTAGGACCCCGGACGGGATGGTCGAGTTTCAATGGACGGGGGCCGAGCCCGAAGGCCTCAACGACCTGCGCGTGGCGGAGGAAATAGGCGCCGTGTGGGAGGGCAATGAATTGGTCACTCACAACATAGAGCATCTGATGCACAACTGGACCCATCGACCAGACGGTTGGATGGAAGACTCGGACTAAAACCGCTGGCTGATTCCCAAGCTTCGCTAAGACTCGAGTGGGCCGCTGAGACCGCAACTGAAGCTGGCAAACTCTTGCTCGGTCGGTTCAGATCCGGACTAAAGGCCGAGGAAAAGGAAAGCGGCATCGTTACGGCATTGGACCGCGAGGCCGAGGAGCTGATTGCCTCCAGGCTTGCCAAAACCTTTCCGGAGGATGGATTGTTATCCGAGGAGGGGGCCGCCCGGCCTTCAACTAGCGGTTGGAAGTGGATAGTTGACCCATTGGACGGCACGACAAACTACGTGACGGGGCTTCCCTTTTTTGGAACCTCGATGGCTTGTTTCGATGATGAAGGTGCGGCCCTCGGAGTTGTTCACGCTCCCGCATTTGACGAGACATTCACATCGCTGGCAGGCATGGGCGCCATGGGTCCCACAGGCCCACTTGCCACCTCGAAGGCCAAGACCCTCAAGAAATCGGTCTTCCTGGTGAATAAGGCCTACTACCCGCCGGATCTTGTATGGAAGGCCGCCGGGGGACTCCTCAATTCCATTAGAGCGTTTCGAGTTTTGGGTTGCGTAAGTCTTGACCTGGTTCAGGTGGCCGCCGGCCGCGTAGATGGGATCGTTCTATTCCCGTCGCCCTCATGGGATCTGGCAGCCGGTGTGGCAATTCTGCAGGAAGCAGGGGCCGCCGTAGGGTTTCTTGGTTGGGAAACCGAGGGCCGCTTAAAGGTGCTTGACGCCGACCCAGGACCGGCCGAACGAACCGGGATAATCGCGTGCCCACCTTCGATCTTCTCTGTTGCGGTCGCAGCACTAGGGTAGAGTCCTAACCTCTTAGTTGGTGGCCAAGTGGCGGCGGCAGGTGCCGATTTACTATTCTTGTAAGTCCGGCGAGAGGAGTTAGGTCATGAAGATTGAAGAGCACATGAATCGCCGGGTCCTTACCGTGGCCCCCAAAGACACGCTGGAGCATGCCGCGCAGGCAATGATCGAGCGGAAGGTAGGGTCGGCCGTTGTCGTAAAGGGCAAAGTCCACGTGGGGATCGTGACCGAGCGAGACGTATTGGTTGCGGTGGCCCGCGGGACGGTTCCCTGGAGCACCAATATCGAGGACGTGATGACTGCGGATCCGGTCTGTGCGACCGTCGGACTGGAGGTTTCCGAGGCAACTCGATTAATGCTTGAAGGGGGATTCCGCCACTTGCCGGTTATCGACGACAAAGGGCTGGCGGGCATCGTCAGTCTGCGCGATCTTCTCATCTTGCTCCAGAGCGCCGCTAAAGAATAGCTTTTCAAATAGGATGAGCCCGCACCAGCGCGAGTCTTCAAAATATTGTGTTACTCGAACTCAAAGGAGGGTCCAATGGCAAGGTATGTGTGGTCGGAAGAAAGTCTTGTTGAAATCAATGCAAAGTCCAGTGTGCATCCAATTCACGGCGAGATCCACGCCATCAAGGGTGACGTCACCGGAGCGGTCGAGGACGGCAAGATCTTGCTCGATCCCATGCCGGCCGGATACATCGAATGCCCCGTCGATGCCCTGAAGTCGGGCAACAAACTCGAAGACTTCGAGATGCGGCGCCGGGTCGAGGCTAAGAAGTTCCCGACCATTCGGTTTGATTTGCGTGAGGCCAGTGGAGGCCCCGAGGAATTCAAGCTGCGCTGCGCTTTGACCTTCCACGGCGTGACCAAGGAGTTCGATGAAACCTGCACCGCAAAGTTTGACGGCGATAAGCTATTGGTGGAGGGCCAGCACACCTTCAACATTGAGGAATACGGCGTGACTGCGCCGAAAATAATGAATCTGAAGGTTTACCCCGACGTCACAATCGTCGCTCACTTGGTGGGTCGCCCGGGGTAGCTTTAGCTCAGCCTGCTCGCCTCGAAAAGCGCATGGTCAGGTCTAGAGTCTCGCTCGCCGGCGGTTCTTTACCTAAAAACACATAACTAGCCTGGATTTTCGCGAGCCTAAGCTGCCCGCCAAGGCCCATTCCGGCGAAAGACCGGCGTTTGTTGATTCCGTACCAGCAGTTGTAGCTGTCCGGGCACTGAGTTCTGAACTTTTCGAGGCGGACTTGCATCCATATCAGGTACCAGATCGTGGACACTGCGAAGACGGCGGTCGTAACATACAAGGCACCCCGGCTTGCCGCCGGCAGCTGTCCGGACCACGTCAGCAAGATGACACCCATGATTACGGGAAGAAGCAAACTTGACCCAAAAAAGATGGCTTGCCCGATTCTCGGCCCCCGGCCAGCCTTGAGAATGTAGGCGAAATGGTCACCAACGTAGTCGGGAAGACCAGTTTCCGTGCCCTCCGTGCCCATGTGCTGGAACCTCCCGGCCCCTAAGATGCATTGATGATGATCAATAATATACAATTCGGGCTGATTCTTCTTTCCCCGGCAAGCCGCCCACCAAGCGGCCCCGGCTTACTAACAGGAGGGTGAAGTGCTTTTTTGGATAGCTGATGCAGTTTTTCTCTTGATCGTAATTCCCGTAGTGATTCACCTGCTGAACGGCCTGATGCGTCCGGCCGTCGAAATCCGCAAGTACGCCGATGATGTACTGGAAAACGGCGTGATGCTGACCGGCGAGCTCGACGTTGTTCCTCAGCTGCTTACCACCCGCGACCTAGTCAAACAGGCCGGCGCCGAGGCCGGTAGGTACGCAGCTGCCCTCGAAAAGATTCTTTAAGTAAACGTTAAGGAGAGATAAATGCCACTTGCCGGAGTAGTTTTTCTAATCGGAGTTTTTCTGACAGTAGCAACCTTGGCGGCGTACTTGATAAGGGTCGCCTTGATTCTGGTTCACGTGAACTTCACGTTGGGCACGATCATTGCAGGAGTGCGGGCGATTGCCACCCAGGTTGAGCCTCTTGGGCCTGTAGTAGGCGAGATAAACAACGACCTCGCCGGGCTGTCAGGGGCGCTGCAGGATCTCGTTGCAAAGGCAGGCGGCGGCCGGCGGCCTGCAGGCCGAGTGTCGGCTCGAAGCCGCTAACCAATCACTTTCCGCCCCGGCTTCGAATAAAGGGGTAACTGGGTTTAAAATCGAATAGTTGAAAGGAGGTGGATATGCCAGAAGTTAGATGAGTAGACGCAGGAGCTACTTGCAGCGGACACTTCAAAGCTTCGACCAACGAAGAACTTTTGAGGATCGTTGGAGATCATCTGAGAAAGAAGCACAAGGTCAAGAATTTCACTCAGACCCTCCAGAATTTCGTTCTCAAAGTCGCAAAGTAATTTTGCTTGAAGAAAAGCTACAGGTGGCGGGCCCCCGGTCGGGGGCCCTCGACGTAAACTGACCCAATTATGGTGACTTTCGCGGTGACGACGAGGTCCCGGCTACGCGGCATGAGGTTTTTCTTTCCCATGCTCCGGGCATCTCTTCGTATACGTAAGCAACTAAAGGTTTCGCCCGGGTGTGTTCGCTTCGCGAGCATTATCATGGGCCCCCGGGAATTCTGGACGATAACCGTCTGGGAAACCCGGCAGAAAATGATCGACTTCATGCGCTCGGGCGAGCACGAAGAGATTATGTGGGACTTCTCCAAATGGCTCAAATCCTTCTGGCTCATGCGCTGGCGCCCGACTGAAGACGAGCAGGGCACATGGACGGGATTGCCTCTGGGCACAAAGTCGGCCCTTGGCACCGAGGCTGCTCCCAAGCGCTCCAAGTCTCAGCAGAAGGCTCTCGATGCGGTTTGGGACCAAATGCCCCGCCTTAAGGCAGCGGCTTCACCAAGCGGCGCGGCTGCCTTCGATTACGCCCCCACCCAGCGCCGGGCCAGGCGGCTGGTAGCGGGCGGAGTCTCAGCTACTCTTCGCCTTGAAGTTCCCGCAGGACAAACCTTTGCCGGCTGGCGGGCGGTTCGCCGTCTTCGAGCAAATTTGCTCGACAATCCCGACGTTCTAAGGTGCGCTTTCGGGGTGGCTCGGGCAAGCGAGCTTTACGCCCTTACCGTTTTCCGGCATGACCAAGCCTGGCGAGAGTTCGACACCTCTGAGATGGTTGAAGGACTAAGGCAGCGTTGGCCCGATGGAGTGTGGACGATGCGCTGGGATGCCGAAAATGAGTTCGGCCACTGGGATGGCCTCAGGTTGCGCCGGGTAAAGCTGGGTCTGCAAATCAAGGTTCCGAAGGAAGCCGAGGCCATGTCCCGCCTCGAGGGCGAAGAAGACGAACTTACTCTGGCCGAGCCGGAATAACCGAGCAACTCGCGGTAAATCTACACGCGCTGCTGAAGCGACCCTGGAGTTCCGCTGAGTGCCCTAGGGGTAGGGGTCTATGGTCCTGATTGGACCGGGCGACGCCCCTGCGGCCCGTAGGCGGCGGGTTTGTTCGTAGCGGCGGAGGAATGATGAAACTTTGCGCCGGCTCTCCCTGAGGGCACCTGCCCAGGCGTGGAGCCAGTCTTCGCCCTCGGGTGTCAGGTGGTAGGAGCGACGGGGCGGGCCAACGTCGGATGTAACCCACCAGGAGCTGACCAGGCCTTCTTGCTCCATCCAGCGAAGCGTGCGGTAAAGACCGCCGGGGTCGCTTTCGGGCAAGCCTAGCTCGCTCAGCTTTTCGAGCAAGTCGTAGCCGTGACCGCCGCCTTCTTTCAGGAGCAGCAAAAGCGCAGGACGAATGAAGTTCTTGGGCAGGCCGCCGTCGGGGCGGCTTACATCGTCGGCTCTTCGGGCTCTGGGGGAGGGCATTTTAGGAGTTCTGGCCATTACCGTTCAATGCGCCGTTCAATGAGAATGGTCGTGGGAATCAAGCCGGACCGCAGCGCACGCTTCGGCTTCTTCAGGCGAGGAATGGCACCAGCAGTCCGCTCCGCACTCTCCGTGTGACGATTTGGTCAGCTCAGCGAATTCGTCGCTGAAGATTCGGGCGCCCATCTTGCGGCCGGCATCAGTCAGCTCGTAGCGATCGCCGACGGGGTTCAACAGCCCTTCTTCTGCCAATTTATCCAGATACTGGATGCCAATCGCTGAATCCACCCCTAGAAAACGTTCGAGTGAAGCTGAGTCGACAAGATCGCCGAAGCCTTCGCCGCGCAACCAGAACATGACTTGAAGGATTTCGTCCCGCCAGTAAAGGCCTCGAAGTGTCTCCGACTTGGGTTCGCTGATGCTCATGGCTTAAGAGTTCCTCCCGAGAACCTACCGCGTGCCTGAAGTCCAGGCACGCTGGTATATGTAAATTACATCTACACCTACATTATGAACCAAATGAAATTATGAGCAAGCCCAAAGCACACCACACTAAATTTGAGACTGGATGGGTTCTAGCTTTCTGAGGGTATCGATGATTACGGGGACCGGTTTGCCGCCCACATCGACCAAAAGAGCCCCAAAGGGGTCTATTCCGAGCGCCGTGCCTGCCACTTCGCCCTTGGGCATCAGCATGGCTCGGACTTTCCGCCCTATTGTTTCGCACTTGGCGCTGTAAGCCTTCAACATTACGGGAACATCGTCGTCGTAGCGGCGCTCGATGCCTGCGAGAACCGAATTCAAGATCTTGTCGGGGTCGGCGGGCTTGCCCGTCTCGGCTTGAACGCTGGTGGCGAGGGCGCTTATCGCCGGAGGGAAAGCTTCCGGGGCCACGTTTATGTTGAAGCGGCCCGTCACGACTGCGCTCACTATTTCACCAGGACCCAGTTGAGCCTCAATCTTTATACCGCCGATTTTGCGACCATTTACAAAAATGTCATCGGGCCACTTGACCTGCGCATCTAGGCCGGTGATTTCTGCGAGGCCCTCGGCTGCCCCGATCGAGGCCAGCAGCCACAGGAGTCCTTCGCCGTCGGGAGGCAACCCGGGCCTAAGTACAACCGAAAAGTACAAGCCTCCCGTCGGAAAAGGAACCCAGGGCGGGCCCTTGCGCTGACGAGGGGAGAGTTCCAGGTTCGCCACAATCATGGCGCCCTCCGGCCCCTCTTCCTTTCGAGCCCAGGCAATTGCAAGCGATTCGGTGGTGACCGCGAACGGGTAATAGCGGACCGGTTTGCCCAGCTGCTTTGTGGTTAGGGCTGCCTCGATCTCGGCAGCCCTGTCTTCGTCAGCCACTAATGGCTCACTAGTTGTCGCTTGGACTTGCAGGGGCAACGGACCCGCCGGATGAAGCGCTCCCCGGGCCGCCAACCGCCGATTCGGGGCCGGGGCGGGGAACCAAACGTTCGACTTTCCATTGATCGTATTGGAAGGAGAGAAGAATCGATCCGGCAGGGATAGCGGTTTGCATTCCCGCCATCTCGGGCCCCAGGCGCACCAGGTAGTTAACCCGAACTTGCATGGGGGCCTCGGGCTCGGCTTTTGATTCGAAGGCAAGCCTGGAGAAATCGACGCCGGAAAGGTCGTGTTGGATTCCGTACATCAGGTCGCCCAAGAACGTATCTACTTCCTCATCTGTGGCGGTTCCTTGCTTGAGCCTCGAGGTCAGATCGAAGTCCATTCCGCGCTCGTGTCCCAGCCCAATTATGTAAGCCTGCGACGTTTCGCTGAATAGAGCCCACATTGCCCGAGCGTCGCCGGCGGCCACGGTCAACAAAAACTGTTCGGCAATCTGAAGGGCGCCCTCGCTGGCTTGCTCAAGAGCTTCAACTCCGGGGTCGGCCCCTTCAGGTAAACCTTGAAACGGTTCTTCAATTCCCATATTTGATCCTCATGATTAGGAGCTACTTAACAGAGATTAATCCTAATCGGATTATTCCGAGGAAGATTGGGAACAAATTAGTTGACAAACAACCTACTCTGGCGTAGGTTACGGTTACGTAGGGATAGGTTCACACAGAAAGTTGAGGATAGTATCTTGAGCCAACTAGCCACTGCTGCCCCCCGAACTCCAAGCAACGATCAAACTAGCACTGAGCCCGGTGCGCCGTTACCCATGACCCGCATACCCGCAGCCAATGTACAGCGCCTTGAAAGGCGAGTGAGCCTCGCCGTGACGGTAATTCCATTTATCGGAACGTTGATTGCGGTTCCGCTCTTGTGGGGCCACGGGATCAAGCTTGCCGACGTCATGATTTTTTTGGCTTTGTATTGCATTTCTGGACTTGGAGTCACCGTGGGTTTTCATCGAATGTTCACCCACCGCAGCTTTGAAGGCCATAAATGGGTCCGAGGCGCTCTTGCCATCGCCGGTTCGCTCGCGCTTCAGGGGCCGGTCATTCGCTGGGTTGCCGATCACCGGCGTCACCATGCTTTTTCCGACGCCCCCGGCGACCCTCACTCGCCCCATCTTGAAGAGGCCCAAGGGCTGAAGGGCGTCATTTCGGGTCTGTGGCACTCGCACATGGGCTGGTTCTTCGACACAGAGAACACCAAGGTATCGCGGTTTGCTCCCGACCTTTTGAAAGAGCCGGCCATGCGCAAGATCGACAAGCTGTTTCCCCTTTGGGTGGCCGCTTCATTGGTAGTGCCGGCATTGCTGGGTCTCGTGATCACCAGAAGCTGGGCGGGCGCCCTGACGGCGCTCATTTGGGGTGGCCTCGTAAGGATCTTCTTCCTTCACCACGTGACGTGGAGCATCAATTCGATATGCCATTTTTACGGCAAGCGCCCCTTTCGCAGCGAGGACCACAGCACCAACAACTGGCTGCTAAGCGTGGTTTCGTTTGGCGAGGCCTGGCACAACAATCATCACGCCTTCCCCACATCGGCCCGGCATGGCCTTGAGAAATGGCAGTTCGACCCGAGCGCAGCTGTGATTCGATTCATGGAAAGGCGTGGGTGGGTCTGGAATGTCAAGGTGCCGAGCCAGACGCAGCTTATGGCTAAGAAGATATAATTCAACATGTGAATTCAACTTTCCTGCTAGGCCGATGCTCTTGAGGATGACCGGGCAGGAACGCAGAGAGCAACTGCTCGATGTAGGCAGAGCTTTATTCGCAGAGCGCGGCTACGAATCCACATCCATCGAAGAAATTGCAAAACGAGCGGCTGTTTCTAAGCCCGTTGTTTACGAACACTTTGGCGGCAAAGAAGGTCTCTACGCAGTTGTCGTAGACCGTGAAATGAAGCGTTTGCTTGCCCGGATCACCGATTCATTGGAGCAAACCCACCCCAAGGTCATGCTTGAGCAGGCGGCGATTGCCCTTCTCACCTACATCGAGGATGAACAGCCTGGTTTCAGGATACTCATTCGGCAGTCGCCGGTGGCCAGCACAACGGGCACCTTTGCCAGCCTTATCGGCGATATCGCCTCACAAGTGGAGTACATATTCCGGGGGGAGTTCAAGCGCCTCGGCTATGACCCCAAGCTTGCAGGACTTTATTCGCAGGCCCTCGTAGGTATGGTGGCGCTGGTGGGCCAGTGGTGGCTGGAAGAAGGCAAGCCCAGCCGAGACAAGGTGGCCGCTCATCTGGTTAATCTGGCCTGGAACGGGCTGGGAAATTTGGATCCTTCACCCACCCTGAACGGCAAGTCCCCCAGTGCTCCCAACCCCGCGCCCGCCAAGGTCAAGGTTCGTGCTAAGACCTGAATCTAGAGCAAAAGATATAATTCCGTCAGTCATTCTTAAGACTCAGTCATAAGCCAATTTAGGAGGATCCACTTGGAGACATTGGAGCACGCAGGAGAGCTCGCCGCAACTGCCAAAGAGTTGGTTGCCGAAGGCAAGGGCATACTCGCCGCCGATGAAAGCACCCCCACCCTCGGCAAAAGATTCGCGAAGCTCGACATTGAATCGACAGCCGACAGCCGCCGCGACTACCGCGAGTTGTACTTCACGGCTGAGGGTGCCTCAGATGCCATCAGCGGGGTCATCTTGTACGACGAAACCATCCGCCAAAACTCCAGCGACGGCACTGCGTTCCCGAAACTTCTTGAGAGCCAGGGGATTATTCCCGGCATTAAGGTCGACACAGGCGCCAAGCCCCTCGCCGGCGCTCCTGGCGAGACGATCACCGAGGGTCTTGATGGGCTCCGCGAAAGACTGAATGAGTATCGGGCGATGGGCGCCAGGTTTGCAAAGTGGCGGGCAGTGATAACCATCGGCGCGGGCACCCCCAGCCGTTACGCCATCGAAACCAACGCACATGCCTTGGCCCGCTACGCTGCCCTTTGTCAGGAAGCGGGGATCGTTCCGATCGTCGAGCCCGAAGTTTTGATGGACGGCGACCACTCCATCGAGCGTTGCTATGAAGTTACCGAAGAAACGCTTCACACGGTCTTCGATCAGCTTTACCACCAGCGAGTTATGAATGAAGGCATCTTGCTGAAGCCGAACATGGTTATCTCCGGAACGGGCAACGCCACCCAGGCCGATGTTAAGACCGTTGCCGAAATGACATTGAAGTGCCTTCGGACAACCGTTCCGGCAACGGTGCCGGGAATCGCATTTTTGTCCGGCGGTCAAAGCGATGAGCTAGCCACCGATCATCTAAACGAAATGAACCGAATCGGTGACGCCCCTTGGGAGCTTAGCTTTTCGTACGGGCGGGCCCTGCAGGCGCCGGCGCTCAACCTCTGGAAGGGCCAGGCCCAGAACCTTAAGGCCGCACAGCAGGCCTACTTGCTGCGTGCCCGCTGCAACTCGGCCGCTCGTTCAGGCAAATATTCGCCGGACATGGAGAAGTCCTCGGCCTGAGCGAAGGGCACTAGCCTAAATTCAAAGTTTGGCGGTGAGCACTTAAGCCGTCCGCTCAGGCTCGGAGTGCTGGCTTCAGGAAGCGGCAGCAATCTTCAGGCGATTATCGATGCCTGCACTGGGGGCCGCTTACGAGCCGAGGTTCGGGTTGTCATCAGCAATAACCTGGGTTCCGGTGCTCTCGAAAAAGCCTCCCGCAGTGGGATCGCAGCTTTGCATTTAAGTTCCAAGACCCACCCCGCTCCCGGGCAGCTGGATAACGCAATTTGCCGGGCATTGCAGGACTCGGACGTTGAGTTCGTCCTGCTCGCCGGGTACATGAAAAAGCTCGGGCCGCGAACACTGGAGCGTTTTCGGGGCCGGGTTCTAAATATTCACCCCGCCCCGCTTCCACGGTTCGGCGGCCCCGGCATGTACGGCCTGGCGGTGCACCAAGCAGTCATTGATTCGGGGGCCGCGACCACGGGGGCCTCGATTCACGTGGTCGATGAGCAGTACGATCACGGGCCTGTAATCGCCTTTGCAGAGGTGGACGTTCGTTCCGACGACACGCCCGAATCTTTGGCCGAAAGGGTCCTTGCTGAAGAGCATGAACTGTACGTCGCGACTCTGGCAAAAATCGCCTCCGGCGAACTCACCCTGCCGGCAGGTTAAGCTGAACCGCCTTGCAACCGTCGCACGAGACTCTTCTCGAACTCCTAGAGCTTCAGAAGATCGACTCCATCATCGACCGTCTGGAATACCGCCGCCGGAATCTTCCCGAACAAGCCGAGGTGGATTCACTGGGGGCCAGGATGGATTCGCTGCAGTCGGCCCTTGGAGACCAGCAGGCCTTGGCTGACGATTGCGCTCTGCGCCAGCGAAAGCTAGATGGCGAGGTCGAGAGCTTGAGCCTCAAGATCGCAGCTGAAGAGGCCAGGCTTTTCGAAGGCAAGGTAGCAAGCCCGCGTGAGCTTTCCGCCCTCCAGGCCGAAATCGAATCTTTGAAACGCCGCCGATCCGTCATCGAAGACAGCGACCTTGAGGTCATGGAGGAGCGCGAGGCGGTTGATGCAAGGCTCCAAGCCCTAAAGACCGATGAGCAAGCTTTGAACGCGACGATCGCAGAGGCCGTGGCCAAAAGAGACGCTGCCTTGCGGGAAATTGAAGGTGAGTTGGCTACCGCCACATCCGAGCGCGGGGCCTGGCTTGGAAAATTCGACGGTGAGTTGCTTTCGACTTATAACGATCTAAGAGCCACAAAGGGGGGAGTGGGAATCGCGCTTTTGGAGTCGGGGACTTGCCAGGGGTGCCACATGAAGCTGCCGGCGCAAGAGGTCGCCCAACTAAAACGGTCCGACTCGATGGCCAAATGCGTTGAATGCGGACGAATTCTAATCATTGCCTAAACTGCGTATTCATACTGATGGCGGCGCCCGGGGCAATCCGGGACCGGCCGGAATCGGCGTTGTCTTAGATGACGGCGAAGGTCAGATCATCGCGGAGGAAGGCCGCGGGATCGGCTGGGCTACCAACAATGTGGCTGAGTATGAAGGTCTGATCGAGGGGCTGCGCCTGGCGCTGGCCAACGGCGCCACGGAGCTTGATGTGTTCATGGATTCGGTGCTAGTTGTGCAGCAGATGAAGGGCATTTTCAAAGTGAAGCACCCAGGGCTAAGGCCTCTTCACGCAACCGCGAGGGATCTAGCGAAAAAATTCGACAAGGTGACCTTCCGGGCCATTCCCCGTGAGCACAATACCGAGGCCGATCTGCTGGCGAACGAGGGCATAGACCGGTGGCTTGAAGAGAACCCAGACTTCCCCCGTCCGGCGGTGGCCCAGCCCGGACTTTTCTAGTCGACTAAATGCTCTTTTGGCATCTGGGTGGGACCGTGGTGGTGGTGTTCGTGACGCTAGGGCGGCGCTCGATTGACTACCGCGTTGTGATGCTGGGTGCGATTATGCCCGATCTCATCGACAAGCCCATCGGCCGCATTTTCTTCGAAGACGAGTTTCAAAGTTCACGATTGTTCGGCCACACATTGTTATTCGCTCTAGTGCTGGTTCTCGCAATTCAATTTACCCTCAGGGGTGGCGTTGCTCGCCGTTGGTTCGTTCTGCCCATCGCCTGCTTGATCCATCTGGCCCTCGACGGAATGTGGGGTGAGCCAATAACGCTTTTCTGGCCCTTGTTCGGCACGAAGTTTCCGGCAGTTCCCGCCGACAATTACTGGCTAGAGGTATTAAGAAATCTGGTCAGGAACCCGATCAGGCTGATACAAGAGATTGCCGGGCTGACAATGCTCTTGTATGTGGGATACGCCTACGGTCTGAACCAAAAGGAGCGGTTCAAGGCCTTCGTAAAGACTGGCGCCCTGACCGACAAGATTCCGACAGAGTAAAATAAAAAGGCAGGTGGCTGGACGGCCGCGATGACGCTAAGCCCCGAGAGGTCCCCCCGACGGTGGCTGCTGAATCGAGGAAGGTCCGGGCTCCGCAGGGCAGGGTGCTGGGTAACTCCCAGGCCGGGCGACCGGACGGAAAGTGCAACAGAAAGTAAACCGCCGAAAGTTTGGGTTCGCGGGTGAGCAGTTAATTCGGTTCGTTTGCGATCAAAGTTTCGGTAAGGGTGAAACGGTGCGGTAAGAGCGCACCAGCGCCGGGGGTGACCTCGGTGGCTAGGTAAACCCCACCCGGAGCAAGACCAACAGGGACTATGGAGTGGCCCGCTCCTAAACCCCGGGTAGGTCGCTAGAGGCCGGCGGCAACGCCGGTCCCAGATAGATGGCCGTCCATCTTCGTTAAGAAGGGGACAGAACCCGGCCTACAGGCTGCGTGCAGTAAAGAGCCCCCGCAAGGGGGCTCTTTAC
>JBPCIX010000068.1:0-35990 GCA_051005875.1 Actinomycetota bacterium | reverse complement strand
CAGGAGTCTTGTAACCCTGCAGTTGCCAAGCGCCGGTGCGAGCAACCTGCCGGGCCGCTAAATCTCTGCCCGCGGCGGCCATCCGCCCGATTTCAACGAAGTCCTCGACAAGCCGGGCGGCGAACTTAGGATCAAGTACCTCGGAATCAAGACTACCAACCAAATCCCTAATTTCAGCCTTGAGTTGTTCGACTGAATCTCCCCGAATGGACTGCTTGTGCGCTGTACTGATCATGCAATCAATGATACGGAGGGGGACCGACAGAACTAGCTCTTTTTCGACCCAAAGCCGAAACTTTTCTTAAGTTTCTTTTGGACCATCGATTGTCCTAAGAAGACCAGATCGTCGTCGAGCAGCAATGAGGGTGCAACTCGGTTTGCGGCAGGCCCTAGCGCTTTACACTAGAGCAATGTTTGATTCTCTTGGCGACCGGCTTGACGGCATATTCAAAAAGCTTCGCGGGCAGGGTCGGCTCACGGACAGCGATGTTGAGTCCGCCCTAAGGGAAATCCGCCTGGCTTTGCTGGAAGCCGATGTCGCTCTACCGGCCGTCAAGAGTTTTCTGGCAGGCGTTCGAGAAAGAGCTGTCGGCGAAGAGGTTCTAAAGTCGCTGACTCCCGGCCAGCAGGTCGTCAAGATTGTTCACGAACAGCTGATTAAGATTCTCGGCGGAACCACCACCCCGCTCAAGATGGCGTCCTCTCCGCCAACCGTCATTCTTTTGGCTGGCCTGCAAGGCTCAGGCAAAACGACGGCCGCCGGCAAGCTGGCGGCGCTACTAAAGGGAAAGGGCAGCCGGGTGCTGCTGGTCGCCGCAGACCTTGAGCGTCCTGCCGCCATCAAGCAGCTTGAAATTCTCGCGGAGCAGGCCGGTGTGGCTTTTCACGGCCAGCACGACACAACCGATCCCGTTGCGGTTGCGAAGGCCGGCCTGGAAAGAGGAAACAGAGAGGCCGACGTGGTCATCGTGGACACCGCCGGCCGCCTGCATGTGGACACAGAACTGATGGACCAGGTCGCCAGGGTGCATGCCGAGATCCAACCCCACGAGGTCTTGTTTGTACTCGATGCCATGACCGGCCAGGATGCCGTCCACTCGGCACAGGCCTTCGGCGAGACCCTTCCGCTTACCGGAATCATCATGACGAAGATCGACGGCGACGCTCGGGGCGGCGCCGCGCTATCGGCCACCACCGTAACGGGGGCGCCTATCAAGTACGCCGGAACCGGCGAGAAGCTGACGGACCTCGAAGCGTTCCACCCGGATCGCATTGCTTCGAGGATTCTGGGCATGGGCGATGTTCTCAGCCTTATCGAAAAGGCCGAGTCGACCATGTCTCAGCAGGAAGCCCAGGAACAGGCGCGCAAAGTCCTTGAGGCCAAGTTCACCTTCGATGATTTTTTGCAGCAAATGCAGCAGGTAAAAAAGATGGGCGGCATCGGCGACATCTTGAAAATGTTGCCCGGCATTCCCGGAATGGGCAAGGCCGCCGATCTGGAGGTAAACGACGACGACATGACACGCGTTGAAGCCATTATCCGCTCAATGACCCCCAAGGAAAGAGCCGACCCGCGAGTTATTTCCGGAAGCCGCCGCCTAAGGATTGCGCGAGGGGCGGGGACCCAGGTGCGGGACGTGAACGATTTGCTCAAGCAGTTCGATCAGGCGCGAAAGATGATGAAGCAGATGTCAAAAATGCGTCCAGGAAAAGGCCTCAAAGCGATGAAGGGAATGGGCTTTCCGCCGTAGGCGAGCCCCCCTGCTAGACTCTTTGCCGTGGTACGAATTCGATTGCGCAGGATTGGTAAAAAGAAGCAACCAACCTACAGGGTAGTTGTGACCGACTCGCGCGCTCCGCGCGACGGCGCCTTCATTGAAGCGATCGGCCGCTATAACCCGCGCACCGAGCCTTCTGAGATCGAGATCGACAACGAGCGCGCTAAGGCGTGGCTTGGGCAGGGGGCGCAGCCCTCGGCGGCCGTCACGAAGCTGCTGAAGATATCGGGCGCATTGACCCCCGACGGTCAAAAGATTCCTGCTTAACCCACAAACTTAAAGTGGGCGCCAGAGCGACTCTGCAGTTCATTGCTTCCTATTTGGTAGAGCATCCCGACGATGTCCAAATCGAAGAAGAAGAATCCGGGCGGACACTAATCTTTGAATTGATTGTGCATCCTGATGACGTTGGAAAAGTCATCGGAAGGAACGGCCGGATCGCCAGGGCGCTTAGGACCGTTGTGAAAACGGCGGCCGGGCGCGAAGACAGAAATGCAATGATCGAGATCGTGGACTGACCAGCCCTACCGCTGCCGACCCTCCACCTAATTTTCTACAGGGCCACCTCTTGGTGGGCGAAATTGCCACCGCGCACGGCCTTAAAGGTGAAGTATCGGTAAAGATCTTTTCCGACAACGAAGCAAGATTCGCCCCAGGCTCGGCTCTGCTGGTGGGTGCGGATCCAAATTCTGCCAAAAGCCTGATCGTTCAATCGTTCAATTCCCACCATGGACGGGCCTACCTGAAATTCAAAGAAGTCAACGACAGATCTTCTGCCGAGGCCTTGAGACGGATGGACGTTTTCGGGAACCTGGACGACCTTCCCGAACTCGGCCCCGACACCTATTGGATGCACGACTTGATCGGCCTTGGAGTCGAGGATTTGGAGGGAAAGGTCCTCGGGACGCTTTCTGAGATTGAAGAGCGAGGCGAGCAGGATCTTTGGACGGTCGACACGGCCGGCGGGCAGGTGTTGCTCCCGGCCGCGAAGCAAATCATTGTTTCGGTGGATCTGGATGCACGCCTCATCATTGTCGACCCGCCGGCCGGCCTGTTTCCGGCGCAGGACCCCAGCGAAGGCGCCGGGAGATAGCCGGGTGCGATTCGATGTTGTAACAATTTTTCCGGAATGGTTCACTTCACCCATGCAAACCGGTCTTTTGGGTAAAGCCGTGGAGGCCGGAATAATTGGCTTCGCCGCTCACGACCTTCGTGATTGGGCCCCCGGTCCCCACCGCAAGGTCGACGACGCGCCATTTGGCGGGGGCGCCGGGATGGTGCTTGCGCCGGGGCCGGTCGTCGAGGCGGTTGAGGCTATAACGACGCCCGGGGGCCGGGTGGTGCTGCTTTCGGCGGCGGGGCGGCCGCTGACCCAGGCCATCGTGAGGGACTTGGCGACGGCTGAGCAGTTGGTTCTTGTTTGCGGCCGATACGAGGGCATGGATGATCGAATCAAGCAGGCCGTGGGCGCTGAGGAGATATCGATCGGTGAGTTTGTGCTCGCCGGGGGCGAGGTCGGCGCCATCGCCGTTATCGAGGCAGTCTCACGGCTGGTTCCGGGAGTTATGGGCAATGAGGGTTCACTGAACGAGGAATCTTTCGCCTCGGGCTTTGTTGAATATCCGCAATACACGCGACCGGCTGAGTTCCGTGGGCTCAAAGTGCCGGAGGTTTTGCTCTCCGGAGATCATGCAAAGATTGCTGGCTGGCGTCGTGAACAGAGTATCCGCAGGACCTACGAGGCTCGGCGTGACTATCTTGAAAACGCCGATCTGACGGAGCCTGAGCGTGAGATCGTCGCTCGGTGGCAGGCCGAGGAAGGTCAAACAACCAGCCCCTGATATCATTTCGAGGTCTGCGGGTAAGGTAGGTGCGTGGGCCGATGTTCGGTGGGCCCAAAGACCTTCCCGTTCAACTTTTGAAGTATTTCCGAATCGAGGAGAACAATGTCTAAGACCGATGTCTTGCTGCGCCCCTTCCTAAAAAGCGACCTTCCGGATTTTCGCCCCGGCGATACCGTAAAGGTCCACGTGAAGGTCGTCGAAGGAGCCAGATCTCGAACCCAGGTCTTTCAGGGCATCGTAATTCGCCGGCAAGGGTCCGGTGTTCGCGAAACCTTTACGGTGCGGAAGATTTCTTTCAACGTGGGGGTAGAGCGCACGTTTCCCGTCCACTCGCCCACGCTTGCAGAGATCGAAGTGACAAGCCGCGGCGACGTCAGGCGAGCCAAGCTTTACTACCTGCGCGAGCGAGTCGGCCGGGCGGCGAAGGTTAAGGAAAAGCGGTAGCCCTGGGTGCAAAGCGAAGACACGGAGCCAGCTCCGCTTGTTTCCCGGCGTGACAGGCGCAAGGAAAAGCACAAAGGAGGCGCTCTTCAGTTCCTAAGGGAACTGCCAGTTCTGATTATCGTTGCCCTCGGCATCGCGCTTTTAATAAAGACGTTCGTGGTCCAGGCGTTCTACATTCCGTCAGGATCAATGGAGAATACGTTGATGATCGGCGACCGGGTCCTTGTGTCGAAGTTCCTGTATCGGTTCTCAGAACCCAAATCCGGTCAGGTCATTGTTTTTGTTTCACCCTTTGGCGAAACCAACCCCAAGGTCGATCGTGGGACATTTCGCAACTTCCTCAACAGCATCGCCGAGGATCTTGGTTTGAAGTCCACCGAAAAAGATTTCATCAAGCGGGTGATAGCAACGGAGGGTCAAACCATTCAAGCCAAACAAGGCGCGGTTTTTGTCAATAACCGCAAGCTCACCGAACCGTATTTGCACGACAGCGGCCCGATACCAGATTACGGTCCCACGAAGATCCCTAAGGGTAAGGTCTTCGTGATGGGAGACAACCGTAACAACTCTCAAGACTCAAGAGTGTTCGGCCCGATTTCAAAGTCGACCATTCTAGGCCGCGCCTTCGTGTTGATTTGGCCCCCGAGCCGCATCCATCTTCTTGGCAACCCCGGCGGATAGCTTCAAGGCCACCTACCGAACTCGAACCTACCGCCTTCGCAAGGGCGGTGTGGCAAGAACCAATCCGGTTCCTGGGATGGCCCATGAAAATGCCCTTGCTCGTCAGGGAGCGGAATTCATCGGCGGTGTCGACGAAGTCGGCGTCGGCGCTTGGGCCGGCCCTGTAACGGTGGGGGCAGTTGTTCTTCGCCCGGGCACCCGCATCTACAAAGTTCGTGATTCCAAACTGCTCGATGAGCCTCGGCGCCGCTGGCTTGCATCCAGGGTGAGGCAGCAGTGTCTTTGCTGGTCGGTGGGCATGTCGTGGCCGAGGGAAATAGACGACGTGGGCCTTTCTGAAGCAATCCGACGCGCCGGCGCAAGGGCGCTGGGAGGCTTGGCCGTCAGGCCCGATGCCATTCTGGCCGACGGCAATTGGAACTTTTTGAAGGAGCGTTGCCCCAATGTGAAAATGATTGTGCGTGGGGACTGTGAATCAGTTTCTATCGCCTGCGCATCAATTGTGGCAAAGGTGAGTCGGGACGAAATAATGGTCGGGCTGGCTTCCTTGTACCCGTTCTATTTTTTTGAATCGAACAAAGGTTATCCCTCGCCGTTTCACAAGTGGGCCCTGGCCGGGTTCGGCCCTTCGCCGGTTCACAGGCGCCTTTTCGCGCCGGTCCAGAAATTGGTGGACGAGGGGGCGCCGGGACGGCTGCTCAAAGTCGGAGTTCGGCAGCCGGGACCCTAGGTCAAGGCGTCGGCTAATCCCTGAACAAGCACGTCATGTCGGTCCTTGGGGCTAGCCTTGAGGGGTGAGCACACAACGGTTAAAGGTCATCGGCGAGAACGCTGCGGCCAACTTCCTTACAGAAAGGGGATTCAGGCTGGTCGCGCGGAACTGGCGAACCAGGTTCGGCGAACTTGATCTGGTCGCCATGGAAGGCCGAACTCTTGTATTCGTCGAGGTGAAAGCGCGTCAACGGGCGGACTTCATAGACCCGGCGCTTGGTGTGGACTATCGCAAGCAGGTAAAACTTCGGCGGCTGGCAACCGCATTCTTGGCGCAAAGGACCCCCAGCTACGAGGGGTGCAGGTTCGACGTCATTTCGGTGGTCGCGGGTCAGTCGATCCGGGTGACACACATAATCGACGCTTTTTAGTGCCTTCGCCGAAGCCTGGCACGAAGTTCGCCCCAAGGCGCCGCTGGCCGCTGATTCTGCTGGCAGGCCTCCTCATGCTGCTATCGATTGCAGTCGTATCGACCCTTCTAACGGCCGGCGGCCTCGAGGGGGCGGTGCCGGGCAAAGCCCCCATCTTGGGGCTGGCTTCTATCGATGCCGGGTTTATCGTCGGGACCGAATCCGGGGTGTATGTGAGCGCAAACGGAAAGTCATGGTCGAAGGGGGCTGAACTGGCGGGCAAACCTGTCCTGGTGACGGGGGTCGGTCGTGGTCGAGCGGCGATCCTCGCCGGAGGGCGCCTTTACGACGCCAGGAGGCTTTCGGGCTTTCTCAAGGGCCAGGGAGCACCTCAACGGGCCGTGGCGTTGGCGGGCGACCCAGCCGGCTCAATCTATATTTCTTCTGACTCTGGGCATTTGCTCACTGTGGCGCCCGGCGGTGATTTCACTACACAGACATTGGGTGGGGGGCCGGATGAAGTAGTGGCTCTCGACGTGGTGCCCCCGAATACACAAGCAATTTTCACAGGTGGACTGAACTCGGGAGTGTGGCGGAGGCCTGTCGGCGAGAAATGGCGCCAGATTCTGAAGACTCCGACTAGGGCCGTCTTGGTCGACGACAAAGACCCCAGGCGCATATTCATCGCCACTGCGGGGGGAATTCTTGTTTCCAAAAATCAGGGCCTTAGCTGGCTGTTTACTGAAATGAGGTTGCCGGTAGAGGCGCTGGCCCAGCATGGCGCTACCTATTTCGCGCTCGGCGAGAACCGCCTCTTGTACAAATCCGCCGACGGCAGGGCCTGGAACGTTGCTATCTAGGAGCAGGGAGGCGAACGGGGCCGACGAAGAGCATTCTGGCTGTCGGCGCGGGTCGGTAGAGTCCTGCCATGCTTTCAAAAACTCGTTCAGTGGCAGTGTTGGGGATGGATGCCCACCCTGTTGAGGTCGAAGTTGCCCTAGCGGGCGGACTGCCGGATTTCCAGATCGTCGGGCTTCCCGACCAAGCTGTTCGCGAGGCTCGTAAGCGAGTGAAATCGGCCGTTGAGAATTCGCAGGAACTGTGGCCCCAGAAAAAGATCACAGTCAATCTGGCTCCCGGGGACCTTCGCAAGGAAGGGCCGATGTTCGACCTGCCGGTCGCTGTGGCCGTTGTCGCAGCGCAAGAAGGGCGGAAGTTCAAGCACCTTTCAAGCTACTTTCTTATAGGTGAGTTGGCCCTTGATGGGCGTCTGCGGCCCGTGCGCGGGGCATTGGCAGCGGCGCTGGCCGCCCGAGAAAGCGGGGCCGAGGGCATTCTTTTGCCGAAGGAGAACATGGGTGAGGCTGCTCTTGTCCGGGGTATCAAGGTAATTGGCGCCAACAATCTTTTTGAGGCGCTGTCCTTCCTGGGTGGTCTTCTTGAAATACCCAGCCACGAGCCGGTCAACCCCGCGCAATTCGAGCCCAGCGTCGCCGGGCCGGATCTTCAGGATGTGCGCGGGCAAGCCGTCGCCCGCAGAGCCCTCGAGATCGCCGCCGCCGGTGGTCACAATGTGCTCCTGGTCGGCCCGCCCGGGTGCGGCAAGACCATGCTCGCCAGGCGGCTGCCGGGGATCCTGCCGCCCCTTACAAACGAAGAAATGCTGGAGGCAACCCACGTATGGTCGGTCGCTGGCTTGTTGGGGCCCGCTCACCCTGTTGTTACCGAGCGGCCTTTTCGCTCGCCGCATCATCATGCCTCGGCAGCCGCCGTTATAGGCGGCGGTCATCCTGTGCCGAAGCCGGGCGAAGCGAGCTTGGCCCACTTGGGTGTTCTGTTCATGGACGAGCTTCCTCTGTTCAGCCAGATGGTTCTCGAATCTTTGCGCCAACCCTTGGAAGAGGGGTTCGTCTCAGTTGCACGCCAGGCCGCCTGCGTCAGGTTTCCGTCGCGATTTTGTTTGGTAGGTGCCGCCAACCCCTGTCTTTGCGGCAGGCTTTCAGATCCACGCCGTATCTGCAGTTGTCCTCCCGGACGCCTCGACTCTTATCGATCGCGCCTGTCCGGCCCTTTGCTCGACCGTATTGATCTCCACGTGGAAGTGCCCCTTCTGACTCACAGCGAGCTGCTCGAGATTGAGCCCTCGGAGCCAAGCGCAAAAGTTCGCGAGCGAGTCATTGCAGCCAGGCAATTCAGAGCCGAGCGTCCCCAACTTGAATCTCAGAAAAATTCTGACCTCATGGCCCTTGATGCATCGGTCAGGCGATTCTTATCCATTGCGCTTGCTCATGACCGATCTTCTGCACGGGCGGTGGCCCGGGCGCTTAATGTTGCTCGCTCCATTGCCGACCTTGAAGGCTCATTGGCGGTGACCGAAGCGCATGTCGCGGAGGCTCTGCAGTTTCGACGCAGCGTGTGGGACTCATGATTCAACGCCGGATTACCGCCAACGACGCCGAATACCCGCACCTGTTGCGCGAGACCCAGGGGCACCCGCAAGCTCTATATCTATCGGGCAAACCGCTTGATGCTGCCCCAGCCGTGGCAATAGTCGGCACCCGCCGGGCGTCGCAATACGGTCTCGAATCGGCATCATGGCTGGCAAGGGAGCTTGCAGCCTCCGGAATAACAATAGTAAGCGGCATGGCATCGGGCATCGACTCCGCGGCGCACCGGGGCGCCCTCGAGTCCGGTGGGCACACGATTGCAGTGCTCGGGAGTGGTTTGGATATCTGTTTTCCACGCGGCAACCGAGGGCTTTATGAGCAAATCGCCGAGCTGGGCACCCTGGTGTCGGAATACAGTCCGGGGACTCCTGTGCTCAGGCATCAGTTTCCGGAACGCAACCGCATCATCGCCGGCATGGCGCTGGGGACCGTGATAGTTGAGGCCAGGCCGAAAGGTGGCGCGTTGATTACGGCTAGGCTGTCGATGGAGTTTTCAAGGGATGTCTTTGCAGTGCCCGGAGCAATACATTCGCCCTGCTCTTGGGGCTCGCACGCCCTTATTCGCGACGGCGCCAGGTTGGTGACCAGTGCAGATGAGGTGCTCGAAGACTTGGGCATGCTTCGCTCACCGCCGGGTCCAGGTCAAACCTTGGATCTAGACCCTGACGAGGCTCGTGTAATGTCGGCGCTTCAGCCCGAGCCTTTGATTCTCGATCAGGTCGCTCGCCGCTCAAAGATGCCGGTCCCCACGGCGATCTCGGTTTTAGTCAGGCTCGAGGTTAAGGGGCTGGCCAGCCGCCATCCGGGCGGGCGATACGCCCTTCCGGTAGGTAAGTAGCGCTGCCTCATTCCCTGTCTCATTCCATGTCCCACGGCGGCCCGCTTATACTGGGTTGACACCAAACCCAACCTTTTAGGGGCATGAATGGCAGAGCGAGTTGAGCTTCAGTATCAAGAAGTTGCTTCGACCTATGTAAAACCGGCCCCCGGCGAGCAAACACCTGAACAGCGGGAGCTTTCCCAGGTCTGGCGGGAATTCAAGGCATTCGGTTCGCCGACAGTCCGCGACAAGCTCATTTTGCATTACGCCCCTATGGTCAAGTTCGTAGCCGGCCGGATGCGAAGCGGACTTCCCTCAACGGTAGAACAAGCCGATCTCATCTCTTATGGCATCTTCGGGCTGATAGATGCAATTAGCAAATTTGAACCCGACCGGGCCATCAAGTTTGAAACCTATGCAGTTAGCCGGATCCGGGGGGCGATAATCGATGAACTGCGCTCTATTGACTGGGTGCCTCGCTCCGTCCGATTCAAGGCCAGGCAGTTGGAAAAAAAGACCGGCGAGTTGGAGAACAAACTCCACCGGGCCCCCACAGATCAAGAGGTCGCCGCGGCAATGCAGATTAGTGTGAAAGAGCTTCAAGCCATTTACACGCAGATTTCAACTGTTTCGGTGGCCGCCCTCGATGAGTTGATTCTCGGCGGAAACGAGGATTCAGGCCGTATGCCGTTGATCGAGACCCTCGAAGATCCTGCGGCCGAGAGCCCGGAGGCTGCCTTCGAAGCTGAAGAAATGAAGGAAATCTTGAGTAAAGTGGTTGACAAGCTGCCCGAAAGGGAGCGCAAAGTAGTGAGTCTGTATTACTACGAAGGCCTTACTCTGTCGCAAATCGGCGAAGTTCTGGGAGTTTCGGAGTCGCGGGTCTGCCAGATGCACACAAAGGCCGTTTTTCAACTGCGGTCACGCTTGGCGGAAGCAACCGAAGAGCAAACGGCCTAGACTGGCCTTCGCAACGCAAGAATCATCAAATAAGCGCGCCCACTGAAACGGTGCCCGGCTCATGAACGCTGGGTAGGTGGGGGTAAGGGCAACCCGGCATTCAAGCAACAAAGCCGGCGCCGTAACCGAGAGGAGAGAGTTTAAGTGGTACGCACATGGCTGTAGTTTCATTGAAGGAATTGCTCGAGGCCGGAGTTCACTTCGGCCATCAAACCCGGCGTTGGAACCCTAAGATGCGCAGGTTCATTTTTGGAGAGCGCAACGGCATTTACATCATCGATCTTCTAAAGACGATGACCGGCATCGAAGCCGCCTACGAGTACACCCGGACTACAGTTGCCCGGGGCGGAACGATCCTTTTTGTCGGCACCAAAAAGCAGATCAACGAAGCAGTTGCCGAGCATGCCAAACGAGTGGGAATGCCCTATGTAACCTATCGCTGGCTGGGCGGCATGCTCACAAACTTCGAGACAATGCACAAACGGATCCTCAGAATGCGCGACCTTGAGTCTCAGGAAGCCCAGGGAATTTTTGAAGAGATTCCCAAGAAGGAGGCCTTGCGACTTCGCAATGAGCTGGAAAAGCTGCGCAAGAACCTTGATGGTATTCGCGACCTGAACCGCCGTCCAGACGCCGTCTTCGTTGTGGACACCAAAAAGGAAGATATTTGTGTTCGCGAAGCTCGCAAGCTTGGTATGCCGATCATCGCGATTGTGGACACCAATTCGGATCCCGATGAGGTTGACTACGCAATTCCCGGTAACGACGATGCGATTCGCTCAGGAACTTTGCTGACTAAAGTCATCGCCGATGCCGTGCATGCAGGAGTCGCCGGCCGTCCTCCCGAGGTCGTTGCCGCCGCAGAAGCTGCAGCAGCATCGGGCATTACCCTTACGGCCGGTGGCGAAGAGCCACCTGCCGAGTGGGAGATCATGCTGGCACAGCAGGAATCGGAAACTGCCAAACGAGCCAAGGATGAATTTATTCCCGAAGCAGGGCCTGCCGCCAAAGCTGGAGACAGTTCTGCTGTTCCCGAGTCCATGCCTAGGCCCGACCCAGGGCCCGACCCAGGGCCCGACCCAGGGCCCGAGGCCGAGGCCGAGGATAGGTTCCAAAAGCTTCTTGAGGATGAGCCCCTTCCGGGTGAGGAAATAGAGGCTGAAATCAAGGCAAAGTACAAGGATGAAGACGAGGTGAAACACAGGTGAACATCACTGCAGATCACGTAAGGAGCCTGCGCGAGTCTACCGGTGCTGGCATGATGGATTGCAAGCGTGCCCTTACCGAGGCCGCCGGCGACATCGAGGCAGCCAAGGATCTTATTCGTAAATGGGGTCTTGCTGGCATCGAAAAAAGATCAGGGCGCAGCGCTTCTGAGGGCATGATTTCCTACTACCTTCACCAGCTTGACCCAGAATTGCCGGCTAAAAAGGGCGTCTTGCTCGAACTCAACTGCGAGACCGATTTCGTCGCCAAGATGCCTGAGTTCAAGCAGCTCGGCAAGGACATTGCCATGCATATCGCTGCAATGGAGCCCCGCTGGGTGAGCAAGGACGATCTGCCTCCCGACCTGATGGAGCGCGAGAAGAAAATCATCATGGAATCAAAAGCGGTTGAAGGAAAGCCTGCTCAGGTTATCGAGAAAATTGTCGAGGGCAAACTAAAGTCGGTGCTCTCCGACAGGGGCGGGGCCCTGTTGGATCAGGCCTTCGTCAAGGATGAGTCCGGGCGCAAGACGGTAGGCGAATTGATCAATGACCACGCGGCCCTGGTAAAAGAAAAAATCGAAGTACGCCGCTTTGCGCGATTCTCGGTAGGAGAAAGCGAATAGCTGTTGCCTGAGGCCGGGTATAAGCGGGTCCTATTAAAGTTGTCGGGCGAGGCTTTCGCCGATCCCAAGCTTGGCTTTGGAATCTTCGCCGAAACGGTTAGTTCGTTGGCCAAGCAGATTGCCGAAATTCAAAGCAGCGGGGTGGAAGTTGCCGTGGTAGTGGGTGGAGGCAATATCTTTCGCGGCAGTCAAGCCGCGGCTATGGGCATGGAGCGGGCCCGTGCCGACTACATGGGCATGTTGGCCACGGTTATCAACGCGCTCGCCCTGCAGGACGCCCTGGGCCAGGTGGGCGCCGAGTGCAGGGTTATGAGCGCCATTTGGATGCAAGAAGTGGCCGAACCGTTCATTCGGGGCCGGGCGCTGCGGCACCTCGAGCGGGGGATGATAGTAATTTTTGCCGGCGGCACCGGCAATCCCTACTTCACCACGGATACCGCGGCTTCGGTAAGGGCCCTTGAGGTGGGGGCAGAGGCCTTGCTGAAAGCCACCAAGGTCGACGGAGTCTACGATTCGGATCCAACAGCCAATCCAGCGGCTCGGCGCTTCAAGGAACTTGACTACATCGAAGTGCTTAACAAGGGTTTGAAGGTAATGGATGCGACGGCCATTTCGTTGTGTATGGATAACAACATGCCGATCATCGTTTTTGACCTTACCGTTCCAGGCAATATTCGGAGGGCAATATCGGGAGAAGAGGTCGGCACGACGGTTCGTAGTCCCAGCGGCCAGAACACCGAAGCCCAAAAACCTGCGGAAGCGAGGGTCTAATGCTTGAAGCGCAAATTAAGGATGCCAACGAGCGGATGCAAAAGGCAATTGCCTCGACGCGAGATGAGTTCGCCAATGTCAGGACAGGCCGGGCCTCGCCCCAGCTTCTCGAGCGGATCGACGTTGACTACTACGGCGCCAAGACGCCCTTGAATCAAATTGCCGGGATTTCGGTTCCCGAAGCCCGGCTTTTGGTTATATCCCCCTATGATCGCAACGCTATGAGTGCCATCGAAAAGGCGATTAACGCGTCCGATCTTGGATTGAATCCGTCGAACGACGGAACCGTCATTAGGTTGGCGTTCCCACCTCTTACAGAGGAGCGCCGCAAGGACTTGATTAAAGTGGTCCGGGAGCGCGCCGAAGAAGGCCGGGTGGCTGTTCGAAATGTTAGGAGGCATTCCAACCAAGAGATGGAAAAGCTTCAAAAACAAGGCGAGCTTTCTGAAGACGACCTTCGAAGGGCGGAAAAAGATCTCCAGCGAATCACCGACGAAAAGATTCATGAACTTGATGAGATGCTCGGCCACAAAGAGCAGGAACTCCTAGAGGTCTAGGCCACTAGGTGGCCCACAGGGCGCAGCGCCACCATGTTCCCCATAAGGGCGGGGAACGAAATCTCAGAGTGGCCATTGCCACGGGAGTGGCTTTGGGCGGCCTTGGCGCAGGACTTTTGTATATCGGAGCGGAGGCCTTTTTCGGCCTGGCCTTCGTGCTGCTGTTGGTTGCACAGGGAGAGTTTTACCAAGCCACGCGAAAGGCGGGTCACAATCCGGCCACTGCCCTTGGCCTGGTCTCCGGAGCGCTCCTGCTTGTCGGAGTCTTTTTCAAAGACGAATCGGCGGCGGGTATCGTCTTGTTTCTTACGCTGGTTTTTTGTTTTATTTGGTACAAGGCGATGGAGTCGAAGGGCGACCTCATCAGCAACATCGGCATCACGATGCTGGGGGTCGCTTACGTCCCTTTGCTCGGATCTTTCGTCGGCCTTCTCGCGAACCGTCCTGACGGCAGGGGAGTGACAATAGTTGCGATAGGTTTGGTGGCTTTGTACGATACTGGGGCGTACGCAGCCGGGCGTCGTTTCGGCCGCAAGGCTCTGGCGCCGTCCGTTTCCCCCAACAAGACCCTAGAAGGTGCCGCCGCGGCAAGCGTGGCTGTGGTTATTGCATCGACCCTGATAGCGCCTCAACTTGGCCCTTGGAACACCCTGCAGGCGGGGATCCTCGGATGCCTCATCGCCCTGGCGGCGCCGCTGGGAGACCTATTTGAGTCTTTATTGAAACGGGACTTGGGCATAAAGGACATGGGCACTGTCATTCCCGGCCACGGCGGAGCGCTTGACCGCATTGATGCGATGTTGTTTGTGATGCCGGTGCTGTACTTCTCGCTGATCCTGTTCGGATACTGATCTGAACTGCAACATCGGAATAGACATTGGGGGGACTAAACTTCTCGGCGCAGTTGTCCGCGAAGACGGCAGTCTGGCCGCCAGATTGGAAACACCAACCTCGGGCATCTCTAGCGGCGACGTGCTGGTGGAGATGATCGAACAGCTCCAGCAGCAATGCCCTTATGGACTGGGCGCTATAGGGCTCGCCATCGCGGGCTTTGTTGAAAGCGCAACGGGTAAGGTCGCTTTTGCACCCAATGTTCGGGAGATTGACTCCGATATAAGGGACCAGATTGCGGATCGATTTGGAGTGAGCGTGGTCACAGAAAACGATGCCAATGCGGCCGCTTGGGCTGAAGGGCGCCTGGGGGCTGCCGCGGAGGCAAAAAATTTCATAATGCTGACCGTGGGCACCGGCGTGGGAGGCGGCATCATAATCAACGGCGAGCTATACCGGGGCGCCAACGGGTTTGCGGCTGAGTTCGGCCATATGGTCGTTCGGGGGGGTGAGGAGCACCTTTGTTCGTGCGGCCAGGCCGGCTGCCTCGAAGCCGTAGCATCTGGCACTGCATTGGGGCGGATGGCGCGGCGGAAGGCGATCGCCCTGGGTGGCTCAAACTCGGGCAACTCAAAGGTGCTGACGCTTGCCGGGGGTGACGCTGCGGCAATTACGGGGACAATGGTGGGTGAAGCTGCACAGTCCGGCGACCATTTTGCGCTGGAGCTCCTTGAACAGTTGGGCGCCTCGCTCGCTTTAGGCTTGGTGGGCCTGGCTCATGCTTTCGATCCTGAAATGATCGTCATAGGTGGCGGGGTAGCGGAAGTCGGCGAACTTTTTCTCGGCCCGGCTCGCCGGGCTCTTGCAAGCCTTTTTGAGGGTACCGTGGCACCGCCTCCTGTCGTCCAGGCGAAACTGGGTAACGACGCGGGGGCCATAGGGGCGGCCTTACTGGCCGGTTTGGCGGGAAACAGTTGAGCGCTGAGCCGGCACGTTCTCGCCCACTCATGCTGTTTCACCCGGCATGTCAGTGCCGGCATTAAGTAGGCCGCCGAAGGCGGAGAGCCCTGCCTAGACGGCGAGCGCAGCGAGGGACTAGTGTTGGGGCATGGAAAGGACTGAGCTGATGGATTGGTTGAGCAATACCTTGAAGGCCATCCCCAACCTCGGAAAGTTGCTGTTGAAGCTGGCTCGAGACCCCAGGGTGCCCCGCAAGAATAAACTTATCTTCGGGGGGATCGCTGCTTATTTGCTTCTACCCGTTGATTTCATACCCGACTTTCTTCCGGGCATCGGGCAAGTCGATGACCTCGTACTTGTGGCTCTCGGCTTGGATGCCATGGTTAATCGAGTGTCTCCGGAGGTTTTGGCCGAGCACTGGGACGGCGATGAGGATGTCCTGGAAAAGATCAGAGGAATTCTTGCCACCGTGACGAAATTCGTTCCGGATGGCGTGAAACAAAAGATCTTCTCGGGCGAGATCATCGACCAAGCCGACTAAGACCAGAAAACTCAGACGATTGCACGGCCCCGGCGGCGCCTTTGTTCTGGTCTGTCTACAGCTGCTGATCGGGACATTTGGCTTCATGTGGATAGCGAACCTCAGGTACAAGTTTGTAAACCGTGGCTACTATCGTTCCACCACCTGGGTTCTGTGGCCACTGACGGCGGCGGTCGCGGGGTTGCTCACCACAGGGCTTAGGGTGTTCACGCTTGGGGTTGCGGGGCTGATGCTGGCATTCTTGTTGTCCGTATATTCTCAGCGGCCGCTGCTTGAATGGATTGCAGGCGCGGCGGCTGCGGCGGCAGGCATTGGGTTGGTCGTCGTCTCCGGCTGGTCCATTTGCGGCGGAGCCTGCGGATTTGGAATTGGCCACGCACTGGCCGGGGTAATTCTAATGGGGGCGGTTACGCACGCCATGACGCTCGGACACTGGTACTTAAATCAGGCCAGGCTCCCGATCGACCCACTGGCCGAGCACATTTGGATCCTGTTTGGCGCCTTAGCCGTCTCGGCCGTTCTGGGTTTCGCGTCTCGCGCCGAACTCGTGGCGGGCACCGTAGCCGGAGGTCTTTTCGCTTTTTCATCTTCATCGTATTGGTGGACATGGCTGTTGTTGCTGGCGGCCACCGCCGGGTTGGGGGCAATGATTAAAGCCACCATCACCGAAAAGGCCACGCAATCGGCCACCGGCCTTCTCTACATAGCCATAGTTACCGCGCTTGGCGCCCAGTTCATCTTGAACTTGCTGGTTGTTTCATGAAGTTCGGGATTATTTTGCCCCAAGACACCGAGGATCCAAAGGTTCTAATGCGTGCCGCCCGATTAGCCGAAGACGCCGGCCTTGATTCCTTCTGGGTCGTCGACAACCTGCAAGAACGGCCGGACCCCAAGGTGCCCTTTCTGGAATCCTGGACCTCACTTACGGCTGCGGCTTCAATCACTTCGAGAATTCAAATCGGGACCATGGTTCAGCGCATCACGCTCCGGAATCCGGCCGTGGCCGCCGCGATGGCCGCCAGCCTTGATCGAATCGCACCGGGAAGGTTGACCTTGACTCTGGGAGTGGGAGATTCAACCAGCAAAGATGAGCAGAACGCCTTTGGGATCAAATTTGAACGAAAAGCACCTCGCTTCAAGAAATTGGAGCAAACGGTAACTGCCCTTCGTGAAAAAGTACCGACAGTCCCTTTGTGGCTTGGCGGCGAAAGTGATGAGACGATAAATCATGTGGGCAGGTTCGACGCGTGGAATTACTGGGGTCCTTCGGCGAAGTTTCCCGAGCGTGCCGAGCGTGTCCGGGCGGCGGCGGGGCAAGAATTGTTCCCCGTGACATGGTCGGGCCCCTGGCGAGACTTTGACATGGCCTTCTTGCAGCAGGCGGGGGCCGAACACATCGTTGTGGCCACCAACACGACTATTTACGAAAAGAGAATTAACATGGTTAAGGAATTGATGGATTAAGAGTACTCAAAAAAGAGCACTCAGAAGAAAAGCACTCAAAGAAATGAGCGAAAAATGACTGAAGCAGTCTTGTCGGTACCCGAAGTACATTGCGGTCATTGTGTTTCCTCAATCGAGGGCGCCGTCGGCGTGCTCGAGGGAGTCGACAGCGTAAAGGTGAACCTCGAAAGCAAAGATGTAAGCGTAACCTTCGACGACTCAAAGCTGGATCTGGCGGTTATTGCCACGACCATAGAAGGGCAAGGCTACGACATAGCCTCCAGCTAATTCCCCCCCTAATCCCCCCCCGAATCCCCCCTCCCAGCCCGGCCAAATACAATAGCGTATGGAATTTCGTAGGATCGACCGGTTTCCCCCTTACGTCTTCGCCGTCGTGAACGAATTGAAGGCGGTCGCCAGGCGGGCCGGAGACGACATTATCGATCTCGGCATGGGCAATCCCGACATCCCAACACCGGAGCCGATAGTCGAGAAATTGATCGAGGCGGCCCGCAATCCGCGCAACCACCGCTACTCGGCTTCTCGTGGAATACCCAAGCTTCGCAGTGCGATAGTGGATTGGTACGACCGTCGCTACGACGTGCAGCTCGACCCAGATACCGAGGCCCTTGCCACGATAGGCGCTAAGGAGGGCCTGAGCCATTTAATGTGGGTGCTGTTGGGCCCGGGCGATTCGTGCTTGGTTCCAGAGCCTACGTATCCTATTCATACATATGCTCCCATGCTCGCAGGCGCCAACGTTCAGCGGGTCCCGCTGTCGCTGGACGCCGATTTTTTCAAGAATCTGACTGAAGCCTTCGAGAACACTTCTCCGCCGCCGCGGGTGATTATCGTCTCGTTTCCGCACAACCCAACAACCGTGACGGTGGATCTCGAGTTCTTCGAGAGGTTGGTGGCATTTGCCCAAAAGGCCGGGGTGATGATTGTGCATGACATGGCTTATGCCGATCTGGTATTTGATGCGGAAATGGCGCCTTCGCTTCTTCAGGTCAAGGGCGCTAAGGAATGCGGCGTTGAGATTTTTTCGATGTCGAAGTCGTATTCCATGGCCGGTTGGCGACTGGCGTTCATGTGTGGTAATTCGGAGGTGGTGAAGGCTCTGGGCAGCTTGAAGTCGTATCTCGATTACGGTGTATTTCAGCCGGTGCAGATTGCCGGAATCATTGCCTTAAACGAAGTTTTGGAGGCACCCAAGGAAATTCGGGAAATCTATCGGGGCCGTAGGGATGCCTTGGTGACCAGCCTATCCAGGATCGGCTGGGAAATTCCCGTACCCCCGGCAACGATGTTCGCCTGGGCGCCGATTCCTGAAAAATTCGCCGCAATGGGCTCGCTTGAATTTGCCAAGTTCCTTATCCGAGAGGCTAAGGTTGCCGTGTCGCCCGGGGTCGGATTCGGGAAGGCGGGCGACGCATTCGTTCGCTTCGCCCTGGTGGAGAATGAACAGCGAATTAAGCAGGCCACCCGCGGGATCAAAAAAGCCTTCGACATAGTGCCATGACCACCAACCTTTGGGGTGTTTGGCGGCGTGAGGCGGCGCCATGCTGCGTTCTCGGTCCCCCCAATACGGTTCCGGTATTCGGACTCCCTGCGGCCTTGCCTGGCACCACCTCACGCGCCCCAAACCACGCAAACGTTAGTGGTCAGGGCACTGGTGCCCTGATATCCTGAAATCACATATGGGCAAAGGCGCCTTCCTGTACCGAACTTTTAGATGGATCTTGTCGCCATTGCTTCGGCGTCTTTATCAGATCCAGGTTGAGGGGCTTGAAAATCTACCTTCGAATGGTCCGGTCATTGTTGTGGCCAACCACACCTCGTTTATGGATTCGATCTGGATCCCATTGATTCTGCCAAGACGGATCGTCTACCTCACTAAAGCTGAATACTTTGACTCATGGAAGACGGTGTGGTTCTTCAGGGGGCTCGGAATGATCCCGGTTGACCGGCAAGCAAAGGGCGGCGGCGATGACGCTCTCAGCGCCGCCCACGCTCTCCTCGATGCCGGGGGCGTGCTGGGTCTGTATCCCGAGGGAACTCGTTCCCCCGATGGCCGGCTCTATAGGGGCCGCACCGGAGTTGGCCGCCTGGCCGTTCGATCCGGCGCTCCCGTAGTTCCCATCGGCCTGATCGGCAGTAGCGCGGTGATGTCCAAGGGCGCCAGGATCCCAAAGTTGTCAGGTGAGGTCACCGTGAAGATTGGTAAGCCCATAGACTTCAGTCGTTTTTTAGGGAAAAATGAGAATGATTCGATCGTGCGGGCGTTTACGGACGAGATAATGTTCCAGATTATGACTTTGTCGGGTCAGCAATACGTGGATCAGTACGCTATAAAACTTCCTCCCGACATTGCCCCCGAGGATTACCGGCGACCGTCCGATGAAATGCTCGGCTAAATGGGCCGTCCGGGGAAAGCTCGGCTAAATGGGCCGTCCGATGAAATGCTCGGCTACTCTGTCTAAATGAAAATAGGCGTACTTACCGGCGGGGGAGATTGCCCCGGTCTAAATGCAGTAATTCGAGCGATTGTAAGAAAAGGTTCGGAATACTCCGACGAGATTGTTGGCTTCAAGGACGGTTGGAAGGGCCTCATTGTCGGCGACTTCGTGCCGCTCGACCGCGAAAATACTCGCGGCATCCTTCATAAAGGCGGCACGATTCTTGGAACTTCTCGAACGAATCCGTTTAAGCAGGAGGGGGGCCTGGAAGGGATTCGCAAACACCTGGCCGCCGAGTCTATCGAGTGGCTGATTCCGATTGGGGGCGAGGACACTCTCGGTGTTGGCGCCAAACTGGGCGCCGAAGGGGTGCGGGTCGTTGGGGTTCCCAAAACTATCGACAACGACCTCTCGGGCACCGACTACACATTTGGATTCGATTCAGCCATAACCATTGCAACCGAGGCCATCGACCGGCTGCATACAACAGCGGAATCACACCACAGGGTGATGGTTTGCGAGGTAATGGGCCGCCACGCCGGTTGGATTGCCATCCACGCCGGGATGGCAGGCGGCGCCGATGTCGTGCTTATTCCAGAGCGGCCCTTCGATGTGGATGAAATTGCTGCTCGGCTAAAACGTCGCCACGAATCCGGCCAGAGATTCTCGATCGTTGTCGCGGCTGAGGGCGCTACCCCCAAAGAAGGACATTTGAATCTCCAGTCCGACGGACTGGACGCATTCGGCCATCCACGGCTTGGCGGGGTGGGTTCGGCCCTGGGGAAGGAGTTGGAAGCCCGGACAGGCTATGAAACACGGGTCACAGTGCTCGGCCATGTTCAACGCGGGGGTTCGCCCACCGCATTTGATCGCGTACTCGGCACCAGGTTTGGGGTTGCCGCGGTTGAAGCCGTCCATGCGGGCAGCGACGGCATGATGGTGGCCCTAAGGGGGGCCGAGATTTCGCTCGTGTCGCTTGCCGAGGCGGCGGGCAATCCAAAGACGGTGGGCGACGACCTATATTCGGTCGCTGAGGTCTTTTTCGGCTGATGCCCGGCGAACGCAAGATCGGGCGGATTGTCGATCTCCGATCTGACACCGTTACCAAGCCAACTCCCGAGATGCGGCGTGCAATGGCCGAGGCTCCGGTCGGCGACGATGCTTTCGGCGAGGATCCGACCACAAATCTCCTGCAGGAAAGGGTCGCTGCGCTTTGCGGCGTGGAAGCAGCCCTATTCGTTCCGAGTGGCAGCATGGGCAACCTTGTAACGCTTCGTTCCATGGCGGGCCCCGGCGACGAAATAATCTGCCATGACAATGCGCACATCCTGCACTACGAAGTTGCATCCCTGGCAGCGGTTGCGGGCCTCCAGGCTAGACCGATTCCAGGAAAATGGGGAGTCCTGGATTCTGAGGCCATAATCCATGCCATTCGGCCCCCGCTTTATACCTTTCCCCGCTCGCGGGTGATTTCCCTCGAAAATACCCACAATCTTGCCGGCGGCACTGTCTACCCAATCGACGACATTACGAGTGTTCGCAAGATTGCCGACGAGCACGACTTGTTGGTTCACATGGATGGCGCTCGGATTTTCAACGCATCGGTGGCAAGCGGGGTAACGGTGGCTGAATATTGCTCGTTGGTCGATGGCTTAACCTTTTGCTTTTCAAAGAGCCTAGGATGCCCGGTAGGTTCGATGGTGGTGGGTTCTTCTGAATTCATTCGAATGGCGCACCGGTATCGGAAGATGCACGGAGGTGGCATGCGTCAAACGGGAATCTTGGCTGCCGCCTGTCTGGTGGCGTTGGATACAATGATCGACCGGCTAACTGAAGATCACGCCCATGCTCGCCGGTTGGCCGAGGGGATCGGGAACTTAAGGCGAGAGAGCACGGTCCCCGAAAATGTTCACACCAACATTGTACTGATTCATACCGAGCCTCTCGGATTTTCGCCACCCGAGTTTGTCGAGGCGATGCTGGAGCGCGGCGTCAAGTGTCAGGCTTATCACCGACACACTGTGCGCATGGTTGTCCACAAAGACGTTAGCGCTGAGGACATCGACTACACCCTTGAACAGGTAACCCAGGCCACTCGTTCCTAGTTTAAATCGGCGCTGACGGTCGCCCTCTAAATCGCATACGATTGGGCGCACACCTTCGAGAGGAAATCCAAGACTCATGCAGGTTCCCCAAGGGGCTCAGGACTACCTGGAAGCCATCTATGAGATGGAGGAGGAGACCGCCAGGATTCAGCAGGCCCGGATTGCAAAGCGTCTTGGACTTTCGGCGGCTACCGTCTCCGAGCAAGTTCGACGCCTCGAAAAACACGGGTTGGTTTCCATCGACGGCCGGGAAATTCGCCTAACCGAATCAGGCAAGGAAATCGCCGCAGGGATGGTGCGCAAGCACCGGCTCGCAGAGCGCCTCTTAACGGACATCCTTGAAATTCCGTGGCACAGAGCTCATGAGGAGGCGCATGCCTGGGAGCACGTGATTAGCCCCGAGGTTGAAGAGCGCATCCTGGCCAAGACCGGTGCACGGACCTGTCCCCATGGAAACCCCATTCCAGGCCAAGAGCCCCTTTATCGTCGGGAGGAGCTGGTGACCTTGAAAGAGCTGGCCACCGGAGAGCGGGGAATTCTCGCCCTACTAATGGAGGACCTCGAATTGAACACCGAGGTCCTTAAGTATCTCGAAGACCACAAGCTTATGCCGGAGGCGGAAATCGAAGTCACCGGCATCGGGCCGGACGGCACCTTGAGCTTGAAGGTTGAAGGGATCGATGCGTCGCTCGGCCCCCATCTCGCGGGCAACCTTTGGATCCGGCCTCTCCGAGAGGCTAAAGTCGCGCCGGGCGAATCACCAGAAGCCAGGTGAGAACGCCGGAGAGAATCACCAGAACGATCGACGAAATACTTGCGTCCGCCAGAAAGCCGTCCTCAGCGGATCCCCAAATTTTCGTCGCCAGCGTTTGGAACCCTGGAGGCGACAGTAACAAGGTCGCCGGAAGTTCCTTCATAACCGAGAGCAACACGAGACCTCCGCCGGCGACCATGCCCGGAAGCATCAAGGGCCCTTCCACTTTTAGGATTCGACGGAATCGGCCGGCGCCTAGCACCCTTGCCGCATCGGCTATTTTTTGCGGAACGCTCGCAACTGCCACTTCAGATGAACCGAGAGTCTGCGCCCCAAAATGAATTACGTAAGCAAGAATCAAAAGAGGAAGGGTTTGGTAGGCGGCCCCGATTATTCCCGGCCCGCGCAAGGTCCAAAAAGTTAGAGCCAATGCGATGGCCAAACCAGGCAGCGCAAAACCGCCCACTATCAAGCCGTTCGCGACCCTTCCTACGTGGCTGCGAAATCGAACATTAAGAACTGCGATGGGTGCTGCTACGAGTATGGCCACAACCGCGGTTGCCAGAGCGGCGACCCCGGTATTCAACCCGGGTTCCAGCAGAGCGCCCAAATTCCCCACGATCGAACTTTGGCGGGTGGAGCCGGCCAGTACTCCGCGAATAGCCCAAAAGCCGAGTACCGCCAAAGGCAAGATAAGTGCAACCAAAAGCAAAACCGCCAGCCCTCCGGCTGAAGGCCATTTGGACCGTCCGAGCCTACGAGGGCCCGGGTCCACGGCCCTTCGCCCTTCCTGTCGGGTGGGCTGCTTGAACATTCCTCTTTGGATGCCAACGATCAGCAAGGCCAGCAGCGCGAGCATCAAACTAAGGGCGATGGATAGGGGCTGATTAAACAGGCGATTTGCATAAATTGCCCTGGTCAACGTGTCATAACGTAACAGTTGAACTGCGCCGAAATCGCTCAACGTATAAAGGAAGACCAACAGAGCGCCTGCGGCGATCGCTGCTTTTATCTGGGGAATCACAATCGAGAAAAAGACTCTTGTCGGCCGGCGCCCCAGCAGCTTCGCTGCCTCCTCCAGCGAAGGATCAAGTTGGCGCACCCGGGCGGCAACCGGCAAGTAGACGTAGGGATAGGTGATAAGGGTGAACAGCAGCAATGAAGCCCAGAATCCCTTGAAGATCGGTGGAGTGGGGAACCCTACTCTTCGCATAGGTCCGGCCAAAAGGCCCCCCGGCCCCATCGCTGCCAAGAATGCAACCGTTGCGACATAAGAAGGTATGGCCAGCGGAAGCGGGAGCAGGGCCGCCCAGAGCCTCCTACCCGGCACGGCCGTGCGGCCGACGAGCCACCCGGCGCCGGTACCAACGACGCCGGCCGTCAAGCAAACCGCCGTCGCCAGGCCGAGGCTTCTGCCTAAAGGACCCCAGATTTGGTCCCCGCGAAGCGAGGACCAAATCGCCGGAATCTCCTGAGCACTGCGAATAACTAGGTAACAAAGGGGGCCGGCGAAAATTACAGCGCTTGCGGATGCGAAAACCACCAGCCCTTTAGGCGGACGCAGCGATGACTTACGGGGAGGGAGCGCCGGCCCCTCCTCCAAGTTCAATGCGTCAGTTTGAGATCCCGCTTTCGGCGATGAGCTTTGCCGTCTTTTCGAGTCCTTCACCAAGATCATCGAAATCATAGGGAACGGACTTGGAAGGGTCCAGCGCGGGCAATCCCGCCTCAGCGGTCACTCCGGCGGCCAATGGATACTCCGAAGTCTCGTCACGGAAGTACTCCTGGCCTTGTTTGGAAAGAAGAAACGCAATGAATTCCACCGCAACATCCTTTTGTTCGGAGGACTTGAGAATGCTGGCGGTGGCAGGGAGCACGATCGATCCTAGGTCCTGTCCCGGAAAGTAGTAGTTGCGGGAAGGCGCGCTTGGGTTTTCCGCCAGGTGCCGAACGTTGTAGTAATGATTCACCAGCCCCATTGCAACCTCACCCTTTGCCACCGCCGCAACGATAGCGTCATTTTTGGCGAATACGGGGGACTCGTTGGCGGCCATACCCTTCAACCAATCGGCCGTGGTGGTTTCACCTTTGAGCTTGGTCATTGCCGTAAGAAAGTCTTGAAAAGAGGCATTGTTGGGGGCCACCGCGACCTTGCCCTTGAACTTCGGATCGGTCAGATCAAACACCGACGCCGGCAGGTCCTCAGCCTTGATCAAAGAAGGATTGTGGACGATCACTCGTTGACGCCCGGAAACACCGACCCACTTTCCGGACTTGCTCCTAAAGCCACCAGGAACCTCAGCCAGGAGATCCTCGTCAAGGTCGGCAAGCAGATCCTTACCCGAAAGAAATCCGACCGCTCCCGGGCTTTGAGCAAAAAAGACATCCGCCTTGGACCGGTCGCCTTCTTCTCCCAGTAGCAACGCCAGGTCGGCGGATTCGCCGTAGCGCACTTCGACCGAAACTCCAGAACCCTCTTCGAACTTTTTCAGCAGCGGCCCGACCAAATCTTCGCCCCGCCCCGAGTAAACCGTCAGGGAGCGCTTTTTTTCCCCGCCCTCAGTCTTTTCCCCCCCGCCGCCGCAGGCACTCGCAAAAAGCAGTAGCGCGATCGAAACCAGAAATGTCTTGTTCCAAACTGACGTAGTTCTTGGTTCAGCAACTTTCATATGGCTCTCCTATAATTTAATGTTCGGCCCCACGATACAATTGACTTAGCCTAGCCTAACCACCAACATCCCTGCAAATTGAGCGAGGATCTCGTTCTTGAGCGCTTTCAAGGAAACTTAGAAACTGATTTTGAGTCCCGCTTAGTTCATGTTAGGATTGCCTAACCTAAACCATTGACCGAGCGAACGAGTTTGATTAGATGGACCTAATGAAGCCCGCACTTAGAGTAAGAGCCTTAGGCAAATCGTTCTCAGGAACGTCCGCAGTCAGCGGCCTGAACCTCGAGGTGCATCAGGGAGAAGTAGTCGCTCTGGTTGGCCCAAGCGGCTGTGGCAAGACCACCACTCTTCGCTTGATCGCGGGTCTGGAGTTTCCCGATTCCGGCGGAATTGAAATCAATGGAGTTTCATGCGAGCGGATTCCCCCGGAACGCCGGGGCGTCGGGTTGGTCTTTCAGGATTACGCCCTGTTCCCCCACCTGGATGTGGAGCGCAACATCAGGTTCGGATTGCACGGCCTGAGCGCCGCCGAGCGGCGCCTTCGTGTCGACGAGGTCCTTGAGCTGGTCGACCTAAACGGCTTTCGGGCTAGGATGCCCTCACAGCTTTCCGGTGGTCAGCAGCAGCGAGTAGCCTTGGCACGGGCCATCGCCCCGAAGCCCTCGATACTTCTTCTTGATGAGCCGTTCAGCGATCTTGATCCCCTCCTGCGGCGGCGGACCCGAAAGCAGCTCGTGGAAACCATTAGGGCCTCTGGCTGCAGTGCCATTTGGGTAACTCACGATCACGACGAAGGGCTCCGGGTCGCGGACCGCATAGCAGTAATGGACGAAGGACGCATCCGGCAGATCGGCTCTCCGGCCGAGGTGCGGGCAAGGCCAAAGGACACTTGGGTGTCGGCCTTTATCGGGACGCAGGATCTACCAGTACCCGACCTGGTATAGCGGCGCTAGTCCCCGCCGCTTAACATGGCAGCAAGCTGCTTGGCGTTTGCGACCGCATAATCCTCGTAGCAATTGTTCATCAGCACGTGGACTTTTTTAGTCTCCGAGGCCAGGCTCTGTAACTTGGGGACCCATTCCGCCAGCTCCGCCTCTTCGTACTTATAGGCGAATCTGGGAGTCGCCGTCGCATGGGGCTTGTTCCATTCGGCCCGGTTTCTTCCGTGGAAACGTACGTAAGCCAGATCGGGGGCAGTGGCGGCGGCAACGGGCGGCAGGCTGGATGGGAAGCCCTGGGGCATATCGACTGAAGTAATTGGGATCTGATGTTTCTCTAGGAATCCAAGGGTTCTTTCAAGATTGTTCTCGTTTAGCCACAGGGCGTTTCGAAATTCGACGGCAATTCGGTAGTCCGGTAACCGTTCTTGGACCTCGATTATGTAATTGCGGCTTTCGGATCCAGGGATGAACCATTCCGGAAATTGGAAGTGGATCACGCCAAGCTTTCCGGCGGAGTGAAGGGGCATCAACGCTGCCGCGAAGCGACTCCACACTTCGTCGATTGCCTGTTCGGGCAAGTGACTTGCATACAGGGACCTTTTGTCCTGATGCTCGGACGCAACCATCGGCAACAAGTCTTTGTGCAGGGAATTGGGCCGAGTTGGGTGTTTGGTCAGCAATGAATAGGCCTTTATGTGAAAGGTGAAATGAACCGGAGTTCGATTCACCCAAGCGATCGCATTCTGCTCGGTGGGGGGGAAGTAATAGGTCGAATCGACTTCTACAATCGGGAAATTCTCAGCGTAATATCGCAGGCGGGCCTCGGGATTCGATGCTTTTCTGGGGTAAAAACGATGACTGGCAATCAGGGTCTTGTCGGTCCAAGACGCCGTTCCGACCAGAATTTCTCCGCTAACTTGTTTTGCCGCGGACCAGACGACCTTCATCGTCTACAAGAAAGTAGGTGAGCTTGCCGGCCTTGCGGGCAAATTGATCTCGTCCCTTTCCCGGCAGATTTATCTTGGGTTGCGGTTCCTCAGGTTCTACGCTCTGCGAGTGCGGCTGGCCTGCCGGTTCTAAACCGGCTGGGTCTTCCCCGTCAATTGGGATTCTGCTTTCGAGAGTGGAATCTTGAGGGGCCGGAACTTCTGAAATGGAGTTCACCAAGGCATTGATTTCCCCTTGGGGTGGAATCGGGGCCGGCGCCGATTCCATTTGGTTTGGGGCATCGGTCCAAGGGTCATTCGATCGGCCGTCGGTTTCCAGCGGGGCGGGTCGCACTACGCCGTTAGGGGGGGCCAGCACGGGAGCGGAGGCGGGCTGGCGAAAAAGGTCGGTCATGGAATCGGGTGCCCCCGAGGAAGAGTTGTCAACGTTTGCCTCCGGGGCGGCTAATTCAGCAGGGGGCTCCGGGCGGGCTTTAAGGGGAAGTTCTAAAGCTACCTCTTTGCGTTTGCGGCGGCTGCGCTTGCCCGCTCTGCCCTCCTTCGAGCCCTCAAATGCGGTGGTCTTCGAGCCCTCAAATGCGGTGGCGGATTCGCTCGGAGAATCAACGCGCGAAGGGCCTGCCTCGGGCAACTGCTTGAGGCTCTGCCGAGTCAGGTGGAATCTGCGAATAGTCTTCAATGGAGGCCCCGTTGAGTGTCTCATGAATTGGCTGACGCCGACGATTACGGCCAGCCAAAGCCCCGCCGCACTCATGCCCATGGTAAATCCTGTCACCGATAGTCCTGTCCTTCCCCAAGGATCAGATTCTACCCGGTTGCCTTGCTGGTCTACTAATCGGGACTAAGGGCGCGCAAACGTTAGTGGTCAGGGCGCTAGATCGGGCATGCCTTGCATGGGGGTCGATGGCCTGGCATAGAGTCTTTCCGGGATCCGACCCGATTCAAAGGCCAAGCGGCCGGCCTCCACAGCCAGGCGCATTGCTCTGGCCATGGCCGCAGGGTCTTGGGCCCTGGAAACGGCGCTGGCTATAAGCACGCCGTCACAACCCAACTCCATCGCTTTGGCGGCATCGGACGCAGTGCCTATTCCGGCGTCAAGAATCACCGGAACGCCGGCGTTGCCGGTGATTATCGAAAGATTGTATGGGTTGCGAATTCCGGCGCCGCTGCCGATGGGGGAGCCCAGCGGCATAACCGCGGCGCAGCCGGCGCTCTCTAGTCTCGCGGCAAGAATTGGATCGTCGTTGGTATACGCAAAGACCGTGAACCCCTGGTCAACCAGCTCTTCTGCCGCCTTCAACAATTCTGGTCCATCGGGGAAGAGGGTCTTGTCGTCACCGATGACTTCAAGCTTCACCCAGTTTGTTTCTAGGGCTTCTCTCGCAAGTTTTGCGGTCAAGATGGCATCCCGAGCCGTGAAGCAGCCGGCCGTATTGGGAAGCAACTCGCAACCGGCTGCCCGGATTACGTCGAGCATCGAGCCCTTCGACAATGGATCCACGCGCCGCATTGCAACTGTGACGACCTCGGCCCGGCTCTCAGCCAGCGCTGCTTCCAACGTTTGAAGGCTGGTGAATCCTCCCGTTCCCAAGATGAGGCGCGATTGAAAGACTCGGCCCCCGAACTCAAACTTACGATTCTGGTTCAGCTGCAGCCCCCTTGTACGGCTCTTAGGACCTCTAACTTAGCGCCATCGTTAAGCCGGGTGCTTGACCAGTCGGACGAGGGGATCACGTTGCCGTCCAGGGCTACCGCTATTCCCCGTGAGTCGTCGATTCCTGCCAGCGTCAAGGCCTCTGCCAAGAAGGCTGAATCCGTTACCTGGCGGGCTTCGCCGTTCAGGAAGATATTCATGTAAATCGGGCGCTCGAAAAGCCGTCAATCTCCGGCGGAGTGTCGCCCTTCGCCACTAGAGTTGCAATGGCGGCGGCAGTCACCGGCGCCAGCAGCACGCCGTTTCTAAAGTGGCCGGTTGCAGCAATTACGCCTTTCACCGACGTTGGCCCAAGTATGGGGGCGTTATCGGGAGTGCCGGGCCGAAGCCCCGCCGATGCTTCGAAGAATTCCATCTCTCGAATACCCGGTGCCACTTCATCGGCGGATTTCAACAGCTCTAGAATAGAGCCTGCGGTCAGTGAGCGGTCGTATCCTTTCTCTTCAACCGTTGCGCCGACGGCAATCTCCCCGCTCGGCCGCGAAACCAGGTAAACCTCTTCCGTTCTGATGACATGGCTGAGCAATCTAGGCTCGCCGGCCCGGGATCGCAGCCTGACGATCTGTCCCTTTACCGGCCTGATGGCTTTTGTAACCTCTTCCGGCACGCCCGCGATGGTTCCGCTCCAGCATCCGGCAGAAAGCACAATTGATCGCGCCCTGATGTGGTCACCGCCTTCGAGGTCAACCGCAGGGTTGTCGCCGCCGCTCATGGCCACAACTCTTGATCCGTATCGAACCTCGCCGTCGCAACCGGCCAGAGCTTTGGCCAAGGCCTCAAGCAACAGCCGAGGGTCCACCGCCTTGTCTTCGGCCGCTAGGATTGCGGCCTGAGCGCTTGGGTGCAGTGACGGTTCCATTTCCCGGCACCGGGAAGCTCCCAGCCATTGGGTTGCCAGTCCGAGCGAGGTTTGAAACTCGAACAGGCGCTTCAGGGCCTCGGCTTGATCCCGATCGAGAGCCACGAACAGGGTCCCGGCAACCCCCGAGTCCAGGTTCATGCCGGTAGCCCCCGTCAGTTCGTTCAGGAAGGCCGGGTAGAGGCTTGCACTGAGCAGACTTAGGCTGAGCAGCTTTTCCTCGCCAAAGGCGGCCTCAGTGACGGGCGCGAGCATCCCCGCAGCAACCCACGAGGCCCCACGTTTCGGTGCAGAATCAACAACAAGCACACTGCACCCAAGCTGCGCCACGCGCCAAGCGGTGCTAAGCCCAATGATCCCAGCGCCGGCAATGATGCAGTCATAAATCTCAGCCAAGCAACAACGCCTTTATCTCGCGGACTACGGCTGCTGGAGAATCGGCCTGCGTTACCGCCCTCAGAACGGCAACCCTTTTGGCGCCTGCTTCAAGAACCCACGGCAGGGTGGTCGGGTCGATGCCGCCGATGGCGAACCAAGGGATCTGACAGTTTTGGGCGGCATAGGCCGGCAATTCCAGGCCAACGGCGGGCCGGCCCGGCTTAGTTGGGGTTTCATAGACAGGCCCTACGGCGATGTAATCGGCCCCGGACACATTTCCTGCGAGCACGTGCTCCTTGGAATGCGTTGAGAGCCCTATCAGCGCCTCGCTGCCCATCAGTGCCCTCGCTTGGCTGACAGAAAGATCATCCTGGCCTAAATGAACGCCATCGGCGCCGGCGGCAACGGCCACATCAACCCGATCGTTAACAATAAAGATCGCGTTGAATTCAGATGTGGCCTTTCGGGCTACTTCGCAGTAACGAAGCAATGGTCCAGCCTCCATGGTCTTTTCCCGAAGCTGGACTACATCAACTCCAGCCTCCAGCACCCGGGGAAGCAGGCCGGCCAGTTCCCCCGCCTTGGGCCTCGCCGGCGTGACCAAGTACAAAAGAGACTTCTTCAAAGCAATTGCATTAATCATACGAACATAGGGTAAGACCAGGGGCTAAGACCGGGCTAAGACCGGGGCTAAGACCGGGGGTGAGGCCCGACCAACGAGCCTAGAAAAAGCCTAAAGCCGACCTTGCTAGTTCGCTCATTTTCTCGGGCCCCCACGGGGGCTGGAGCGTTACTTCCGTTTCAACGCTTGCAATGCCTTCGACGTCAGAAACGGCCTGCTTAATGTCCCCGTCGATCTGAGCGCCCGCAGGGCATCCTGCGGAAGTCAGCGTGTAGAGAATTCTTGCGTCCCCCGTTTCGCCAATCTCAACTTCATAGATTAACCCGAGGTCAACTATGTTGATCCCGATCTCGGGATCGTGAACTACTTTTAGGGCTTCGGTTACTTCTTCAGCTGTAGGCATAAGTCAATTGTAGTGGATCAAGTGACGGTTACCGTCACTTCGTCGAGGCCGGAGGCCCCGTCGGGATGGGTTCGGGTGCTACGGGCGCCTTGAGTGTCGCCTTTTCCGTCGGTGGCCCGGACCTTTATTCGGTGGGTGCCCTTGCCGCTCGTCATTTCAGTTGCCCAAAGCCGCCAGGCGTTTTTGGAAAGCTCTCGCTTCAAGACCGCCGGTCTCCACGTCTTACCCGCGTCCTGGGAAATTTCAACCTCGGAAATTCCCCGGGCGCCTGCCCAAGCGATTCCTGCGATCATTGACTGGGCAGGCACAGAGCTGTTCGGCGAGGGGAGATCGATCCGGGACTGAGTCTTAACTGTTGCAACATCGCTCCAGCCGCGTTTTTGCCAGTAGCCTTCGTAGTTGCTGTCGGCGACTTCAATGCTTGTCAGCCACTTTACGTTCTTCATCCCGTACACCTCGGGGATTACCATTCTCGCCGGAAACCCGTGGTCTCGGTGCAATGCCTCGCCGTTCATTCCGAACGCGATGAGGGTGTCGTCTTCAAGGCCCTTGCTTAGAGGAATGGAATCCGAATATCCGTCGACGCTACGAAAGATCAGTTCAACCGCCGCTAGGTTCACGCCGGCTTTGGCTAGGACATCCTTGAGTCTGATTCCCCGCCAAACAGTTGTGGAAATTAGGTCGCCGCCGACCTCGTTTGATATGCAAGAAAGAGTCGATGCCATTTCGACGACATTGAAATCGTTTTGAAGTTGAGGGAAGGTTAGGGCAAAGGGATTATCAACCAGGCCCTTGATCTCAAGTTTCCAACGCCGGTGGTCCACCGCCGGCTTGGTGATGTCGATATCGACGTTGTAGAAATCGTCGGTGTGAGTTATTTCAGGGGTAAGTCCGGGGATGTTCTTGAAGTCAGGGTCCGGGCCTGGGCCTTTATATTTCTCGTCGGCTGCAACGATCGGTACCGGTTTTGAACTTCCGGTCATCTTTTTTACTACAGCCCCGGCCACCAGCAGGCCCCCGGTGGCTGCTGCCCCGCGCCTTAGGAACCGCCGGCGCGATCGCCGTAGCGCATCGAGAGGGGTCTCGCCTTCACCCACTTTGGGGTCAATTACGCTGAAAATGGAACCAGGAGTGGCTGTGCCAGCAAAAATGAAAGCCGCCGCGGTGTAGGTAAACAGCGTTATTGCCCCCAGGCCCTGTCCGCCGGTTAGGGCGAGAACACAGGCGCCGGCCAGGACGAATAAGCCCGCGCCCAACCCGCGCCGGGATTTGTTGACCGGCGTTGTGCCCCTTGCAATCGCAATGGCGGTCAAGCCGCCGAGAACAACGGTGAGCAACTGCGAAAAAATCGCTAGGCCCCTTAGTGCTGCATGTTCCACAAACTTGAGTCCCGTTAGATGAGCTATGCGCACGCCCGCCTCGATGGCTTTTGTGGCGAGGCCCCCCGGCGTGTAGTTGCGAATGAGGTCAGCGAGGCGTGAGGGTGGATAAGTGACCGCGGGAACAACGAGCGCTATGGCGTAAATGACTCCCATAGCCAGTGCCGCCCCCCAAGCGCCTTTAAGAAAAGCCCTTCGGTCCCAGCGAGCGCCTATCCATTCCTTAAGTGCAACTAAAGTCACGATTAAAGGATAGACGCCGCTTAAAGTTAAAGGGCTTCTAGTTCACCCAACATGGCCGACGACTCGCGGTGATATTTGCAGAAGAAAACAAGTGTGCCCGATTGGGGGAAAGTAAAGCTGACCGACGTTGAAGCGCCGGGCACAATGTCTTGATCTATTCCCTGTTCGGCAAGTGAAAAATTGTGCTTGCGCTGGCCCTCGCTTTTCAGGTTTGCCGTAACTGTGGTTCCGGGGCTGCCGCTCAAGATGTTCGGCTTGAAATAGTCGTCGTCAACTTCAAGGCTGACCGAACTGGTTTGAATCGAGGTCCGGCCCTTCACGATCACATCGGCTCCGCCGACGTTGATGTGTTCTTCGGACTTAACGCTCTGGCTTGGATCAGGAACAATGACAGGATTCTCGGCTGAACCGCAGGCGGTTGCAGCCAGCGCAAAGATAGCGATCGCCGGAATCCATTGACGCCCCTTGTTCTTGCAAGAGCCACGCATGCCGAGTCCTCCCGTTTAATGTGGCCTAAATCCTAGTCTGCAGTCGCTGAGATTGCCCCGACCGGCAACCATCTCGAGGTTTGCAAAAGTCCAGCGGCTTTCGTTACACTCACAGTTGCCTGGGGGGTTGGCCTCCACCCTGATCTCCCTTAAAACAAATTCAGGGTACGTTCCCCCCGCCGGCTCTCCAGGCGCCCTTCTCTTCGCTGTCCGTTCAGTAGTCATGGATTCCGGCTGTTAGGGGCGGATTAGCTCGACTGCTTAGTGGGTTCTTCAAATGTCGCCAGGAGGCAGCACAGCCATCCAGTAAACGACTCCCACATCGTCCTCGGTAATTGGTTTCAACGGTGCGGCCACGGGCGGGCCCATTTGCGTCGGCAACCCCTAGAGCAAGAATCGAACCGTTCCGAGCCGGGTCGTCCGCCAGCAGCAGCAGGGGAGTGGGACCACCACCTTTTCGCTCACGCCAGGCTTTACGCAGAGACCCCTCGGCGGTGACGGCCGTGGAGGCGACTTTAATGCCGGCAACGATCACGATGGCTGTGAGGGGAGCCGGCGCAGTCCCTGCCCTTGCCGTCGGGAGAGCAGCGAGCCGTTCAATTACTTTATCTGTGAGCCGTCAAACAATCCAGCACTAAAAAGGGAATTTCGCCAAACAATCCAGCAGCCCTCCGCCAAAGAATCCCTTCTTCATTCAAGTCTGTGGTCTTTTCGTCCGATTAGGGATGAAGGCGCTCCCCGTTGAGGGCGCTCAGTTCAACTAAGCCAACAATACGAGCGTTTATATAACTGAAGCAAAAACATTTATTAATTTTGGCTCCTGGTGGATTCGCCGGGACCAATGGGGAGAGGGCATCCAGTGAAATTCCGTGCGTTCACCGTAGTAGCCGTTCTCGTGGCGTTGACCATGCTTACCGAGGCCGGTTTCGTCAACGCAGGGCAAGCCTTAGAGGCTCCAAACCTTAAACGCCCCGTTCCGCCGATGGTGTCCCCAGAGACTCCGGCGTCTCCTCAGCCAGCAAATGAGAAGTTCACCCTTCCCGGCACAGACCAAGACGCTGGTTCCGGGCAAAGACCTTGCCAACTTGAACGCCAAGCAAGTCCAGCCTAAAGCCGTTCCCGAATTCAAGCCCCCTGCCCCCAAGGCAGGCGGAAAGGCGTCTCATTTTGTGGAAGGCAAAAGCAAGGAGTTGGTGGCGGAGAGAACCCCAAACGCCAAAGTGTTCGAGAACCTCGACGGCACCAAAACCGCAAAGGTCTACGGCTCGGCCGTCCACTTCAAAGACGCCGGGGGCAAATGGAACGATATCGACCCCAAGCTCGTCCCCGACGCCGGCGGGTTCAAAAACGCCGCAGGACCCTTCACTGCCCGCTTTTCCTTGACCGCCTCATCGCCGGAACTTGCAAGCCTTGAAGCGGACGGACACAAAGTGACAATGTCGCTCAAGGACTCGGCCGGCGTCCCCGGAGCTGCGGTCGGCCAGGAAATCACCTATCCGCAGGTTCGCCCCGGTGTTGACCTCAGCTACCGGGTAGCCAAGACAACGGTCAAGGAGACCTTGCTCCTGCACAAAAAGCCGGTTGACGCTGCTGGCGGCAATTTCAGTTTTACGCTTGATCCAGGCGACCTTACTCCTCGCCAGGAGCCAAATGGCGGCATCGGCCTTTACGGGCCGTCAGACAAGCCGGTGTTTATCATTCCGGCGGCCAGGATGTGGGACTCCAACGTAGACGACAAATCCAACGAGCCCGTCTACGGCCCGGCCAGCCTTGCTCTTTCTCATGGGACCGAGGGGTGGACCGTCGACGTGTCCGGAGATTCGGCGTGGCTTGCGGACCCAGCCCGCAAGTATCCGGTGTACCTTGATCCGTCTTTCAATTACTGGGGAGCCGGGCGTCTCGGAGGCGGCCTGGACGCTTATGTTTCCGACGCCTACCCCAACAGCACCTTCGACAACGTTTGGAACAGCACGCTTGGGCGCTACGAAGACAAGCTCGGCTATTACGACGCCTCGACGGGAACGAACTGGGACTATCTTTTCTACGATCTCAGCTTCTTGAACGGCAAGCGCATTTTGAACGCGGATTGGTGGGGCTACTTCATGTGGGCCTACTATTCCAGCACGCCCACCCTTTACCGGTTGATCAGAGCCCACTGCTGCTGGTGGTCTGGCAATCTCACCTGGAACAACCAGCCGGGCGCAGGACCGGAGGTCTTTGACGGCTACGCCGCTCGCAACACCTGGGACAGCAAAGACATCACCGGCTGGGTGACCAACTGGACCAACGGCTCCTGGCAAAACTCTGGCATCACCATGGACACCTTCGGTGGCGGCACGGCCAACTGGAAAAAACTCGCCGCCAACGAGAACACCGACGGCTCTCAGTCGTTTCTGGCGATTGACTACAACACCACTCCAAACGCCGATGTCCTGGTGGCGCCTGGAAACGGCGCCAACGTCCACAGTGTGACCCCAGAGCTAAGAGTCTCGGGTTCAGACCCAGACGGCGACGCTCTCAGCCACTATTTCCTGGTTTGCACACAAATGGACGGGAACACCTGCGTCTATAGCTCCGACTGGATCGGCTCGGACCGGGTCACCGTTCCTGCCGGCCTCCTCAACTGGAACACCACTTATTACTGGTTGAGCTATTCGTATGACAACTACGATGTCGGGAATCCGAGCGCCTGGTGGAGCTTCCACACTCAAAACTCTCCGCCCACTCAGGCCTCCCCGCAGGCGCCGACAGACGGCCAGATACTCGGAACCTTGACGCCCACCTTGTCGTTGAATCCCTCGACCGACGCGGATAATGATGCGATTTTGTACTACATCCGCATTTCTGAGGCTACGGACGGGCTTTCCGGCTCAACCAGCGACTCGGGCTGGCTGGTGGCTCCAAACTCCAGCTGGACGGTGCCGGCGGGTGCGCTGGTCGACGGCAAGAAGTATTACTGGACGGCTCTGGCCATCGATCCGTATTGGGCCTTTTCGTTGG
>JBPCIX010000067.1:0-15726 GCA_051005875.1 Actinomycetota bacterium | reverse complement strand
TTACGGCCTTGTTTGTTGCGTCCCTTCCTTCTTTTAGTGTGGGGTTGCCAGCATCGTGAACCGACCAGCTGACGGCTTGGGCGGGGAGTCCGGCTGCAATATCGAAATGCAATGCAGGACCGCACATGTGCAAGACGTTGAACCACGCTCCGGCGGGTACAGCCTCAAGAATTTGCCTATCAAAATCCAGCGCAATCTCGCGGTACTCATCGGTCGTTGTCATTTCGGTGGACGAGAAGCCGGAGATCGCGTAGAAGACCCCGGCCGCCCCGGCGCCAAATGAATCGGCTGCGAACTCTATTAGAGCCGAAGCAATCTTCGATAGGCCGCGCCCCACAACGTCAGGATCTGCGCGGAGCTCATCGAGGACCTTAGGTTTGTCTGCGCCAACAAGGTAAGCGGCGACCGAGAGAGGAGAAAAGACTGTTTGTATGACCGGGACCGACGGCCCGAGTTCCGTGACTACGCGCGAAATCGATTCAACTTGATCCGAAAGGGCCTTGGGATTGACAAGGCTCAGGTTCTGCCAGTCCTCGAGCCCGGTGATCGTTTGTTTGCCTGAAATGGGAGCAGTGTGGGCATTGCCGGAGGGCCGGTAGTCGGCGCCAAATGCCTGAGCGAAGGAGCAAGCCCGGGGCTGAAACTTCACAAAATCCCAGTTGTATGTTCTGGCGCGATCGACTGTTATTACAGCGAGATCCTCCGGCGACCATTCCTCGACAAACGTGTGGCCCCACCACCCGGCCGGCGCCCGGTCTGCAACATCCAGGGCGAGGGCAGCTTCAACGCGAGTTCGAGAATCCATGGCTGCCAGTGTCGCCGGTGCCATGGGGATAAGCAAATGACTTCCGGCAATAGACTCTAGTGGACCACAAGCTTTGGATAGGGAAAGGGAAGCCATGGAACTAAACGCGATCCTGTTGAACTGCACGCTCAAGAAGTCGCCCGAGAAATCTCATACCGAGGGCCTGATGCTTAAGGTCGTCGAATGGTTTGACCGCATGGGCGTGAAGAATGAAATCGTCAGGGTGGTTGACTTCAATGTCCTTCCGGGAATTTCTTCAGATGAAGGAGAAGGCGATGAGTGGCCGCAGATCCTTGAGAAGATCATGGCGGCCGACATCATTGTTATAGGCATGCCGATCTGGTTCGGCCACCGCTCGAGCGTCGCCCAACTCGTAGTCGAACGCCTGGATGGTACATACAACGATCGCAACGATGTAGGCCAGTATCCGCTCTACAACAAGGTGGGCGGTGTTGTTGTCACCGGCAATGAGGACGGCGCCCATTCCTGCGCAGAATCTACTCTGTTCAATCTCTCGCATCTGGGTTGCACGATTCCCCCCAACTCAGACACTTACTGGGTCGGCGATGCGGGTCCGGGCCCCTCATATTTGGATGTCGGCCAGGATCATGCCTATACGCAAAGGACCACAAGATGGATGTCTCACAACGTGGTTCACCTGGCAAGAATGTTGAAGGCAAATCCGATCCCTGCTGAAGGAAACACGTTCGACGAGGAAACGGTCCACCCGGGTCACATCGGGTAACGAATGGGCGGGCGCCTGGGGGGGGTGGGGTGTGTTTACGGCGGGGCCGGCGGGGCCCCACTGTCGGTGGGTGGTGGTTGATCGGTTGGGGAGGGTTCTTGGGTTGGCGCCTTTGTTTGTTCGGGGGTTGGGGTTGGCAATGGAGATGGAGTTGGGGAAGGTCTGGGTGTGGTTGGTCTGGGGCTGGGTGTTTTTCTGGGCGGCTTGATTAGAGGGATGTAGCGGTTTACTTCATCGGCTGCTGCAAGGATCTGAGAGGCCTTTGCCGGGGCTAGCTCGCCCTTTTTCTGGTAGCCATCTACTGACGCCTTTAATTGGTCGAGTTTTTGCTGCGCGCCGGTTCGGTCCCCTGTAATGGCTGACGCTCTTATTTGTTGAACTTGCGGCGCCAGGGCGGATAAGGCCTGCTCATTAGCCGGAGGCCGGGCACACGAACCGAGAGCGACGAGGAAAGCGACGAAGGCCATTTTCATGCCGGCCTTACCGCGTCTTGTAAACGGTTTAACGATTGGTCGAGTGGACTGGGCAGCGGTGTTGCGCTGGAAGGCAGGGGGCTTGGTTCAAATGTCGGAGTGGGAGCGGGGGCACGGCCAAAGTTTTGGGCTGCAATGATCGCCGCTATCAGCAGCAAAGTCGCGACGGCTAGGCCTGCTGCAATCGTCCCCGGTCGAAGCCGGCTGGTTCGCCTCACCTGCAGGGGCTTGCCCGGCACGTCACTTGCCGGTACTTTCAGAACCTGGGTGCGGTCCCCACGGTCGTGCCTTTTGACCGGGGCGACTACCGTTTGCCCGTTGATATCGGGCGCTTCAACCGTTCGGGCAGCCGCCAGTGCCTCGGCCATTTCTCCGGCGGTTTGAAACCGATCTTCCGGAATTTTCGACATGGCTCTTTCGACTACCGAGGCCAGCTTCGGATCGAGGTCGGGCTGGGCGCCTCTCAGCGGAGGTATCTCCTCATTTTGGATCTTGCTGGCCAAGCCCAGGACGGTCTCGGCCACAAAAGGCCGCCGGCCTGCAAGCGCCTCGTAAAGTACAACGCCCAGCGAGTAAAGGTCGCTCAAGGCGGTGGCCGGTTTTCCGGAAATCCTTTCCGGGGCCAAAAAGGCGGGCGTACCGATTAAGACGCCTGTTTGTGTGAGGTCCGCGTCGAGCCCCTCGGTGCCTTTGGCGATACCGAAGTCGGCAACCTTCACGCTATCGCCGGCGGTGGTGAACAAAATATTTCCCGGCTTGATGTCGCGGTGGACGATGCCTGCGGTATGGGCGGCTTGAAGGCCGGCAAGAGCCTGAAGACCGAGCTTAATGACGCGCTCGGGATTTAGCGGCCCCTTTCCGAACTCTTCTGCCAGAGTCCGGCCCGACAAGAGTTCCATAACAAGGAAGGGAATACCCTCGTGCTCGCCGGCGTCGTAAACGGAAACCACGTTCGGGTGGTTAAGGCGGCCGGACGCCAGGGCCTCGGCTTCGAAACGCTCCCTCACATCGGCTTTGGCGGCGAGCTGGGGACTGAGGAGCTTCACGGCAACCTTGCGCTTGAGCTTGCGGTCCTCAGCCATCCATACCCCGCCCATGCCGCCATGACCGAGAGCTTCGCCAACGTCATAGCGGCCGGCGACCAGCCTTGAGCTTAGGTCGGGATCATCTCCAGTCGCCATAGCTCCTTATATACCCTCCTATTTACCCAGGGGTCGCAATATGGCTCGTGCTGGGGCCCCATCGGCGCCGAGGATCCGAAGCGGAAGGCAGATCATTTCGTAGGATCCCGGTCCGATGTCTTGCAGCTGCATCCCTTCGATTATCCAAATGCCTGCGCCTAACAGGGCCCGGTGGACATCGGACCCGTTCTTCTTGTAGCCGCCCACCGAAAGGTAATCGACCCCAACGGTTCGAACCTTTTTTTCGCCCAAGTAATGAGCGGCTTCGGTCGAGATGTAAACGAAGTCCGTTGCGAATGGATCTTGTACCCATGAGGTGGACGAGTTGTTGGTCCTAAACAAAATACGTTCCCCCGATTCGATGCTGTGCCGTTCAAGCTCATTAACCGTGATCGACTCGGGATCATTTATGGCGATTACCCTCGCTACTCCGATTGTTGCAGCAAGCTCCATTTGATCGAGTCCGGGGGCGCCGGGAATGAAATGGAGCGGAGCGTCCATGTGGGTTCCGGTGTGCGAGCCCATAGAAATCTGCGAGACATTCGATGAATCGCCCTTCGAAATATCCTTCGCCAGGCTAATTTCAACAGCGGGATCCCCAGGCCAATGAACCATTCCAGAGGAAAGCCCGGCAGAAACGTCGATCCATCCCGTGGACAAGAGGGAGTCGCCGGCTGGTGAACTCATTGAACGCTCAGCATATCTTCAGCGAAACTCCAGAACGCTTTCCGCGCATGCCGGCATCACCCCAAACCGTTTCTGCTTCGTGAGCTAATCCCAAAAGCCTGGCACTGGGTGCGATTCTTCTGGTTGCGTGTCGCTGGAGGCCCGATGGACTCCGCCGACCACTAAAACAGCGAGCGCTGTCGTTATCGGCACCGAGGCGACCAGTCCGATGCTTCCGACGAGGGTCCTGACAATCTCCTGGGCCACAACTTCGCTCGTGAGGACATCAGTTAGTTTTGCGGAGGCAATGGTAAATAGAACCAGAAGCGGTAGAGACGCCCCCGCGTAAGCGAGAACCAGCGTATTGACCGTGGAGGCGATATGGTCTCGGCCGATTCTAAGGGCAGACTTGTACAACTCAGTTCGGCTAAGTGCGGCGTTGGCCAAGCGAAGTTCCCAAACGGCGGAGGCTTGCGTGATCGTCACATCGTCAAGGACGCCCAGGGAGCCGATGATGATCCCGCCGAGCAACATGCCCTGGAGATTGATCTTGTTAGAAGCCACGTTAATGAAAATAGCCTCCTCCGATGTGAAGCCCGTCAAGTGCGTGAGATTCACGAAAAGCAGGGCCAGAAGGCCCGTAATGGCAAGGCTGGCCATGGTTCCGAGCACGGCGGAAGTGGTCCGAACATTGATTCCGTGAGCCAGGTAAAGAGCAATAAACATGATCCCGGCTGAACCCACAACGGCGACCGCCAAAGGGTTTCGGCCCGACAAAATTGCTGGGAGGACGAAGCCCGTAAGAATTATCAAACTTATGCCGAAGCCGACCAGCGCCGCGAATCCGCGCCATCGCCCTAGAAGAATTACGACGGCGGCGAACAGCAGTAGCAGGATCACCATTGGAGTCTTTCGCTGCCGATCGGCAAAATCATAGGCAAATTCCCGGGGGCCGTTCTTTATGCGGCTCAGCACAACTTTGTCTCCGACTTTAAGTCTCGAGATGACCGGATCGGCGCCGGTTTCAAAGGAGACGGTCTTTCCTTTTTGGGCGCCTTCGGTCAAGCGCGCCCGCGCCTGCCGGCAGTTCAAATCACCGGTTTCGAGGCCCCCGCATATCGATGGGGCAATTCCGACAATCGTCGCGTCGAGCAAGCTGGTGGGTAGCTCAATGGCCTTCGAGAAGCTGGTGACTTGGGTTGGACGCAGAAGCACAAAACCCGCAATCGTCGCCAGTACTAGGGGAATGGTACAAATCAGAAGCAGCCGACGCGCTTGAGGAGTAGCCCTTTGCTCAGGGGAATTTGAGTGCGAGTGCTTTGAGTGCGAGTGCATTGGAAATGAGGCTATCCCAAAGGCTTAGGGGAGGAACGCCAATCTTCAAGATTGGCTCGCGGGCATCTGTAGTTTCATAATGGGGTAAATGCAGCAATAGACTTTCCAGTTCCATCACTCACAGGAGGACCAATGGTCACAGTCGCTACCAACACATTGCCGTTACAAAGCGCCCTTCCCGAATTTGCCCTGCCGGATACTAAAGGCAAGATCCACAGTTCTGGCGATTTCGCAGATGCGCCGGGCTTACTCGTGATGTTCATCTGTAATCACTGCCCCTACGTTCAGTTCGTCGCCTCAGAGTTGGCCGTCCTGACATCGGACTTTCAGCGCCGGGGACTGGGAGTGGCCGGCATTAACCCCAATGCGGCCACGCATCCCGACGATGCTCCCGCCAAGATGCCCGAGGAAGTCGCTTCCCGCGGATATGAGTTTCCATATCTGATCGACGAGGATCAAACCGTTGCAAAGGCATACAAGGCCGCATGCACACCGGAGTTTTTTCTGTTCGATCGTGATCGGAAGCTGGTCTACCACGGACAATTTGATCACTCCCGTCCCCGCCGCAACGTCCCCGTAACCGGAGCAGACCTCAAGGCTGCGGTTGACGCGGTGCTGGAGGGCCAGCCGGTGCCAGAAAACCCAATGCCGAGCGCAGGATGCAGCATCAAGTGGAAAGACGACCCCGTAATGGAATAGTGGTGTTCCGGTATGCCGCCTCTTAGGCTTTACGTCGATCCCGGCAACTCCAAGCATGATCCAATCCACATGCCCGACCGGCCAACCAGGATTACGGCGTGCCTTAGTGCGATCGAATCAGCACGAATCGGCCATGAACTCATTGAACCGCGGGCGGCTTCCACCGAGGAGTTGGGGAGGGTGCATCATCCCGGCTATCTCGGAAAGCTCGAGCAAGTTTGCGCCCGCGGCGGGGGGTTGCTGGATCCGGATACTCCCGCCGGACCGGATTCCTTTGTAATCGCAATAAGAGCGGCCGGCGCCTGCTGTTCGGCGGTCGGTGCCGCCCTTGACAAGGGCGTTAGGTCCTTTTGCCTGATCCGGCCCCCAGGCCATCACGCGACGGCCGCCCAGGCGATGGGCTTTTGCCTGATCAATAATGTGGCCGTCGGCGCACGCCATGCCATTGCAAGAGGGGCCTCAAAGGTCGCTGTCGTTGATTTTGACGTTCACCACGGAAACGGCACCCAGGAGATCTTCTGGGAAGACCCAACCGTCTTGTATGTTTCGATCCACCAATGGCCCTGGTACCCGTGGGCTACGGGGTCTGCAGATGAAACCGGATCCGGTCCAGGGAGGGGGACCAACCTGAATGTCCCGCTCGATGCCGGCTCGGGTGACGAAGCCCACCTCGAAGCTATTCGATCAAGAGTGGCGCCGGCCGTTCGAAGGTTCGGGCCCGATATGTTGCTGGTTTCTGGCGGATTTGACGCCCATCTTGATGATCCGCTTTCAGATCAACGGGTGACCGCAAAAGGTTTTGGGGAAATCTCTACTGAACTGGTTGGCCTTGCGGGTGAAGTTTGCGAAGGCAGACTGATGATGGCGCTGGAAGGGGGCTACAACCCGGATGCCCTGTCGGAATCCGTGGTCGAAACCCTCAGGGCTTTCTGATGGCCGGTCTAGCTGAGGGTTGCCACCCCGAAGCCCACGGTGAAGCGTTTGCACCACACAACCGCGTTGGAGTACTTGCTCAAATCAACCGTCGAAGGGACCATGTAATTCTGGTTGCCCAGGTTGCCCTTCAATTTGCCGAGTTCAACGAAATCTATTCCGTATTCCTTCCCGAAGGACGCGTCGCTGCTTCCCGCGGATAAATAGACTCGTAGATCAGGCCCGTTGGATGTCGCAAAGTTATCGAATCGAAGAACCCTCGATCCGTCGGCCAACTTCGTAATTGATGCCCGTCCCGTGGTTTCATGCTCCAGGCTTCGAAACTGGCCCTGGCTCAATAGCTGAGGCTCGGCAGGCGGGGCCGCGCTCGGCGGGGCGGGGGCCGGATCTATGACGGCCGGCTCTTTGGGAGAGGCGGCCGGTTGCTTCGAGGAAGGGGGGGCCGAGGTCAGGCCCGCCTCGTTCACCTTCTGGTCAATGAAGAGTTTGTGCGGCTGGAAGTACACGAGAACAAAAACCAACGCCCCTAGGCCAAGAACCCCGGTCACTCCTAAGGCAAGCTTGTGGCGCGCAATGAATCTCATTTAATCTTTACCTCCCGGCGCGCTTTCGGGGGCTTTGTAAGCCTTCTCTAGTTCTGCTATATCGAACTTCGTCATCTTGAGAAACGACTCGGTCACCCGAGCGATCTGTTCCTTCGATCCGTTGCTCATCATTTCCTCCATCTTAGAGGGGACCACCTGCCAAGACAAACCGTACTTGTCCTTGAGCCAACCGCATTGTTCGGACTCGGGAACAGCAGAAAGTGCTTCCCAGTAGTGATCGATCTCTGTCTGAGTATCGCAGCTCACGATGAGTGAAATAGCCTCATTGAAACCAGAGTCGTGGGCACGCGCGCTATCCATGGCCGCGAACTGTTGGCCGTCGAGCGAAAAACTCGCATGCTCTTGGTCATTTCAAGCCTCTCATCCTTTCGTGGCGATGTAGTAGCTGTTCACGATGTCCTCGTCTATCTCGTGGACGTCGATAGAATTGAAGCCGGCAGCAGTCAGCATTTCTCTGGCTGTGCGTTCGCCCCACATCGTGCCGAGCCCCATTCCGTCAGCGGCGAGCGAAACGGTCATGCAATGCATCGTCGAGACGGTGTAGAGGAGCGGAGCTAGGGGGAGATCCATGTCGCCCTCGATCGAACTCGAGCCCTTGATATCCACACACAGATAGGTCCCCCCGGACCGCAGCGATGCGGCGATCCCGGCGAGAGCCAGATCAGGCCGGGCCTGATCGTGGATCGAATCGAAGGTCGTGATGAAGTCGAACTGCCCGGACCCATCCAGCGTCGCGGCGTCCTGAGCGTCGAACCGAACGTTGGTCAGCCCTTTTTCCCCTGCTTCTGCCCGCCCGACCGCCACGGCTTCCTCGGAGAGGTCCAGACCCACGAAGCGGCTGGCTGGGAATTCCTCCGCCATCAGGTTCACGGCATGGCCGGAGCCGCATCCCACGTCGGCGACATCGATCCCCGCACGGAGCCGATCCATGATGCCCGGCACCAGGGGCAGGATCCCAGCTAAGAGGGTCACGTCGTGGGCCGCGCCGCTCTCCTCGGCCATGAGTGCGTGGAAGGTCGGGTACTCGCTGTAGGGCACGCCCCCGCCGATCCGGAAACACTCCGCGACCTGAGCCTCGACGCCGGCGAGCAGTCCGATGTACTGCGTCTGAACGGCAAGGTTGGCCGGCCCTGCGGTTCTCGTTAGCCAAGCCGCGTGCTCGGGCGGAAGCGCGAAGCTCATCGCGCCGGCGTCGTGATCGACGATGCCGCCCGTGGTCATCGCGCCGAGCCATTCGCGGACGTATCGCTCCTGCATTCCTGCCGCCTTCGCTATCTCGTCGCTCGTCGATGGGGGCAAGGTCGCCATCACATCCAGGAGTCCGGTCTTGTGACCGATGCTCAGCATCAACGCGAGCGCCGCGTCGTTCAGGATCCCGAGGATCCGTTCGCCGAACTGTTCCTCTTTATTGACCTCGTCTCTCACGGCAAGCCTCCTTTTTGAGTCATCCAGAACGGTCGCTGGGCTGCGGCAGCCACGCCCCCAATAAGGATGTAGCGGACTTCGTGACGGCGCAGAACCTAGAGTCTAACGGCTTGAGTTTGGGTCGCCGGTTGCTGAGATATATGCTTGCCGAATAGAAAAATTGGTCAGAGTTCATACGACGACTGAATAAGTGCGAAAGGGGCGGACCATGAGCAAGGCTGGATTGACGGCTCGAACATCTCTTCTACTGGCGCTCACGATGGTGGCCGCTGCTTGCGGAGGCGGCGGAGGGGACGACGGGGGCAAGGCCGGAGGCAAGCCCGAGTACAAGATTGGTTTCATGGGGGACTTGACCGGGGCCACGGCCCTTTTGGTGGTGGGCGGCGAGAAGGGGGCAAGGCTGGCCGTCAAGCAGGCAAATGCATCCGGGGACCTTCCCATAACCTTGCGCTTGCAAGCCGAGGATACCGGGGGCGACAAGGACAAGGCCGTGTCGCTGGCAAATAAGCTCGCAGCAAACGACAAGGTCCTGGGTGTCGTGGGACCCGCCTTTAGCGGCGAGTCGTTCTCGGCGGGGCCGATCTTTCAGCAGGCCGGCATCCCGCAGGTCACCCAGACGGCCACGAACCCCGGCCTGGCGCAACAGGGGTGGAAGGCTTGGTTCAGGGGGCTCGGCAACGACAACTCTCAGGGCGGTCCGGCCCCCGACATCATGTTGAATTATCTGCAGGGCAAGAAGGTCTTTGTCGCTCACGACAAGACTGCGTACGGAGAAGGACTGGCCACCATTGTTCGCGACGGAGTCCGGCAGAAAAACGCCGCGGGGTTGGTTGGGTTCGAGGCGATCGATCCGGGCAAGGAAGACTACAGCGCCATAGCGAGCAAGATCGTCTCAAGCGGCGCGGACGTTTTGTTTTGGGGCGCATATTCTCCTGAAGGCGGCAAGATCATCACGCAAGCTCGGGATAAGGGCTTCAAGGGCAAGTATCTGGGCGGCGACGGAAGCAAGGAGGATAACTTCGTAACGACCGCCAAGACAGCCGCCGAAGGCGCGTACGCTCTATGCCCCTGTGCGGATGTGACGGTTTCGGACGACCCTGTCGCCAAGGAGTTCTTGAGCGACTACAAAAAAGAGTTCAACCAAGACCCGATCGTATATTCCGGTGAAGGCTACGACGCCGCCAGGCTGATCCTGGAATCGGTGCGCAAGGCCGGCAAGCCGTCCGGCGACATCCGCGCCTACCGTGAAAAGGTCACTGAGGGTATTCGGTCGGTCAAGGACTTCAAAGGCACCACTAAGTCGTACACCTTCAAACCGGACGGCGAATTGGTCGAGAGTTCTGTCACCATTTTCCTTTACCGTGTCGAGGGCGGAAAATTTAAGCTGGTCGGCAAAGCCGATGATCTGTTGAAGGGGCCCCCGGCCGCGTAAGGGTTTCGCCCGCCCAAGGCAGTGATTCGGCAAAGGCGGCGGGGCTATCAAGGGGGGCGCGTAACTGCCTGAGTGCCTGCGCTCGGGCTTTTGGCCCCACACGTTCGATGGGCTGACGCTGGGATCGATCTACGCCATGATCGCCCTGGGCTACACCATGGTCTACGGCGTCCTGCAATTGATCAATTTTGCTCACGGCGAGATCTTCATGATCGGGTCGTTCGCGGGTCTCTACTCATTGAGGCTTCTAGATAGGGGCGGCCCCGCCGAAGGGGCGGAACTGTTCGGGGTGCTGGGGATAGCGGTGCTGCTTTCGATGCTGGCCTCGGGGCTGGCCGCCGTTGCGCTGGAAAGAATCGCCTACCGTCCGCTGCGCCGGCGGGGGGCGCCGCGGCTCGCGTTTTTGATTACCGCGATCGGTGCTTCTTTGTTTTTATCCAACCTGTTTTTTGTCCTCACCCCGATAGGGGGACCGGCGCCCAGGCCTTATCCCAACGTGATGGCCCGCAGCGTCGTTTTTGAAGTCTTCGGCTATTCGGTATCCAACAAGCAATTGCTGATCGTATTCACCATGGTGGTTATGTTCTGTTTGTTGGACCGGTTTGTCATGAAGACCAGGACCGGCCGGGGCATCAGGGCGCTGGCGGAGGACCCTGAGGCGGCTTCTTTGATGGGGGTGAACGCGAACCGCACGGTGGTCGTGACTTTTCTCGTGGGAGGGCTCATGGCCGGCGCCGCCGGACTGCTGTACGGGGTGTTTTTCGGGGAAGCTCGGTTCAATATCGGGTTCATTCCCGGAATCAAGGCCTTCACGGCCGCCGTGCTCGGCGGGATAGGAAACATCCGAGGAGCGGTTGCAGGCGGGCTGCTCCTAGGCCTGGCAGAGAACCTCGGTGTCGCTTGCATCGGCAGCCAGTGGCAGGACGTCATCGCCTTTCTGATCCTGGTCGCCGTCCTAATGTTCCGGCCTTCGGGAATCCTAGGCGAGCGGGTGAGAAGATGACCGGACGCCGTTGGATTCCGTTCGCCGTATCCGGCCTTTGTGCCCTGGTCCTGCTGGTGGCGCCGCTGGGCCTTTCTTCTTTTTGGCAGTCGATTCTGATCGACGTGCTGCTTTACTCGCTTCTCGCGCTCGGGCTGAACGTCGTGGTCGGATTTGCCGGCCTCCTCGACCTAGGTTTCGTCGCCTTTTACGCCATCGGAAACTACGTCTTCGCCATAGTCACGGCCGGCGATTACGCCAGGGCCCTGTTTCTGCACGGCGGCCAGAACCTGCCGGCCGTTCCAGTTTGGCAAGATTGGATGTGGCTTCTGCTTCCGGCCGGACTGCTGGTGGCCATGATCACGGGAGTGGTACTCGGGGCGCCCACGCTCAGGCTTCGGGGCGATTACCTGGCGATAGTGACGCTCGGGTTCGGCGAGATCGTTCGCATCTCGGCCAGGAACTTCGACTCGGTGACCGTAGGCCCCCGTGGCATCACCCCGATTCCTCACCCGAGGCTGAACTTAGGGCCGGTCGGGTACGACTTTGGCCTGGACCCAAAGGGTTACTACTACCTCTTGCTGCTGCTGACCGTGGTAATGGTGATGGTAATCACCAGGTTGAACAAGTCCCGAATCGGGCGGGCCTGGGCGGCCATCCGCGAGGATGAGGGCGCCGCGGCGGCAATGGGAGTGCCCGCAGTCCGGATGAAGCTTTGGGCCTTCGCAATCGGCGCTTCGACTGCCGGGGTGGCGGGCGTGGTTCAAGCCAGCCGGGTCACTTACGTCAGCCCCGATGCATTTCCGTTGATTACCTCATTTCTCATATTGGCCATGGTGGTCCTGGGTGGGATGGGCAGCATTCCCGGCTCTATCCTGGGCGCAGCAGCGATCGTTGTGATACCCGAACTCATTCGAACCGCTATCCCGGGATTTCAGCAATACCGGTTTCTGGTATTCGGGGCGGTCCTGGTGCTGATGATGATCTTCCGGCCCCAGGGCCTGGTGCCCAGCCGCCGGCGCGAGACCGAACTGAAAACACAATTGCCTGAAGCCGGGTTGTACCAGCCTAATTCGGGAGGCGGTGGATCCAACGGCGCTCCTTGAGATCAAAGGCCTGACCAAAGCATTCGGCGGGCTGTCGGCGGTGCGGGACCTGGACCTGGACGTCAAAAAGGGCGAGATCGGAAGTCTTATCGGACCTAACGGCGCGGGCAAGACCACGGTTTTCAACTTGATAACCGGAGCGCTGGCGCCTACCGCCGGCCGGATCACCCTGGAGGGCATGTCTGTGGAGGGGAAGCGTCCGCACCAGATCACCCGCGCAGGCATCGCACGGACTTTTCAGAACATCCGGTTGTTTGGGGCCATGACGGCGCTGGAAAATGTCATGGTCGGCTTCGACGCTCACAGCAGGACCGGGGTACTCGATGCATTGCTAAGGACCGGAAGGGCTCGCAGGGAGGAGGCTGCTGGGGCTCAGCGGGCGCGTGAATTGCTCGAGTTGGTGGGGATCGCCCACTCCGCTGAGCAAGAGTGCCGGAACTTGTCTTACGGCGACCAGCGGCGGCTCGAGATCGCCCGAGCCCTGGCCACCGAGCCGAAGCTATTGCTGCTCGACGAGCCGACCGCCGGCATGAACCCTGTGGAGAAGCAGCGGATCGTGCATTTGGTGCGCGAGATCCGTGATTGGGGTGCGACCATCCTTTTAATCGAACACGACATGAGGGTGGTGATGGGAATCAGCGAGCGGGTGACCGTCCTGGACTTCGGGCAAAAGATAGCTGAGGGAAGTCCCGAGCAGGTTCAGCGGGAGCCAAAAGTTATCGAGGCCTATCTTGGCAGGGGCGCCTTGCAAGATGGCTCCTAGCCCGCTTCTTGAAGTCCGGGATATCCGGGTCCGCTATGGGAACATCGAAGCGGTAAAGGGAATATCGCTTGAGGTTGGGGAAGGCGAGATCGTCACCTTGATCGGTGGAAACGGGGCCGGGAAGACTACGACTTTGAAGACGATTTCGGGGCTTCTCAAACCGGCTACTGGACAAATCCTGTTCCAGGGTGAGCGCATCGAGGAACTCGCCCCGCACCAGATCGTCGGGCTCGGAATAACGCAGTCCCCGGAGGGCAGAAGGATTTTCCCGCGTATGAGTGTGCAGGAAAACCTCATGATGGGCGGGTTTACCAGCAAGCAAGACCGGGGGCTCAACGAGGCTCTCGACCGGGTCTTAGCTTTGTTTCCCGTCCTGGATCAGCGCAAGAGTCAGGCCGGGGGGACCTTGTCGGGCGGGGAGCAGCAAATGCTGGCTATCGGCAGGGCTCTGATGAGCCGTCCCAAGCTCATGCTCTTAGATGAGCCGTCGATGGGTCTGGCGCCGTTGATGGTGGAAAAGATCTTCGAGACCATTGGCGAGATCAACCGGCAAGGGGCCACCATATTGTTGGTCGAGCAAAACGCCCATATGGCCCTGTCTTTGGCGTCACGAGGCTACGTCATGGAGACCGGAGTGATCTCCCTGGCCGACTCAGCCCAAGCGCTGACTCGCAATCCCGACGTCCGAAAAGCCTACTTGGGTTTGTGAATCGTGCGCCCTTGCGTACTCCTGCATGCCTCATTAGCAACCCTTATCCTAGGACTTCCGATAGTCGATCCGAAACCCAATAAGGAGGTTGCTTGTGGCAGAAGTGAAGCCGATTCCTGATGAATATCCCCGAATTACCCCATACCTATATGTGAGTGATGGAGAAGCTGCGATCAAATTTTACTCGGAGGTCCTTGGGGCGGCTGAGCGCATGAGGATGCCCGGCGAGGGGGGGACCGGCGTGGGACATGCCGAGCTTTCTATCGGAGATTCCATGATCATGCTTGCCGACGAGAGTCCTCAGATGGGTATGTCGGGGCCAAAGGAGCTGGGGGGCACCCCAGTTCTACTGAGCGTTTACGTTGAGGACGCAGACGCGGTATACGCCAAGGCTGTTGCAGCCGGCGCCACCGGAATGCGCCCAGTTGAAAACCAGTTTTATGGGGACCGGTCCGGTCAATTCGAAGATCCCTTCGGCCATCGATGGAATGTCGCAACTCATGTAGAAGATGTTCCTCCAGACGAAATGGCCAAGAGGGCTGCTGAAGCAGCCTCCCAGGGTCAGGCTTGATCCTTGTAACAGGAGCCACGGGCAAGGTTGGCTCGGATCTGGTTAGTCGGCTTGTTGGTGCCGGAGAAGAAGTTCGAGTCTTTGTCCGGGATTCAACGAAGGCGGCCATGTTCGACGGGAAGGTCGACATCGCTAAGTGAAGGCAAACTGGCGATCCTAGACCCCGATGTTGAAAATATCTTAGGAGGTCGCCAGGCAGCTACGAGCATTGGTTGAATTCAAACGCCGCTGCCTTCAATAGGCCGCTCAAGCGGAACTCGGAGTGCCCCCGAGACGAATCGAACGTCCGACACCAGGTTTAGGAAACCTGTGCTCTATCCACTGAGCTACGAGGGCGGGGGATGTAGAAAAGGTGGAAGAAAACTAAATTTTCTACATCGCTCATCAGTCTAAAGAAAGGTTCGAAGGGCTAAGGCCGCGGGTCGGCTGGTTTTGTGACGAAATGCGGGTTGGGTTTCAGGTCCGGCGCAGACCTCGGCGCGTTTGAAAAACCTTGCTCGGATTAGATCTCTTAAAGGGATGCGGCCGTCAGGCCGCAGCCAGCTGTTCTCGCCCTTTGCGGTGACGGTGCAGGGCCAGCGCGTTGACCATGAGCGCATAGCCGAGTAGATTCACGTGCTGGCGAGCATGCCCGACGCTGTGGGCCCGGCCCAAGAAGAGGGTATCAACGAGCCCACGGTTAATTGATTCGGCGTCATTCCTGCGAGCGTAAAGCGACTTGAAAAGAGGATCCGACGGCGGAATGGGCCGTACGTTCTCAGTCCGGTTGAACTTGCGCCGGACATCCTCTTCGTCACCGTGCAACCGGATGGTGATTGTCCCGCCGCCGTAATTCTCGGGCAGCTTGTACTCATTGTAAAAACGAAATTGCCCGGGTGACCCGCGCCTCATTGTCTTGACTCTGGAGAGCTCAACAAACTCGACGTCCCCGTTCTGATTGGGTTCGCCGATTCCCACAGCGCCGCCCCGTGCAAACAGATTCAGATTCTTGACGGTTCCGTCTTCCATCCGGACTTGCTTGCTCTCAACGAAGAAGCTCTTCTCAACCCGCCGGCCCTCAGCGCGGCGTGGTTTCTTCGAACCGGCCACCAGCGCGGCAACCTTGTTGACCGGAACCCACCCGTGTTTGCGAAGCAATGTCTGATGATGGATTCCCCGAAGAGCCGTGTCGTAAATGACTCCCTGGGCGCCGGGAAGCAGATGTGCCAGACGATCAAAGCACCCCATTGCCACTTTGGCTTCTCCGCCTTTGTCCGGAACCCAATCCACATCCAGGATGATCCGGCCGCGTAGATC
>JBPCIX010000066.1:0-4685 GCA_051005875.1 Actinomycetota bacterium | reverse complement strand
CAAACAAGTCCTAGTCCAAAGGCCCCCGCCCATTCCCTGTGTGGGCGAAAGCCCTCTTAATCTGTTGGTGCCCTCAAACAACGCTTTCAAAAGAGCAGGTCGGGGCTAAACGTGAAAGCCTCACTTTTTCGGCCCCGCCCGACCACTTTTCGGCCCGAAATTGATTCAGGCAATACAATCATCCAAACGCGGGCGTAGCTCAATGGTAGAGCCCCAGCCTTCCAAGCTGGCGGTGCGAGTTCGATCCTCGTCGCCCGCTCCAACTCGTGCGAAGGAGACGTTACAAGTGGCCGATTACTCATCCATCCGAAAAGTCGTCGATGCGCACGCGGCGCGCTATATCGACTCCCTCAAACAGGCATGCTCGATTCCGAGCGTGTCGACCGAGGGCAAGGGAATCGCAGAGATGACCGGCTGGTTGCAAGCAAAGCTCGAAACCTTGGGGGCTGAGGTTCGGCGCTTAGCCGTTCCTGGCTCAGCCGAAGCGCTTTTGGCGGAATTCCCGGCCCCGGCCCCGGCCTCGGCCCGGACCCTGATGATCTACGACCACTACGATGTGCAGCCAGTGGACCCCATTGAGCTTTGGGATTCACCGCCGTTTGAGCCCACCGAGAAGGATGGCAAGATCTTCGCCCGCGGCGCCGCGGACAACAAGGGCGACCTTGTCGCACGGCTCTGCGCCATCGAGGCCTATAAGGAACTCTACGGTGACCTTCCGTTCAATCTCAAATTTTTTATCGAAGGGGAAGAGGAATCGGGCAGCTACAATTTCGACGCCATCTGCAAGAAATTCGCCGAGGACCTAAAAGCCGACGATTGCGTTTGGGAAGGTGCCTGGCTCGACCTCGACGGCCACCCCACGGTCTATTACGGATGCAAGGGCTTGCTTTACCTTGAGCTGCGGTGCAAAGCCCTTTCCGGGGACCAGCATTCCTCCATAGCGGTTTACGCCCCCTCCGCCGCCTGGGAACTTCTTCGGGCCATTGGCTCGCTGAAAGACGCCGACGGGCGGATCCGCGTCGACGGATTTTTCAACGACATCGTCACCCCGTCGCCGGCCGAAGAAAAGATGATCGAAGAAATTCCGTTCAACGAGCAGGCCATGCTCGAGTCGCTTGGAATTGCCGAATTCCTAGACGGGCTCACGGGGGCTCGGTTAAAAAAGCAAATGCTCTACTCCCCTACCATTAACATTGCGGGTTTTCATACCGGATATGGGGTCCCCGGCGCGACCAAGACGGTGCTACCCGCCGAGGCCCTGGCGAAGCTGGATCTCAGGTTGGTCCCCGATCAAGACGCCGAAGACATCGCCGGCAAAGTCAGGAAGCATCTGGAATCCGAAGGGTTTGGCGAAATCGAAGTCGAAGTTCTAAGCGGCGAAAATCCATCCAGATCTCCGAGAGATTCTGTACTGGGCAAAGCAGCCGAGAAGGCCGCTGAAGGGTGGTTCACTCAGCCGCGGGTGGTCTATCCGTTCATGTGGGCAACCGGACCGATGCATTCGATCGCCCAAACGCTCGGAATTCCAATTTGCTCGCCGCCGGGAGTGGGCCGGCCCGATTCGCACCTGCATGCTCCCAACGAGAATTGCCGAGTGGATGACTTTCTGGGCGTGGTGGGCTACACGGTGGCATATCTGGCCGAATACGGCGGGACCCCTTAGCCGATCCCAGGGCAGCAACTTCGTGACCAGAGATTTCTAGGGTGCGCCCCGATCAAGGCGGAACGGGGTTGGATCCGTAAATGTCTCGGCCCCCATGATCATCTGGGCGCACAAGCGGCCACTGCCCCCCCCTAGGATGATGCCCTGACCACCATGCCCCGAGGCGGCAAAAAATCCTTCGATCCCCGGCAGCCAGCCGATGAAAGGCAGGCCGTCGGCCGTCATCGGCCGAACTCCCGACCAAACCGCCGCAAGTGGCACACCAGCCAAATCTGGAAGAGCCTTGACGGCACTCGCGGCAATGGCCCTGGCCACTTCGTGGCCGTCGGGCGCCTCCGTCAATGTGATCGCTCGCGAGCCGCCCAGCAAGACATTGCCGCCGGCATTTTGCTGAATGAGCATCCCTATGTCCAGCTTTGGTCCCTGCTCGGCGCTCGAATAATCCCCCACTGTGATTTCGGAAGGACCCGGATCATCCGCTAACAGGTGCCAGCCTGCCGATTCGACAAGATGGCTGCACATAGGTTCAATCGGCCTGGTCAACAGCAGCCAGCCTCTGGCCCCCAAAACCGCTAAATCGAGCCCGGCGCTTCGGGCGACTTTCGGCGCCCAAGGCCCTGCGGCATCGACAACAACCGGGGCATCGATGATCCCTTGATCGGTCGCAACGCCCCTGACCCGTCCGGCTTTCACCAGTATTTGCTTGACTTCCGTGTGGGTGTTTATCTCGGCGCCTGCCAGGCGGGCCATCAAAGCGAAGGCCAGAGTCAGCGCAGCAGGATCTAGTCGGTAGCCATCGTCGATCCGCCAGCCGCCGAGCAGGTCCTCATTCAGATTCGGCTCGGCCTCTGTTAATTCTCGCCGGTCGAGACGATGCACTTCCACCCCGCCGACCTTGCAAGCCATGGCCTCGGCCTCGGCGGCCGCCCAGTCACTCTCCTCGGCCGCCAAAATAATGAATCCAACAGGGTGCTCGTCGAGTTGCAGGTTCATGGTCCCCTCATCGGCCAATGCCTTGTACATGCCGTGAGAAGCGCGGTAGACGGGGTCGGTAAGCGGATTCTGCGGGTAGAAAATCAATCCGTGATTTCGGCCGGAAGCACCATGAGCAATTTCGCGTCGCTCAACCAGCACCACGGCGGCGCCGGCACCGGCCAGTTCGGCCGCCGTAGAGCACCCAATGATCCCGCCGCCAACCACCACGACATCTGCTGTTTGCTTCATTCGAAGCCAAGGCTATCGGACTCAGCCGGACAGGTACCCTCCACCACCCGAGCTGCAGTGACCGGTTGGAGTGGCGTTACAGGCCGGACTGTTTGTCGGTTACTATTTTTTCGTAACCTTGGTGGCCGTAGCTCAGTTGGTAGAGCACCTGGTTGTGGTCCAGGACGTCGGGGGTTCAAGTCCCCTCGGTCACCCCAACCGAACTTTTTCGCCGTAGTGATCCTCAGACGGTTGTCGGAGTGAACCTTATTCGGCTTGTTGCCGGATTGGCCTCTGTCAGCCTGACCTGGATTCTGTGGCCCAGCGGAAGCCCTGCCCCCTCGCAGGGCCCGAGCACAGCAGGATCTCTTAGTTGCACCATGCCCCCTTCCTTGCCCGACTGCACAATCACTCCCTCAAAAACCTCGCCGACAAGATGACTGAGAGCGTTGGCCTCGACGAAATCGACTATCCGGCTATCCAGTTCACGGTCCCGGTGATCGGCAACCTTCATTATGTCCGGCGCCTCGGCAAGGCTTTCCAGCAGCCACTGTGGGGGCTCTTGCTTCGCCGAGAGAAGTATCGCCAGCTCATTCGTCAGACGGTCGGCCATTCTTCGAAGGGGCGCCGTCACGTGCGCATAGGGGGCCGCAATCGCGTGATGAGCGACGTTGTCCGGAGCGGGCCCGTTGAAGTATGTGTACTTTACTCCCTGGAACAGAGAGCGGGTCAGAACCAGAAAAGCTGCCTGGGCCGGCGCTTGGGAATCAAGAGTCCGAATGAACTGTTGATAAGTGATGTCGAGTTGCCAGTTGAGCCCCAGCGCTTCGGCGCTTCGTCGCAACATCTCGATGGTTTCAGGCTGCGGCGCCGGCAACGTCCTGACAAGTCCTACCTGGGCTTCCAGCATAAGCTTGGCCGCCGCCATCCCCGTCATTAACGAGATCTGCGAGTTCCATCTTTCGACTTCGAGTTCGGACCGATAAACCAGCTCGAATCCTTGGGCGCTGGGGTGGACCTCCTGGTCGGGCAACCGAAGATTCACGCCGCCCCGTTCCTCTTCGAGGCGTTGGCGCAACTTCCCTACCTTACGAAGGACCTTTAGCGAGTCCGAAGCACTGCCCCCATCGATTTCTTTCTGCACCTCGGCATAGGTCATCTGCCTGCCGCTTTTCACCACCGAGCGCTCAACGTTGAAGCGCTCAACCTCTCCCCTGCCATTGAGATCAAACGACCACAAGATGGCTGGACGAACCTGGTCCGGAAGAAGACTTGCGGCGCCTTCGCTGATTGATGTTGGGTAAAGTGGAGTCCTCAGATCAGGGGAATACAAAGTCTTCCCACGAGCCATTGCCTCAAGAGCCAACGGACCATCCGGTTGCACAAAGTAGCCGAGGTCTGCGATCGCATAACTAACATGAAAGCCGCCTTCGACCTTCGCCCCGAAGTACGCCTGATCGAGGTCCATGCTGCCGGGTGGATCAATGGTGACAAATTCGATATCCAGCCGAGGGGCACGGCCGGGGCCTGCGGAAGGATCCTTCTCGGATGCAACGCTGGCCTCTTTGATTACCTTCTGCGGAAACTCCTCAGGCAGGTGCATCGCGCGCCTGATCCTGCCAAACCCTTCTATGAGCTCGGCCGAGCTGGGCTCGACTCGAATCCGCGGAGATATCACGAGTCGTATCCTGCCCTATAGAACAAGAAAGGAACCGAACATGGATTCACGAGCAACTCGAAGGGGACGAGTATCGGTCAGAACAAATGGTCGGAACGACACCCAGGACCGGCAGCTTTTAGCCAGGCCCGACGTTTCGTT